>JARKQP010000695.1 GCA_029974875.1 Mobilitalea sp.
CCATAGGAGGCTGCTGCTCCCTGCACTTCTCTTTACAATAGGAGCAGCGTGGGTTAAATTTGCATCCTTGGGGCAGCATCTGTGCATTTACAACATTTCCAGGGATTGAAGTCAGCCGTTCCCGGGATCCCTCCAGCTTCGGAATGGCATTAAGAAGACCCACCGTATACCAATGCTGCGGTTTTTTAAATACCTCCTGTACTGTTCCGTATTCGACAATCTCTCCTCCATACATGATTGCAACCTTCTGACAGAGTTCGGAGATAACGCCCAAATTGTGAGTGATCATCAAAAGTGATGTGGAGTATTCCTTCTGAAGATTTTTCATCAGCTCTAAAATTTGTGCCTGTATCGTAACATCAAGTGCTGTGGTGGGCTCATCACAGATCAGTAATTCCGGTGAACATGCCAATGCTGCCGCAATCCCAACTCTTTGCCGCATGCCTCCCGAAAACTGGTGCGGATAATCCTTTAACCTGTAAGCAGGGATACCAACCAGCTCAATCAGCTTGGAAGCTTCTTCATTTGCCTGCTTCTTACTCATTTTTTTATGTTTCAGTAAAACCATTTCAATTTGATGGCCTACTGTGAACACAGGATTTAAGGAACTTAGAGGATTTTGAAAAACCATAGCTATTTTTTTCCCTCTGATTGCCTGCAATTTTTTATCCTTCATTTTTATCAGGGATTCTCCATTCAGTTGGATGTCTCCTTTGGTAATAAAGCCAACCCGTTCCGGAAGTAAATTTAATATGGAAAGGGCTGTTGTTGTTTTTCCAGCACCGCTTTCTCCCACCAGTCCTACTGCTTCTCCCTTATTAATGCTGAGATTTAATCCGTTAACTGCATCGGCGATAGCGCCACCAGAACGATATTGTACATACAGGTCAGTAATTTTCAACAATTCTTCCATATTTATTCTCGCTTTCTTTTATCAATCATAAGCCACCCCGATTAGTCCTTATTCTTCGGATCCAGAATATCCCGGATGCCGTCGCCAAGGAAATTAAAGGATAGCACGGTAAGCATTAACGCAATACCGGGAACAACTACAATCCATGGAGCAGTGCCGATATATTCCCGTCCATCCGATAGCATAGTGCCCCAAGCAGGAGTAGGTAAAGGCACTCCCATTCCCATATAGCTCATACTTGCCTCAATCAGGATTACAGTGCCCAGATTCTGCGTGGCCGATATAATTACCGGGGTCAGTACATTCGGCAATACCTCACGAGCCATAATTCTGGCATTGCTGGCGCCTAACAGCCTTGCGGCATTGACATAATCAGAATTTCTTACCGTAAGAACAACACCCCGTACCACTCTGGCAATCATCAACCAGTTGGTCATGACAAGTACGATAATCAGGTTCGTATAACTGCTGCCCAATACCGCTACAACACAGGTTGCAAGCAGAAGGGAGGGAGTAGCCATCATAATATCACAAAAGCGCATGATGAATTTATCCGCAAGACCGCCATAAAACCCTGAAACCATTCCAAGAACAACTCCTGCAACAGTACTGAAAATAACGACAGAGAACGAGATAAAGAGTGAAGCCCGGCCACCGACCAATACTCTGGTCAGGACATCTCTTCCCAACGGATCCGTCCCAAATACATGGCCTTTTATTCCATTTATTAAGCCCTCCGGCTTTTGAAGACGGGAAGCCAGATCTGCCGCTGTGGAATCAAACTGCACATAGAGCGGGGAGAAGAAGCAAAGCAGCAAAATAACCAATACGCCCGTTCCGCCTAATATAAACATACGATTTTTGCGTATTTTCCTAAGAAAATTTTTTCTATTCATTTTGCACCTCTTTCCTTTAGTTAAAGGTTACACGTTTATCAATAAACGTATATAATATGTCAACAAGCAGATTGCATACGGTAAAGATAAAGGCGGACATCAGTAAGGAAGACTGCACCAGCTGAAAATCACGCGCCTTAATTGCGGTAATCGTCAGCTGTCCCATTCCCGGCCAGCCAAAAATAGATTCAATTACCATGGAGCCGCACAGCATCATGCCAATCTGGCTGCCGACAACAGTAACTACCGGAAGTAACGCATTCTTAAAAGCATACAAAGTATTTACCTTAAATTTACTGATACCCCGCGCTCTTGTTGCTGTTATGTAATCCTCCTGCAATACGTCTACCATACCGGATCTCATCATTCGTGTCGCCAGTGATGAAAATTGAAAAGCCAAGCAAAGGGCCGGCATAACCATATATTTAATTCCGCCGGAGCCTTGTGTGGGAAGCCAGTGCAGTGTAACACCAAAGAGCATGATTAGCAGAAGGCCCAGCCACACAGGAGATAAAGATTGTCCTAATAACGCCCAAAAGATTGCAAATATATCGATTCCGGAACCTTTTTTCACTCCGGCAATTACTCCCAATGGAATTGATAATAAAAGCGAGAAACACAGCGCCACCATGGTAAGCTTTGCAGTGTAAGGAAGACGGCCGGCAATCAATTTTGATATAGGCATCTTAAAATGGTAAGAATACCCCAAGTCTCCGGTGAGAACACCCTTGATATAAGTGCCATATTGTACTATGTATGGCTGGTCCAATCCCATTCTGACTCTCTGCTCTTCTATATCCTGATCCGTTGCCGTATCAGGAAGAACCAGTCTGGCAGGGTCACCTCCTCCAAGCCTAACAAGCAGGAAGGACATTATACTGACCCCAATCAGCACAATAATCGTAGAAATAATTCTGCTTAAAATTTTTCTTAACACAAAAACTCCTTTCTGGCCGGGAGGATGCTGCCAGATACCCCCGCATCCTCCAGCCATTCCAAAATAAAGATTATACTGACAGTTATTTTGCTCTCTAATTTTTCTTCATATATCTTAAATCCAACAGATTGTCACCATATACGGTAACATTTTCAAGACTGCTGGAGGTTACGATGCATCCGGGTATTCGATACAAGTAAATATTAGGTGCAAAATTATCCATAACGATCTGGTAGATTGCTTTCGCATTTTCGACACGCTCCTGCATATCGACGAGAGTCATCCCTTTTTCTGCAAGTGCTTTCATCTGGGGATTATCATATCCGGTAGCAAACCGGTCAATTCCATTCACCTCAATAGATGAAATATAGAATTCACCATTTGTCATGGCATTAACACATAAACTGATATCGTAGTTGCCCGCCGCTCTGCGTTCATTATATGTAGCAGCTTCCATCGTCTCGATTGTAATATTAAATCCGGCCTCTGAAGCCATGGACTGAATAGCCTGGGCAACTTCAGCACCGCGTAAAGTCTCGGCAATATTAACAATCATCTTTAATTCTTCGCCCTTGTAAGAAGATGACGCCAAAAGCTCCTTTGCACGGTCAACATCATATTCGTATCCCTGATTTTCAAAGGTTACATGCCCTTCCGGACTTGGCCAGGAAGCAACTTTTCCTCCCCCCAGAATGCTGTCAACAATCAATTGACGGTCGATACTTAAGGAAAGTGCTTGTCTCAGATTAATATCATTGAATACTTTGCCTTCACTGCTTCCTAAACCAAGAAATATGAATGTAAAGGAATCAAAGTTATTCACATTAAAGCCTTCTCCCCTTAACAAATCTATGTTATCAGAAGGAACACTTTCGCAGATATCAAGTTCGCCGGCTCTTAAGCTGGACACACGGGTGGTATCCTCAGCTACATATCTATAGTGGATTTGATCCACGTTTGATTTATTCTCCTCAGTCCATGCCCACCAGTCATCATTACGCTCCAAGGTCACTTCATTACTAATGGGATCAAAGCTGGCAACCTTATAGGGTCCCGTTCCTACCGGAGCACTGAAAAAGTTCTTGGGATCCTGATCATATGCATCCGCATTAATGAGCGGAAGCAAGGACAGCTCGGAATAAAATGCAGGCATAGGCTGTGTAAAATGCAAAATTACAGTATGATCATCAGGAGCATCCACGGTCCCCAGATACTTTCCCCATTTAGCATAATTAACAAGGGACGTATCTTCCAGAATACGGTCAAAGGTTCTCTTAACATCTTTTGAGGTAAGCTCCTGTCCGTTATGAAAATTAATCCCCTTCTTAATAGTAATTGTTGCACTGAGTGCATCCTCCGAAGTGCTTACCTCCTCTGCAACCCAGGGCTCATAGGTTCCGTTATGATCCGTAGACACAAGCATATCGCCCCAGAGCATCCCAAGAATATAATTTTCACTGCCCATTTGGTTAAAACGATCCAATGTCGTTAATGGCTGATTGTTAGAAATGTTAACGACTACTTTTTCTGCAGTGTTCGAATCCGAATCCGGAGTCTTTGTCGACGTATCCTTATCCGGATTATCTGACGCAGAATTACCCGGATTGTTGTCAACAGATGTCTTTGAAGTTCCTGAGGAACAGGCAACAAGCGAGAATACCATCATGCAACACATTAGTAAGATAAAACTTCTTTTTAAATAGCTTTTTTTCATTTCTTTTTTCCCCTTTTCTAAAATATAGTTTTTTTGCAGGCCAACAAAACATTTGTTTCTGCAGACCGCAATTTAACGTTAATACAGCTTGCGGATTTGGTCAATTTCACAATTATAGCAACATATACATAAATTGTGGATTAACATAATTTTGGTTAATTAGTACAATATTTATCAATTAGTATTTTGTTTTTATTTAAATTATCTAATTTGTTTTCATATTTCATCTCTTTATCCGTTTATATTTGTACATTGTTTAATTCTTGTCCTTTTTTGAATCATTTCCTCACTTCGCTGCTATTTGGAATCTTCATCAAATTAACGATAATTACAAAAAATATATTATTACGATTTAGTTTCTCATCAATATCCACATGATCTCTCCTGAACAAATAAATAAATATTTGTTAATTAACACAATTTTTGTTCATTCACAGGTTTATATTAGTACAAAATATGCAAATTTTTGTTGTAAAACAAATTATTATCAACTATAATATAACTGCCTCATATACACAACACCCATTTCAAGGAGAATGCAGAATGTACAAGGTTTTGCTAAAACAAATTCAGCAATTTAAATGGAAAAGTAAATTTGTATCAACTTTATTAACCATGATTTTGCTTTGCTTCATCATGTGTTTTGTTTTTTCAGGGCTTCTCGCCAATTTTATGATAAAAAACACACTTCAGTATGCGATACAGAATAACCAGTCCTATATAAATATGGTTGCAGAAAATACGAATTACCTCATTAATCAAATGCATCAATCCATGACGCAGCTTACCTATACGAAAAGTATTTTATCCACAACTCTTTCTTCTAAATATAAGGACAGTAACAAAAACCTTGTAACAACCGACCTGGCTCTGACTGATAAATATAACCCTTTAATTGATTCGGCTTTCCTATACATTCCGCGTCAAAATTGTATCTATACCTCCACATATCATTCCTATAGCTTGGGAGAATATCCGGACAGTTCATTGATCACTGCTTATGAGAGCAATACCATCAGCAGTTCTTCCTACGAAGATGCCGGAAAAATAACGTCTATTTTCTTTTACGACGGCGACCTGGTTTTAGCCAGGGATTTTCCCCTGTATGGCGCAAAAAAGCTTGGGACATTATTTTATACTGTAGACACCAATGAGTTATATAAAAGATTGACCACAGAACGAAATAATGGCACCCATATTTGGGTATATGATGCCAATGATAATCCCATATTTGTCCAAAGAATTGACTATCCGAACGAGAGCGTGGAAAATACATTAAATTTATTTCGATCCGAAGAAAAGGAATACCTGCAGCTTGATCATTCCGTAATATTGCACGCCACCTCAAACACTCTCGGATGGCAGTTTCTTTACACAGTGGACGAAAGCATCCTTATGCCCACCCTTCAATCCATTATTTTTATTCTTTTGCCTATTATATTGATTATACTTGTGATATCCTTTATTATTTCCCTATTTATTGCTTTTGATTTATACAGGCCGGTCCAGAAACTATTAAATACAGTAGAATCCGACCGTAATTCTTCGATGACCAATATATCGCCCAAAAATGAATTTGATTATTTAAATTATGCCTTTTCACAAATAACAGGACGTCAATCCGAATTAAATACCGTAATTAAAAATGTTTCTCATGATATCATGTCAAGATTCTTCCTTGATCTTCTATCCGGAGAACAGAAAAACCTGGAGATCGCCTCGGATATCCTAAAGCAAACACAGAGCCCCTTCCAGATTAATTCCTTTTATATTGTAAGCATATTACAGTGCAAAGGCGACTTTTCTATCCTGGAGCATCAGCGGCAGATAATTCTATCCGAGTTATACAGTATAATGGAAACCTTTAATGCAAATAACAATTCCTGCTCCCATATCCTTGTAATTGATGGTATGACCTTTGCCGTCATCCTATCCTTTGATAAAAGTAATTCCCTGTTTGAGATCATAAAAGGACTTAAAACACACCTTGAGCCTGAAATAGATAAACTAACCCAAAAATATGATCTGCCTCTTCAATTCCGGATCGGTAATCCTTATTATTCCATCCTTGATGTGGGCTTCTCATACAGCGAAGCTATGAAAGCCCTATCCAATCCAAAGGAAGCTATCCCGGCAGATCATCCCGGTCAGGAGGATACTTATGTCGGCAATCTGAATATGGAGCAACGGGCGCAACAGGTTTTGGATTTTGTTCTTTATAATGACATAAAAAGTGCCAGGGTTCTGTCCGACAGGATCATAAATGAAATCAATGAAAATGAAACAAATACTACTTTACAGCTGGAAAATAACAAAGCTTTTCTCGCCGCCTTTACAAATAAAATCACCTCTATGAATTACATTAATTTATCCTCCATACCGAATGACCTGCTGTTGCTCAATGATATGCAATTCAACGACACGGACATCTCCGCATTCACCGAAAAGGTAAAGGATGTTTGCCTCAAGCTTATTAACGAGCTTTCAAAAAGCATAAAGAAGCAACAGAATCATTATATTCTGAAAGCCCAGGAATATATTGCAAAGCATTACAGTAACAGTAATCTATCCCTGAATCTTATTGCGGAGGAGATTGATATGAATCCAAGTTATCTCAGTAAGCTTTTTAAAGATAACTTAGGAACTAATTTCAACGATTACTTAAACCATTACCGGATAGAAAAGAGTATCCCCGTTTTAACCACAGGCACAGATAGTATTAATGATATTGCCCTGCAATTTGGATATAATTCCGTACAGAATTATATCCGTGTATTCAAAAAGTATACCGGAGTCACCCCAGGCCAATATCGGAAGAATTCGGAGAAATAATGAATAATATTATGAAACATGAACGTTCCTTTGGTTTTTCGCAACTGTCGTTCATCATGCTTAATCTTATCTATTTCTATATGAAGTTAAAAGAGCTACTATAAACCATGGGGTTTTACAGTAGCTCTTTTAACTGGTCAATACCCCCCTGAATTTATTATGCTATTTCAAAGTGAGGATGCCTCCTATGGTCTACATGCTTGTCGGATGCGGCGGAATTAAGTCTGCCAATAAAAAGTATAGTATTTTTAAATATCTGCTAAATAATTTAATTTTGGAACATGCAGGGGATTATCTGACGAATGTCAATGTCGGTCAGCAGTTTTTAGATCAGAAGCATGGAATTGTTTATGTAACAGATGAAACCATACATCTAAAAAACCAGACCGGGGGCGGTGGATATGTCATAGCTCTGTCCATTGATCAAGATACTGGCACTTTATCCCTTAAGAATGAAAAAGCTTCTCTTGGTACATTGCCTTCTTATCTATTTCTTGATAAATCAGGACAATACGTCCTCGTAGCCCATCATGGAACTGATAATTTTGTTACCAGAATCTCGCAGGATGATATGCACGGTTATAAAACACATATATTATTTGATGATGCATCATTGGTCTTATTCCGTGTGGAGGAGGATGGCCGCCTGGGTGAGGCATGCGACATTTCCGTTCCTTCCCGTAATAATAACCGCTCAAATAGTTCCTCCACTGCGTCCCATCTCCACTGTGTCATGGCAGATCCCACCGGTGAGCTTTATCTTGTCTGTGATAAGGGAACCGACAAAATATACTCCTACCATATCGATCGTAAAAAAGGCAGATTAATTTATCTGTCGGAGTTATCTGTTCCCGAAGGCTACGCCCCCCGGTACGGCATATATCACCCTTTTCTGCCTGTTTTTTACATCACAAACGAACGGAGGCCGGATCTTCTATGCCTTCACTATGAGGCTGCAACCGGTATGCTTAGCCAGATGTATTGTGCACCTTTGTTGGCTGGAGTAAAGCTCTCTAAAGATGCCGCCACGCCTGCTGCCTCAGATATTTTGATACACCCGGACGGCAGGTATCTGTATGTGGCAATCAGAGGGATCAACCAGATCGTCGTTTTTAAGCTGGGGGATTACGGATTCCCGGAAGTCATACAGCATATCGACTGCAGAGGCAAAAATCCTTATGGTTTGTGCATATCACCTGACAGGCAATTTCTATTTGTAGCAAATAAGGATTCTAATTCAATCTGTGCTTTTTTCATTCATACTGACGGCTTATTAAAATATGCAGGTAAATCGGCTGAAATAGCCGAACCGAAAAATATGAAGATATATATTGTTCCATAATACTATTTTTTATTCATGAAGGAGGTTTATATTATGATTACTTTATGTTCCAACAGATTAAGGGTAGAACTGGCTTCACCCGGGGAGGCGCCAAACAACAAATACCGCTTTGACCGTTCCGGCTATATAACAGAAATTATCTTGGATAGTACTGTTCGCTTCTGCGCATCAGAGCCTCAGAATCTAAATCATCCCTGCTCCGGGGGACGGGGTTTATGCAATGAATACCGCTTTGATGTAAGCAAGGAAGCAAAAGTCGGTGATTATTTCCCCAAATTTGGAGTTGGTTTGATCAGAAAAGAAAGCGAGGAAAAATATATCTTTCATAAATCTTACAAAGATGTCCTATTTTATCCCGTTCATGTCCTGCAGGAGGAAAACAGCGTAACCTTTATCACGGAGCCCATTCCCTGTCTCGGCTACGCACTTCGCCACTCAAAGACTGTCACCGTTGTTGATAATGTAATAACGATGACCATTCGGGTTGAGAACAGCGGTGAGAAGGAAATCGAAATGCGTGAATTCTGTCACAACTTTATCAGTATTGATGGTATGGCAACCGGCTCTGACTACCTGCTTGATATGCCAGGTATCTATGATATGGGAAATGACCGCCTGATCGATCGCAACGGGCAATCCTCCAATCTCAGAGGTAATGGTAAAGGTATCACGTTTTGCGAGCATACTTCTATAGGTACTGACCACGCAATTGATACCTCCAGAATATCCCGCGAAATTCCTTTCACCTGGAAGCTTTCCCATAAAGGGGCAAGGGCCTCTGTAGATGCAGAGGAATTTTACACTCCGTCAAATATAAATATATGGGCCGTAGATCACATGCTTTGCCCAGAGGTTAATCACCAGTTTTCTGTAAAGCCCGGAGAATATCACGAATGGAAACGCACCTGGAAATTCGATAAATTATATGAGTAAGCATATAGGTTTATAGTACAACGGAGAACTATGAAACCAAGCATCTCCAATGCTATTATTGACATTGAAAACGGTGTAACTCAACAGGCTTCCGATGTGGAAAGCTGCCTGCACCAGATGTCCAGCTATGACTATTTTCGCCAAAGACAGTAAGGCCCGCTGCTTTCTTATATCTCAATTTTTTGGGTTAAATAATGTCTTTTGGATCAAAAAAAAAGCGGCCATAAGCCGCTTTCCTCATTCGTATAATACCCGGATATGCCGTTTCCTGTATTTTGACTCCTAGCCCAAGCTAGGTGGGTAACCGCACGTAAGCTTCTGCCTTCCACTGCAAACGATGGCTTGACATCTACTTAAGAATATAGGAATCCCTTTTTAAATGATGTAGGTTCAAAATAACAGGAGTATCGAACATCCCAGGAATTTTCTGTAGTTTTATTATACCCTATTATCCTCTATTTTTCAAGTTTTTTATCGATTTTCGGGGGTAACCATTTTTCGGAATAACCTGAAAATCCATCCTTTTTGTAATCCCGGGCTGCCCTGTCATAGGCTTGTCCCAAACTGCATCCATGGTACTTCACCGGCTATGCTGTCCCAAGAGCCAGCCGGTCAATCAGGTAATGCGCTACGGCTCAATGCGATGCCTGGGGAAGGTAAAGATAAATTCCGTCCCCTCTCCGGGAGCCGATGCCACCTCTATATTACCGTCATGCTTTACGGCAATCTGCCTGGCGATGGCAAGCCCCAGTCCGGTGCCGCTGGCATTCTGCCGCAGGTTCGATTTGTAGAATTTCTCAAAAATATAATTGATGTCCGAGGATTCAATGCCGATTCCCTGATCCTTAATGGACACTCTTATTTTGTCCGTGTTTGATAAATTTATGTGGACTGTTTGGTTTTCCTTCGAAAATTTAATGGCATTATCTAGAATTACCATAAACATCTGTCTGAGACGGTCGTAATCCCCAAGCACCATCATCAGCGGCTCCTCTGCTGCCACTTCAATGGAAATACTTTTCTTTTCAGCGATAGCTCCGGCGCTTCTTATGATGTCATCAAAGACCTGGGTCAGGTTGACCGGCTCCTTCTCTATTGTAAAGTCGGGATTTTGCATTTTGGATAGGGTGAGCAGATCTCCAATCAAACGCTCCATGGATTTGCACTCCGAAAGCATACGGTTATAATATTGTTCTATTTTATCCATGTCCTGGACCACACCGTCCGCAAGTGTCTCCGTATAGGCACGGATGACGGTAATCGGCGTACGCAGCTCATGGGATACGTTTGCAAAGAAGTCAAACCTCATCTGATCCAGCTTCCTGCGCTCGATATCATTTTCTAACAGCTTATCCGAAAGAATGTCCACCGTGGTAGCCAGATCGCCGATCTCATCATCCCGGTTAATCCCTGT
Organism: Mobilitalea sp.; assembly: GCA_029974875.1. The sequence goes on from JARKQP010000695.1 coordinate 10,982, forward strand.
TTTACTATGGTAATTACCTGCTGCCAGCTCTAAGGCCGTAGCACGCATCCTGGATATGGGAATGGACAGCCCCGTAGCAAACAGGATGACGATGATAAAGGATATGCCAAGCGCTGCCGCACTGCTTAACAGAATGGCATAAAGGCTGCCGGAAACAATCTGCCGCTGCTCCTCTACGAGCTGCTTTACCAGGACAACCCCGATTACTTCGCTGCCATCACTATAAACCGGGCAGGCAACCGTAATCGTCTGCTTCCCGTATAGCTCGTCATATTTCTTTTCCGAATTCACCTTTCCTGCAAAGGCACTATGTAATAAGCCCAGATATCCGGACAGCTCCGGTGTCCCCTCGAAATCCTCATAGGTAGCACCGTATTCCATGCCAGAATCCAGGGGCACCTTAGCCTCCGGATTCGAGATTACCCAGATATCCCAATTATTGATTTTCTCTAAACGCTGAAGGAATTCGATATACCGGTCTGTTCTCTCATTAATGACCGTCTCTCTTGTGATATCACTAATATCCCACGCCTGTTCCCTGAGTTCCTTAAGAATATTATTCGTCGTAACATTTGTAAATAACCAGATAAAAATTAAACTAATCAGTACTGCAGTGATAAGAAGCATGGCTGCATAATTGAGATAAAGTTTAAAGAACAACCGGTTATAGACACGGGTTTTCTCTTTCTTCGCCACTTTATCCCCTACTTTTCTTCAACTTCGAATTTATATCCCACACCCCATATGGTCTTAATGTTCCAGGCAGGGTGGGAATTTGTATCCAGCTTTGAACGCAGCCGCTTGATATGGGAATCCACTGTCCTGCTGTCCCCAAAGTAGTCAAAGCCCCATAAGCTGTCCAGTAAATTATCTCTTGTAAATACCTTATTTGGATTGGTAGCCAAGGTCCACATCGTTTCAATCTCTTTCTTTGTCAAGGATACCTTGCTTCCCCCAATATGTAATGTATATTCATCCAGGTTAATCTCCAGATTGGATATGGATAGGACATTACCTGAGACCGCTTCCTCCTTAGAGGACTTTGTCATCCTCCTGAGGACTGCCCTGACCCTTGCCATGACCTCTCTTGGGCTGAAGGGCTTGACTATATAATCGTCTGCCCCAATGTCAAGTCCCATGATCTTATCAAAATCCTCTCCCCTGGCGGTAATCAAAATAACCGGCACATTCGATTTGCTCCTGATCTTTCTGCAAACCTCATATCCGTCTTCCTTAGGCATCATTACATCCAGTAACACTACCTCCGGATTAAATTGGTTAAAAAGTCTGATTGCTTCCTCACCGTCTCCTGCTACAACAGGTTCAAAGCCTTCCATTCTTGAATAAGTCGATAAAATATCTGTTATGTCACGATTGTCATCAGCGATTAATATATGCTGCATTATTATATCTCCCTTCTTCCAGTGTGAAAAATGTGCCATGTATGGCACACCAGAAGTTGTTACGCACCGTCTTTTGGTGCCTTAGAACTTCTCCTTCACTCTTCCCTTTTATCCTTTGCGCGTAGCAAGCCATTCCTCTTATTATTATATCGTATGCCTTCCTTTAAAAACAAGTAGAAAAACTTTCATTTCCCATAAGATGTGATTAAGATATGATTAGAAAAACTCATATTTAACCAAAAATGACACATTTTTGACAAAAAAGCTTTTTATGTCCCATCTCCCTTATTTCCTACAGCCCTTGTTTTTCCTGTGTTCCGCACAAATTTCCCATAATATTACTGTACATTTTTCCCAAATATTTGTTTAAAATAATCCTATTTTATTTCTATCATGACATTGTTCTGACAAAAAGAAATGTTATTTTATAGATAGAAAAATAAAATGTGTTAATGGATTTCCTGAATTTCCATAACTTGGAGGCTATGCCATGAAAAGTAATTTTTTCAGGAAATGCTTTTTATCCCTTGGCTTATTCCTTTTCCTATCCCTGTTGGTACCATTTTCTAATTGGGGCACAATGCCGGTTCAGGCAGCAGCGACTACCAATAATGAAAAGGTTGAGGATTATAGGCTGAATCTAAAAAGTGTTTCCATAGTAAAGGGAAAAACCTTTGCTTTAAAAGTATATAACGTAAATGAAAATGCAAAAGTAACCTATAAGTATAAGTCAAGCGATGCGGATGTTGCATCCGTAAGTGATGATGGTGTTATTACCGCTAACAAAATCGGCAATGCCACGGTCACTGTAACAATTAAGTCCGGTTCTTCCACAAGCTCACCACTAACCTGTGATGTTACCGTTGGACCTCCGGCTTTCAGTGTCAAGCTAACCAGATCCAGAATTGTAATTGGTTTGGATAAGTCAGATTTCTTAAATGTAATCCTAAAGCCTACGAATACCGTAGAGGTTGCACGGTTCTCCAGCTACAATTACAACATTGCCTCTGTCAGCTCCGGCGGACGTGTTACCGGCAAGCAATTGGGTCTTACTTACTTATTTGCGGTCATTGATGCTACCGACAACGATGGTTCACAGAAGTATTCACGTTGCACGGTTATTGTTACTTCTTCTGATAATGCATCCGCATTGGAATCCTATTTTGCTGAGCATCCTGAATTAGACCTGATTGCCCAGGATGAGTTAGATGCCGGATTGGATCAATTCTTTAATGAGAAATACGATCCCAGTTCCTCCACATCTCTTGCAAATAGCTTAAACCGTTATTTAGAGGATACATTCAAGCTATCAGAGCTAAAGAAACAATATGATTCCTCTAAAACCCAATCCAGCTCCGTAGAAATCGTCCGCAGTAACTAGCACGATAACTATCATATGAACCAGGATAAAAAATGGAACCCAAAAGATTAGACGAAAAACTAATCCAAAAGGTTTCATTTTTTTTAAATTTTTTTTACAAAAGTTTTAAGGAAGTTTATTCCAGCAACGCAGTCTGTACCCAAATGGACATCAATACTCATATTTACCGTGTTAGTATAAAGAAGCCTTTTGCCGGACTAATTACTAATTTATGTTTGCTTTTTTTCTGTTTTCAGCCTATCATAAGAATGACAGGAAAGAGATTTAGGATAAGCTAAGAAAGGATATTATACTTATGAATTTTAAATTTGTCCACAATAATATTAATGTTTATGATTTGGAAAAATCCATGAAGTTTTATGAAGAAGCCCTCGGTCTAAAGGAATCCAGACGTATCGCACCTGACTCCGGCGATTTTATCATTGTTTATTTAGGCGACGGCAGCTCTGACCATTTACTTGAATTAACCTGGCTCAGGGACTGGGACCGTCCCTATAACCTTGGGGATAACGAATTCCATCTGGCCTTCGTAACGGATGATTACGATGCAGCTTACAAAAAACATAAGGAAATGAATTGCATCTGCTATGAAAACCCGGCCATGGGGATCTAGTTTATCAGCGATCCGGATGGATATTGGCTTGAAGTTCTTCCCGTAAGATAATTAATCACCTTGTTATTAAGATAAGACCGGGGAGGAGCATCTTGTTATGCTCCTCCCCGGTCTTATCTTATAGGAAGCAAATACAGCTTCCATCTTCATATCATTCATTCTGTACTACCTGTTACGTAGCAGCTATTCCATGGCATTTGTCCCAAATATCACTATGCTTCCCACGTATAAAATGCTTCTTTTATATCTGCGCCACATCGATCAGGGTGATATCGCTGTTATCGCTTTCCATGCTGGTCAGTAAAGCCGCTGCCGTATCAATTGCTGTGAAGCAGGTAACGCCTGTCTCTATGGAGGTACGGCGGATCAGGAAGCCGTCCCTGGTCTTATCCCTGCCCTGGGTAGGCGTATTAATTACCATATCAATCTCATGGCTTAAGATTAAATCAATGATGTTCGGGCTTCCCTGCTCGATCTTATTGATTACTGTAGCCGGTATCCCATTGCTATTCAATGCCTCTGCAGTCCCCCTGGTGGCAAATATCTGGTATCCAAGGGCAACCAATCTTCTGCCAAGTCCCACTGCTTCCTCTCTGTCTGCCTTATTTACGGTCATAATCATCTTCTTATGCTTAGGCAGGTTAATGCCTGCGCCCAGGAAGGCTTTATACAGGGCTTCATGGTAAGTCTTTGCGATGCCGAGGCACTCACCGGTGGATTTCATCTCCGGTCCAAGGCTGGTCTCTGCCCCGCGCAGCTTCTCAAAGGAGAAGACCGGCATTTTAATTGCGATATACTGTGATTCCGGCCATAAGCCAGGAGTATAGCCCAGGGATCTGATGGTAGCCCCGAGGATTACCTTGGTGGCAATATCAACGATCGGTAATGCTGTTACCTTGCTGATATATGGTACAGTACGGCTGGAGCGGGGATTAACCTCGATTACATATACCTGCTCCTCATATACGATAAACTGTATGTTGATTAATCCGATCACATGCAGGGAGCTTGCCAGCTTTTTGGTATAGTCTACAATCTGCTCCTTTACCTTTTCGCTGATGCTCTGTGCAGGATATACGGAGATACTGTCACCGGAATGGATTCCTGCCCTCTCAATATGCTCCATAATACCGGGGATCAGGATATCTTCTCCGTCACAAACCGCGTCCACCTCAGCTTCCATGCCCATCAGATATTTATCCACCAGGATCGGATGCTCCTGTACGGTCATATTGATGATCTTCATGAATTCTATAATATCCTCGTCATTGATGGCTATCTGCATACCCTGGCCACCAAGTACATAGGAAGGGCGGACCAGCACCGGATAGCCGAGCTCACCTGCTACCTTCAGCGCTTCCTCCGTTGTAAATACGGTCTTGCCTGCCGGCCTTGGGATAGCGCACTCCTCCAGGATCTTATCAAAGAGCTCCCTGTCCTCCGCTGCGTCCACGTCTGCCGCTGAGGTACCAAGGATCGGAACTCCCATCTTTAACAGTGCCTCCGTTAATTTGATGGCAGTCTGTCCGCCGAACTGTACTACCGCACCGTCCGGTTTCTCAATATCTACGATACTTTCCACATCCTCGGGAGTGAGGGGCTCAAAATAAAGCTTATCCGCAATATCAAAGTCCGTGCTTACGGTCTCCGGATTGTTGTTGACGATAATGGTCTCACAGCCGGCCTTCGACAATGCCCATACGCTGTGTACGGAGCAATAATCAAACTCAATACCCTGGCCGATACGGATCGGGCCGGAGCCAAGCACCATAATTTTTTTCCTGCCGGTGGTCTGTTCCACCTCATTATAGCTTCCAAAGGTTGAATAATAATAAGGTGTTTCTGCATCAAACTCCGCTGCACAGGTGTCAACCATCTTATAGGCCGCTACAATGCCGTTTTCCTTACGCATGGCCTTAACCTCAGCCTCTGTTTTCCCTGTAAGGCCGGAAATCACGCGGTCCGGGTAGCCAAGCAGCTTCGCCCTTTTAAGCAGTTCCACGGTCAGGGGCTTAGCTTCAAGCTCCTGCTCCACTTCTACCAGGCTTGCTATCTTATCTATGAACCATAAGTCGATCTGTGTAATGCTGTGGATCCTTTCATAGGTGATCCCCCTGCGGATTGCCTCAGCAATTACGAAGATACGTCTGTCATCTACCTTATTTAATTCCTCCACCACCTCCTGCGTGGACATTCCAATATAATTGCCGGTACGCAGGCTGTTAACATTCTGCTCCAGGGAACGGAGGGCCTTCATTAATGCAGCCTCAAAGTTCGTACTGATTGCCATGACCTCTCCCGTCGCCTTCATCTGTGTGGTCAGGGAACGCTTTGCTGTTATGAACTTATCGAAGGGTAATCTGGGAATCTTGACTACACAGTAGTCCAGCGTCGGCTCAAAGCTGGCATAGGTCTTCTTTGTAACCGCATTCTGGATCTCATCCAGGTTATATCCAAGGGCAATCTTTGCAGCAACCTTGGCAATCGGATACCCTGTTGCTTTAGAAGCAAGGGCTGAAGAACGGCTGACACGGGGGTTAACCTCAATAACACAATATTCAAAGGTATCCGGGTGCAGCGCATATTGTACATTACACCCTCCGGTAATCCCTAACTCTGTAATGATATTCAGTGCTGAGCTCCGAAGCATCTGGTGTTCCCTGTCCCCAAGTGTCTGGGAGGGTGCCACTACGATACTGTCGCCTGTATGTACACCTACCGGATCAATATTTTCCATGTTACATACCGTGATGCAGTTGCCTGCGCTGTCACGCATAACCTCATATTCAATCTCCTTCCAGCCCGCAATACAACGCTCAATCAGGCATTGTCCCACACGGCTGAGACGGAGGCCGCCGGTACAGATCTCCTCCAGCTCCTCCTGGGTCTGGGCGATACCTCCTCCGCTGCCGCCCAGGGTATAGGCCGGGCGGACAACCACGGGATAACTGATGGTGTCTGCAAAGGCAACCGCATCCTCCACTGTGGTTACTACGGTACTCGGAGCACAGGGCTCGCCGATCTTCTCCATGGTAGTCTTAAATTCGAGGCGGTCTTCCGCTTTCTTAATGGTCAGGGAGGTTGTTCCGATCAATCTTACGTCATTCTCCCCCAGAAAGCCTGATTCCTCCAGCTCCATGGCAATATTTAAGGCAGCCTGTCCTCCTAAGGTAGGAAGCACGCTGTCCGGCTTTTCCTTTAATATGATCCGTTTCACAAAATCCGGTGTCAAAGGCTCAATATATACAATGTCCGCTATTTCCTTATCCGTCATGATCGTTGCAGGATTGGAGTTAACAAGGATTACCGTAACACCTTCCTCCTTCAACGAACGGCAGGCCTGGGTTCCTGCGTAGTCAAACTCTGCTGCCTGACCGATTACGATGGGGCCTGAACCGATTACCAGTACTTTTTCTATGTCCTTTATTCTAGGCATTATCTTTGCACCTCCATCATATTCATAAAATTATCAAAAAGGAATTCACTGTCCAAAGGTCCCGCCCAGGCTTCCGGATGGAACTGCACTGAGAATACGTTCTTACCAAGATAATGCAAGCCTTCTACTGTCCTGTCATTTACATTAATAAAGCTTACTTCTGCCAGCTCCGGCGGGATGCTTTCCTCCTTAACCATATATCCATGGTTCTGGGTGGAGATGTAAACCCTTCCTGTTTTTAAGTCCTTTACCGGGTGGTTGGCTCCACGGTGGCCGTATTTCATCTTCTGTGTATCCCCGCCGTTTGCCAGGGCCAGGAGCTGGTGTCCCAGACAGATCGCAAAAATTGGAACCGTACTGTCAAACAGCTTTTTAACCTGTGCGATGATCTCCCCACATTCCTTTGGATCCCCGGGGCCGTTCGACAGCATGATACCGTCAGGATTACTTTTTAATACCTCTTCCGCCTTCGTAAAGCCAGGATAAATGGTTACCTCACAGCCCCTCCTTGCCAGGCATCCGGCGATATTATTCTTTAAGCCATAATCCATCAGGGCCACCTTATATTTTGTCTCACCCACTGCGGGTCTTACTTCGATTTCTTTTCTCGTTGTTTTTGCAATAACCTTAGCCACTGTATATTCCCGGATCTTTGTGAGAACCTCTTCCAGCTTATAATCCGCATCCGTCGTAACCATCCCATTCATGGTTCCCTTGTTCCTAAGAATCTTTACCAGGGCTCTTGTATCAATCCCCGAGATACCCGGCACACCGTTTCTCTCCAGGAAGCTTTGGATGCTTTCCTGATTGCGGAAGTTGCTCGGTATTCTTGACAATTCCCTTACGATAAATGCATCTGCCCAGGGTCTGGATGATTCCATGTCCTCGTAGCAAACCCCGTAATTACCGATCAGAGGGTAGGTCATTACCACACTTTGCCCCGCATAAGAAGGATCGGTAAGTACTTCGAGGTAACCAGTCATGCCGGTATTAAATACGATTTCACTGATGACCTCCTTCTGTGCCCCGATGCTTTCGCCTGTAAAGACGTTACCATCCTCAAGAATTAAGAACGCTTTCATCAAATCCTCCATTCTGCCGCTACATTTGTTCACGGCTTGTGACCAGGGTCTGCCTGAAATCTATCAGGTACCCCCATATTTTTGCAAAAAAAAAGAATACTGCCAGCCATTACTGGGGATATACGTCACTGTACACCAACTAATTCTTTTCTTTCAACACGATTATATTTATTAGTATTACTTGCATAAAAATTCATTTTTCTTATGCATTTTTATGATTGTAACACATGGTTTTCCAAAATACAAGAGGTTTCTCAAAATTATTTTTTGATTTGCTATAAATAAAGAAACATTTCGTTCACATACAATGAAAGGATAACATAAGTTAATAATAGAATATTTTAATGAGGTTATTCCATGGATCATATTAATTCAATTGGAAATAATTCTGAAGCCGAAAACCGGGTTCGAGTATATCCTGCGCAAATGGAAACCCAGTCCCTTGGGCGGCTGCAGGTCCGTTGCACAGCCCCGGGTGAAGTCCCCATTGAGAATGCGACCATATCCATCTCCCTTCCCAGCGATCCAAGCGTCACCTATGAGCAGCTCAGGACAGACGAATCCGGCCTGACACCGGAGGTTGAGCTTGCCGCCCCGCCCTTTGACTACAGCCAAGCCCCTTCCATGCAGCAGCCTTACTCAGAATATAATCTCACCATAGAAGCGGACGGCTATGACGGGGCCGTTGTTTCCGGAGTCCAAATCCTTCCTGATGCCCCCGCACAGCAGAATATCGCCCTCCTGCCCCAACCGGAAGGCGGTGGAAGGGAACGGGGTGAGCTTTTTGTCATTGGTCCCCATACCTTATATGGTGACTATCCTCCAAAAATTCCGGAGGATGAGATTAAACCACCGTCGGAAACCGGAGAAATTGTCTTATCCCGTGTTGTCATTCCTGAATATGTAATCGTTCATGATGGCCCCCCGACGGATTCTTCCGCCGCAAACTACTGGGTGCTTTTCACGGATTACATTAAAAATGTGGCTTCCAGTGAAATCTATGCAACCTGGCCGGAACAGACTATTTATGCAAATGTTTATGCCATACTCTCCTTTACCCTGAACCGGGTTTATACGGAATGGTACCGCAACCAGGGCTATGACTTTACCATTACCTCCTCGACAGCCTATGACCACAAGTGGATCCGCGGGCGTAATATTTTTGCTAATATTGGTGTAATTGTTGACTCTATTTTTGTAAACTACTTATCCTTTCCAAACGTGGTGCAGCCTATCCTGACCCAGTATTGCGACGGCTACAGGGTCCAGTGCCCGAACTGGATGACCCAATGGGGCTCTAAGAACCTGGGGGACCAGGGCTATACCGCCATCCAAATCCTCCGTAACTTTTATGGCAGGGAAATGTATATTAATACGGCAGTCCAGGTTTCAGGAGTTCCAAGATCCTGGCCCGGCTATAATTTAAACATCGGGGCTACAGGGGATAATGTACGGACGATCCAGACACAATTAAACCGTATTGCACAGGTATATACCGCCATTCCCACTGTTGCCGTGGACGGTATCTATGGTCTGGAGACTGCTGCTGCCGTCAGGGCTTTCCAGCGGATATTCGACCTGCCTGTAACAGGGATCGTAGATTTGGCTACCTGGTATAAGATATCCCAGCTTTATGTTGCCGTTACACGTATCGCAGAATTGTAGAATATAGAAAATGAGGTAATACGCCATGAGGATTCCATATAAACATTTCCCGTTAAACAGCCCCATACGGCTCTATCCTGCGCAAATGGAAACCCAGTCCTTAGGCAGGCTGAAGGTAAGGCTTACCACCGCAGGGATGGCGCCGGTTGCAAATGCAACCGTTACCGTCAGCTCCCCCTCAGCGCCGGAGGCTGTCATGGAGCAGCTGACAACAAATGAAGCCGGTATTACAGAAGAGATAGAGCTTGTTGCCCCTTCACTGGATTACAGCCAGGAGCCGACTGCCCAGCAGCCATATTCCGAGTATATGATCCAGGTAAATGCGGCCAATTACCTGCCTGTCACCGTTCAGAATGTGGAGATATTCCCGGATACCACTGCCATCCAGGAAGCCGCCTTAGAGTCTGTGAAGCCGGATGCGCAAGGCTCCCTCTTCGTAATCCCTCCCCATACCTTATACGGGGATTATCCTCCTAAAATCGCGGAGGCTGAGGTCAAGGATACCTCGGAATCCGGTGAAATAGTACTTAACCAGGTGGTCATCCCCGAATTTGTCATTGTCCACGACGGCCCCCCTACGGATACGTCCGCAACAAACCATTATATCCGTTTCCGGGACTACATTAAAAATGTGGCCTCCAGCGAAATCTACGCAACCTGGCCGGACTCAACAATTACCGCCAATGTGCTGGCTATCCTGTCCTTTACCTTGAACCGGGTATTTACGGAATGGTACCGCAACCAGGGCTTTAATTTTACGATCACCTCCTCTACCGCCTTCGACCACAAATGGATTCCGGGGCGGAACATCTATGATAACATAGGCCTGATCGTGGATCAGATTTTTACGAATTATCTGTCACGGCCCAATGTAAAACAGCCCATCCTGACCCAGTACTGTGATGGAAACAAGGTCCAGTGCCCGAACTGGATGACCCAATGGGGCTCCAAAAACCTTGGTGACCAGGGGCGGACTCCGATTGAGATCCTGCGCCATTTTTATGGCAGCTCCATCTTTATTAATTCTGCGACGGAGGTATCCGGCGTTCCTGTCTCCTGGCCCGGGTCTAATTTGACCATCGGTTCCTCCGGCCAGAATGTACGGATGATACAGGAGCAGTTAAACCGTATCTCTGATACCTATACCGCCATACCGAAGGTTGCCGTTAATGGGCAATATAACCAACAGACTGCTGATGCCGTGGAGGCCTTCCAGCGTACCTTTGACCTACCGGCTAATGGGATTGTGGATTTGGCTACCTGGTATAAGATTTCTGCGATTTATGTCGCTGTATCCAGGATTGCGGAGGGGTGATGTGGTTTTAAATTTAGGGTAGCTATTTCTGTTAAAAATCAGCTCACATTAAAATAAGAGGGTGCTGCAAAAAGAAAATTCCATACCATATATTGCAGGATTATCCTATTATATCTGCAATATATGGTATGTTTTTTTCATTCTGCAACACCCTCTTATTGCTTTACCAAGGGAATTGATAAGGTTCCCGGTTTTCCAGGGTGTCAAATTCATAGCCCATATCCCGGAGCATTTTTATGATGTCGGGAAGAAGCCTTACCATTAGATCATTGGCGCCGGAGTCGTGCAGGAGTATGATGGGCTGGTTCTGGCGCTTGATGTCCTTTTTAATGTTGCTCAGGATTGTGTAGGCTGAGGGTTTTCCGTTAGAATCCTTGGAATCTACGGTCCAGTCATAGCAGGTAAAGCCTCTGCGCTCCATTTCTTGGATGAGGGAATCTTTGATGTTTTTGCTGTAGCGGTTATTGCTTCCCCAGGGAAAGCGGTAAATATTTACCCTCTTGCCTGTAAC
>JARKQP010000701.1 GCA_029974875.1 Mobilitalea sp.
ACCGTGCCTTCGGCGTATTAAAGGAGCCGGATTGGAAGGATTTTGAACTGTTTCTGGAAAGAAGGTGCTTTCCCAGAACGCGGGCCAACCTTAAGGATATCCTGCGCGATATTGGAGTTTCCTCTTATGATCCGCTTCAAAATATTGAAAAGACACAGGGTAGGATGGCAGAAGACAGACAATGGATTAAAATCATTTATCTGCGGAGGAGGAAAACAGGTGATGGAAATCTTAAATCTCAAATCAATAGTCACAAATGACACCCAAGGTCATTCTTCAAAAGGGAACCAGCTAAAATGGAAATATGGTGGCTATTGGTACAAGGCAGATTATATGGGGTATGAGGGTCTGGCTGAGGTTGTAATCTCCAGGCTGCTGCTGCATTCTAATGTAGGGGATTATGTAAAATATGAACCGGTTCAAATAGAGTACCGGGACAGGTTATATAATGGATGCAGGAGTGTAAACTTCCTGATGGAAGGAGAAGAGCTCGTTACTGTGGATCATCTGTTCCGCCAGTATACCGGACAAAACCTGACCTCTGAGCTTGCACAGCTTACCGACACCAGGAAAAGAATCATGTACCTGGTAGAAATGGCATGCGAATATACCCGTATCAAAGATTATGGAAAATACATGGCTATGACTCTTGAAATGGATGCTTTCTTCCTGAATGAAGACCGCCATACCAATAATATTGCCCTCATCTATAATCCCGCAACGAAAACCTATAAAAATAGCCCACACTTTGACAACGGTCTGGCTCTTTTTTCAGATATGGGACAGGATTTTCCGCTTGAGAAGCCATTACAGGATTACTTTAAAGCGATTGTTCCAAAGCCCTTTTGCTCTGACTTTGACGAGCAGGCAGATGAAGCTGCCACCCTGTATGGACGCCAACTTATACTAAACTTCCGGATTAATGACGTGCAGAAGGAACTGCAGAAATTCGCGGGGATATATGAGGATAAAATACTCACAAGAGTGGAAGAAGTTTTTCGAAGCCAGATAAGAAAGTATACGTATCTGTTCAGCTGAATTCCATACGTTAACAGATTTAACCGTCCGTCTCGTAAGGGAAGAATGTATAGAATAGCCCTGCTCTGCGGAGGAAGAAAACAGATGATGGAGATTTTGAATCTTAATCCATATGATAAACCATGTATAAAAAGAGTTTGGCTTCTCTTAATATACATGGTTCTTGTTCATTTTAACTAAAAATATCCGTCTGCAAAATTCCGTTTTAATTATTATAAATTGAAGTATTGACCCAGTCTATTTCTATATCCTTCAACCTATATCCCTCACGCTAATTTCCACATTCAATGCTGATTTGGTTGAACTTATCTAGGATATCTTCAATGGCTAGGGCGTCCTTCTCATCATCGGCCTTATCGATTACCACTTCCCCCTGATGCATCATGATCAGCCGGTTGCCGTATTCCACTGCATAGCGGAGGTTATGGGTAACCATGATTGTGGTTAGTTTCTTCTCCCTGACCACCTGACCCGTCAGCTGCATAATCAGTTCTGCTGTCTTGGGGTCCAATGCGGCGGTATGTTCATCCAGGATTAAGAATTCGATCGGCGTCATAGTAGCCATCATCAGGGACAGGGCCTGTCTTTGTCCTCCTGACAAGGAGCCTACGGGCACCTCCAGCTTATCCTCCAGCCCCAGGTTCAGCGACTGCAAGATCTCCCGGTAATAGGTGCGTCTTTTCTTATCGGTTCCCCTGGACAGGTTAAAGCTCTTTCCCTTATTATCCGCCAGGGACATGTTCTCAAGGATTGTCATGGTGGGGCAGGTTCCCATTGCAGGGTTCTGGTAAACCCTTCCGATCCTTCTCTGCCTTTTATGCTCCGGCATGTCGGTAATATCCTCCTGGCCAATGACGATCTTTCCGCTGTCAATCGGTATGCTGCCGCAAATGATGTTTAGCATGGAGGTTTTGCCGGAGCCGTTGCTCCCGACCACGGAGATGAATTCGCCCTCCTGTACCGTCAGGTTAAAATCACGGAAGAGACACATCTCATTGACCGTTCCCGGATTATAGTATTTATTGATGTTCTCCAGCTTAATCACCTGCTCTCACCCTCCTTTTACGGCCATTGCTAACTACTAAGATAACAAGGAACAATAAGGCCGTGATCAGCTTTAAGTCAGAAGCCTCCATTCCTGCTGCGATTGCCACAGCGACACAGGCCTTATAAAGGATTGCCCCTATCACAACAGCCGTCGTAGCCTTTACGGTAATACCCTTTTTGAACAATCCATTCGCTTTGATAAAAGGCTTCCGCCTGAATAAGTTCGTTCCGATGATTACACTCGCAAGTCCAATGACTATGGTTCCCGTACCGGTGGATATTTCAAAGAATCCGCTCTTCTGGGCATAGATGCTTCCGGCAAGGGCGACAAAGGCATTTGCAAT
>JARKQP010000730.1 GCA_029974875.1 Mobilitalea sp.
GAGGCAGATGAAGCTCCATATGAAATTGTAATGCCCTTTGTTACAGTAGGTACAACACCGGCGGATTTAGGCAAGGTGGAGGCTGCCGCCAGCGAATACACAATGCAGGAAATTAATTGTACTGTAAAGTTCAAGCCGGTAAGCATTACGGAATTAACAACCCAGTACAATCTTTGGACCTCCTCCGGTGAAAAGGTGGATTTGCTATGCTTGTTCTTGCTTGATTTAGGGCCTTTTGTGAATGAGGGTAAGATTGTTCAATTGGATGATTTGGTGCAATATGCACCGGCGGTTACAAAGGCTAGTGAAACCAGTCCCTTCCTAAGTGGCGGTTATTATAATAATGGGTTATATGCGATTCCGGTTATTAATCCGGCACAGGGAGAAGGTAAGGCAATGTATGCCCGCACGGATTTGCTGGAAGAAGCGGGTTATGAGAAAAAGGATTTATATACCTACGAAGATCTGGACGCTATCTTTGCCAAAATCTATGCTGCACATCCCGATATGACGGTAATGGCAAGGGCGGGAGCAATTACAACAACATATTCAAACGGTTTTATTAATTATGATACTCTGGGAAATGCAGCTGCAGCTGCAGGTGTATTAATGGACGTTGGTTCAGACAATACTAAGGTTGTTAATCTCTATGAAACGGATGAGTATAAGGAAATGCTTCAGTGGCAGAGAAAATGGTATCAGTCAGGCTATATTTCCAAAGACGCCTCAACGACCAGTGACAATCCAACGGATTGGATCAAGGCAGGAAGAAGTGCCGGATTCACTATTGGAGATGATACCATCGGCAACGAAGCGAATATGGAAGCTATTACCGGATATGACATGACCCAACTCAATATTAAGTCAACGTATGTAACCACGAATACGTATAACGCGCTACGTTGGGCTATAACAACCATGAGCGAGCGCCCTGACAAGGTGATGCAATTCCTTGATTTGTTATATAACGGAGAGTATCTGTTAAATTTAATTCAAAATGGTATCGAAGGCACTCACTGGGTAAAGACGGATGATGCGAAAATTATCGACTTCCCGGAAGGTATCAATGGAACAAATACTACCTTCTCCAATCCATTGGGTATCTATGGGGATAAGAGGAATTTGTATATGTTTGTTCCAAATAAACCGGAGTTCTATCCGATCAGTGAGCAGTATACAGCAGATGCATTAACAAAGAAATCAGCGGCGCTGGGTTATTCCTTCGTATCTGATGATTATGCAACGGAGCTTGCCACCAGTAACAGCGTATTGGGCCAGTGCCTGACTACCCTGGAATACGGTAGGGTGGACAT
>JARKQP010000732.1 GCA_029974875.1 Mobilitalea sp.
CGCTCTTTAAGGTGTATTTAATATAATAGCTGAAGGCCTCCCCATCCCAGTCATAAGCGTTGTAATCATTTCTGCCATCCCTGCCTATGCTGCGCCTGGAACCGATCTTAGCCATCTCATAAGCTGCATGGGGATCCTCCAGCTCCATATTGGCAAGCTCATATTCCAATGATGTCCAGTATTTCATTTCTCCATTTACCACCTCATAGTGATTCATACCCATGTCAATTCCGGCGATGGCTACACTGATGTCCTTGATCTCATCCTCTTGTGGCAGATATCCGTCATAGCCAAATACGTCAAGATGGAAGGCCATTCCGATCACGCCGACCAGTACCGCACATGCAAGCATCTGGAGCTTATGCTGGAATGCACGCTTGATATCAAACTCGTACAGAACCTGGACCAGCCCATAGCTGATGATAAAGGCGAAAATCGTACCAAAGACAAACCATGCATCATGTCCGAGGGAAACAACATTTTTCAGAAATATCCCTCCGCCCAAGGACAGGGGAATCACCAGCAAAAATTTAATGATAGGCTTTGACAGGGCAAAGGTCATCGATTTGCCTGCCGTTTCAGACGGGCGTTTCCCATATAACAGTATGGCAAGACCAAACAGGATCAAGGTAATGGCACAGGTAATAATAATACTATAGATATAACGGGCGCCTTCCAGATTCTTAAATGCTATATTGATATAGTTTTCAAAAGGCGAAAGGAAGGATCCTATCCCCATACTCTGCTTTCGTCTAAAATAAGTGTTAAAAAAGCTGAAGCACAGGGCATGTTTTAGCTCCTGCACGGCAGGGGTATAAACCAGAAATACCGCAGTTCCGCAGATACTGATAATTAAATTTACCGTAAGCATAACTGCTATGACTGTCAGGGTATAGATCAGGCAGAAGAATAACAGGTTAATCCCCATACCGGCTAAGGCAGCCACCAGTATCTCCTGATTTATGTAATTGTTGACCTTCAATATGATTAAGCAAAAGCAAAGGCTTATGACATAAGGAATAAAATAAATTAATATTCCATTCAGATAAGAGGCCAGAAACAGCGTCTCCCTTCTCACGGGAATGCTATGGTAAAAATCCACCTTTTTTCTGGAATGGAGATAATAGAAGCCGCTTAAACCGCATACAACTGCGCAGAGGCTCACTGTAAAAATTATGGTCCCATTCCCACTTCCAACCAGACGCGCCAGCTGCTCCAGTTCCCATTCCAGGCTTACTCCGCCCTTGCAATTGCTGATATAGATAGCACATATAATAGGATATAATATGATAAAAGCCAGAGAAGCAAGTGCA
>JARKQP010000086.1 GCA_029974875.1 Mobilitalea sp.
GAGACAAAGTATGCCGTTGGCAATGTAGTAGCAGGCCTTGTTGCCCGTATGACTGACTTCGGTGCATTTGTTGAGCTTGAGCCAGGCATTGATGCACTGCTGCATGTATCCCAGATCTCCAGGGAGCATGTTGAGAAGCCCTCTGATGTCTTAAAAATTGGACAAGAAATCACAGCCAGGGTTGTTGAGTTTAATAAAGAAGAGAAGAAGATCAGCTTAAGCGTGAAAGCATTAGAGGCTCCTGAGAAGGAAGAAGAAGCAGAAACAGTGGAAGCAGAGGGCGAAGCTCCTGTAGAAGCAACTGAGGAATAATCCTCCTTACCAAGCTATTACCAATGGCAAATTATCATTACTAAATGATAATTTGTCATTTATAAACATCAAATGATAAAGGAGATTTGTCGTGCTGGATAGTTATGAGTCATTTAAGCAGTCCATTTACGGTATGACCAAGATTGATTTGAATGCATACAAAGAGCGTCAGATGAAGCGCCGTATTGAGGCGTTAATTACAAAGCACAGTATCCATTCATATTCTGATTATGTTACGAAACTCAAAACCGACAAAGCAGCCTTTGATGAGTTCATTAATTATATTACAATTAATGTATCGGAATTTTACCGCAACCCGGAACAGTGGGTTTTGCTTGAAAAGGAAGTCCTTCCTTATTTGCTGGAGCATTTTGGCAAGGATTTAAAGGTGTGGAGCGCAGCCTGCTCCACCGGGGATGAACCCTATTCCTTAGTCATGCTTTTATCGAAATTCGTACCTATGAACCGCATTAAAATTATCGCTACAGATATTGACAGGACAGTCATGGAAAAAGCGAAGGCAGGCTTTTATAATGTCAAGAGCTTAAAAGCACTGCCCCAGGAGTTTGTAGATAAGTATTTTGTCAAGGTGAATGACAAAACCTATCAGATAACAGACCAGGTAAAGAACTGTGTTGAATTCAAACAGCATGACCTGTTAAAGGATTCCTATCCTGTGAATTGTGATATGATTGTATGCAGAAATGTTTTGATTTATTTTACGGATGAGGCAAAGAATAAAATTTATTCCGATTTTCATAAGGCTTTAAAAAAAGACGGACTTTTGTTTGTAGGCAGTACTGAACAGATTATCCAGGCCCAGCAGATTGGCTTTGGTAATTTCAAATCCTTCTTTTACAAAAAGGTATGATAAGATGCAGGAGGATGCCGCAGAATGGTGATAAAATCTATCATTTTGGAGGCATCCTTTTTCTGTCCGATATTTTCAAAAATGTGGTTGATTTTTAGTATAATATCGAGTATATTGTTTTATAGATTAGCAACCTGCTTTACAGCGGAATGGAGGGCACTATGCCGAATAGGATAACTGTCGCAGTAGATGCAATGGGCGGAGATAATGCACCGGCTGAGATTATCAAAGGAGCAGTACTCGCGGTAGGCGAGAAAAAAGAAGTAAAAGTTGTCTTAACCGGTGACGAAACTGTCATTCGGAAGGGACTAAGTGAGTATAATTATGACAAGGAACGAATTGAAGTCGTTCACGCTCCAGAAATGATCTCAAACAATGAAGCACCGGTTATGGCAATCCGCCGTAAAAAGAATTCATCCATTGTCGTTGCCCTTAATATGGTGAAGAAGGGTGAAGCGGATGCTTTTGTATCAGCTGGAAGCACCGGAGCAGTACTTGCTGGCGGACAATTAATTGTGGGCAGGATTAGCGGTGTGGAAAGACCGCCGTTGGCACCCCTGATTCCTACGATGGCCGGCGTATCTCTATTAGTTGACTGTGGTGCAAATGTTGATGCAAGATCTTCCCATTTGGTTCAGTTTGCTAAAATGGGTTCCATTTATATGGAGAATGTCATTGGTATTAAAAATCCCCGCGTGGCGATTGTAAACATCGGCGCGGAAGAAGAAAAGGGAAATCAACTGGTAAAAGAGACTTTCCCGCTGTTAAAAAATTGTAGCGGCATTAATTTTATCGGAAGCATTGAAGCAAGGGAAATCCCTAACGGCGGAGCGGACGTAATCGTGTGTGAGGCCTTTGTAGGAAATGTCATCCTAAAGCTTTATGAAGGCTTGGGCGGTGCTTTGGTGAAGAAGATAAAAGAAGGAATGATGAGTACAACAAGAAGTAAAATCGGTGCATTGCTTGCTAAACCGGCCCTCAAGGAAACCTTAAAGGACTTTGATGCCTCACGGTATGGCGGCGCCCCCTTGCTGGGACTGAATGGACTGGTTGTGAAAACACACGGTAATGCAAAAAGTACAGAAGTGCGTAACTCCATCCTGCAATGTGTTACATTTACAGAACAGCATATTAATGATAAAATCAAACAAAATTTAAACACCGAACAAATAATATAAGAAGGGGTAAATTATCATGGAATTTGAAAAGTTAGTAAAAATTATCAGCGAAGTATTAAATGTAGACGAAGACGAGATCACAATGGAAACCACTTTTGTGGACGACCTGGGGGCAGATTCCCTGGACGTATTCCAGATCATCATGGGAATCGAAGAAGAATTCGATATCGAAATCGCCAATGAAGAAGCTGAGAATATCGTGACTGTAGCAGATGCTATTGAACAGATCAAGAACGCGATTAACTAGGCTGTGTCTGGAGCCAACCTGGTTACAGAACATAATGGCTGCAGCTTATGCTGCCGGCACAGATGAAAAGGCACGAAATAAATAGGAAGCGTTGATGTTGCTGCTTCCGCTTATCTGGAAGGACAATACCGGAACATATGTAGAGCCCTGTGAATAAGGCTTGCCTTATCCAGGGGCTTTTCATATATAAAGCATAGAGGTCTTGGGCGTTAGATGGGCGAGGTTTAGGTTGTGAGGTGAATCTGAGTATCTATGTATCCACCTGGGCTTGCCTTTAACCTCCCATGATTGCCAAGTGCAGTCAATCACGGGAGGCCCGGTCTGCGCCCATATGGATACATAGACACTCAGATTCACCGCGTTAGTTGTAAAGAAAGCTTTTGTTGGGCGAATCATAATAAAGAGTTCAGAAAGGAGGTTGGGACAGGTTTATGAAGGGACATAAAAGGAATGAGGAAAGGCTGGTTTTGCTGGAGGAAAGGATAAAATACCGGTTCTCGGATCCGGCCATCCTGCTGCATGCTTTAACCCATAGCTCTTATGCCAATGAGATGAGGCTGGATAAGGAGAAGAATAATGAACGGCTTGAATTTCTGGGGGATGCAGTGCTGGAGCTTGTTACCAGTGAGTATGTTTACCAGGAATATCCGGAGCTGTCGGAGGGTGACCTTACAAAGCTGCGTGCCAGCATTGTATGTGAGCAGACACTGTCTACATGTGCAAGGGATTTGAATATCGGGCAGTTTTTATTGCTTGGAAAGGGAGAGGATATTTCCGGCGGAAGAAACCGCAATTCCATACTTTCCGATGCCCTGGAGGCAGTAATCGGGGCAATTTATCTGGACGGTGGTTTTACTAATGCAAAAGAGTTTATTAAAGGCTTTATATTAGCCGATTTAAAGGGTAAGAACCTCTTTTTCGATAGCAAGACTATCTTACAGGAAATCATCCAGAACGACAATAACAAGCAAAAGCTCCGTTATAAGCTGATCTCAGAAGAGGG
>JARKQP010000807.1 GCA_029974875.1 Mobilitalea sp.
TGCATTTTTTGCTATCCGTTTTATCCTATCCTTTGAAGTCGGCGATACAAGAGTTATGATATGGACATTATGCTTATTTGCAGCATCACTGATCTCATTCTGCTCCTCAAAAGGAAGATCCGGAATTATAACCCCATCCACCCCTGCCAGGGAACAATCTGCAAAAAATTTATCAGGCCCATATTGGAATATGCAATTAAAATATAATAGATATAAAATAGGGACTTCCACGCTCGTCCTCATATCCCTTACGGCATCCATAATATCCTTAATTTTTAACCCGTTTTTCAAAGCCCTGCAGTTTGCCCTCTGAATTACAGGTCCTTCTGCAATGGGATCGGAATATGGAATACCCAGTTCTATTATATCTGCTCCTTTATCCTCCATCTCCTTTACAAGGAGCCTGGTTGTCCCCAGGTCCGGATCGCCGGCAGTTATAAATGTAATTAGAGCCTTTCTATTATTCTCTTTTAGTTCAATAAACTTTTTATCTATTCTATTCATGATAACCTCCTCAATCCTCTGCCTTTACCTCAGCTATCAGCCGATACATCCTCTCCCATATATTTTGCAATGGAATAAACATCCTTGTCCCCTCTTCCCGAAAGGTTTATGACTATAATTTTATTTTTTGGCAGCTGCGGTCCCAGTTTAAGTGCATATGCCACCGCATGGGAGCTTTCTATGGCAGGGATGATCCCTTCAACTCTGGTAAGGTATTTGAAGGCCTCCACCGCCTCATGGTCTGTTATGGGAACATATTGGGCACGTCCTGTATCATATAGATGAGCATGCTCAGGTCCTATCCCGGGATAATCCAGGCCGGCTGATATGGAATATACAGGGTTTATCTGCCCCTCTCTATCCTGCAGGAAATATGATTTCATTCCATGCAATACTCCAATGCTTCCCTTTGAAATAGTAGCTGCATGTCTTTCCGTATCTATGCCCTCTCCTGCTGCTTCTGCCCCAATAAGCTTTACTTCCTCATCCTGAATAAACGGATAAAATAATCCCATGGCATTGCTGCCTCCACCCACACAGGCAATGAGGCAATCAGGATATCTTCCTTCCTTTTGAAGGATCTGTTCCTTCACCTCTTTGCCTATAATGCTTTGGAAATCCCTTACCATCATTGGATATGGATGGGGTCCCATTACTGAGCCCAATACATAGAAAGTATCGTTCACCCTTGCCACCCATTCTCTCATAGCTTCATTACAAGCATCCTTCAAGGTAGCAGTTCCCGACAATACCGGCCTTACAGAAGCTCCCAACAGCTTCATTCTGAAAACATTTAAGGCTTGTCGTTCCATATCCTCCTTACCCATAAACACTTCACATTCAAGGTCAAACAGGGCAGCAGCTGTTGCTGTCGCCACCCCATGCTGTCCTGCTCCGGTCTCTGCTATTACTCTTTTTTTACCCATTCGTTTGGCCAGCAGTACCTGCCCGAGAACATTGTTTATTTTATGTGAACCTGTATGGTTCAAATCCTCTCTTTTAAGGTATATCTTTGCCCCGCCCAGGTCCTTTGTCATTTTTTCGGCATAGTAAAGCAGTGAGGGCCTCCCTGCATACTCTTGCAAATAAAACTTCAGCTCTTTCGCAAACCCGGAATCATTTTTTAAGCTTTCATACTCATTTTCCACTTCAGCTAGGGCATTCATAAGCGTTTCCGGAACATACTGCCCTCCGAAAATTCCGAAACGCCCCTTTTTATTTAAAGTCATAGTTTTACCTCCCATCCCACTCTCTTACCTTTAAGATAAACTCTCTCACCTTCTGCCTGTCCTTAAAGCCATCTGTCTCCACTCCACTGCTGACATCCACCCCATAAGGCTTTACAGCCTTTACAGCTTCCTGCACATTTTGAAGGTTCAAGCCACCTGCCAGAAAAACCTTTCCATGCTTCTTTGCCTCTATGGCAATTCCCCAGTCAAAGGCTTTTCCTGTTCCCCCATAAATGCCTTCTGAAAAAGCATCAAGCACAAAAGCATCCGCTTTGAAACATTCCATTTGCTCAATAGAGCGTATATCCTTTACTCTAATAGCCTTCCATACCTCCACATTAAGCTTTAAATCCTTCTTAATCATTCTTTGGAGGTTTTCCACATACTCGGGAGTCTCGCTGCCATGAAGCTGAACCACATCAAGGCTGCATCTTTTAGCAGTATCCATTACGCTTTCAGCGGCCTCATTCACAAAAATTCCGACCTTTTTAATCCCTCTTCCCAATTTACTGCCCAGTGTTATAACCGTCTCAACACTTACCCTGCGTTTGCTTTCTGCAAAAACAAAGCCCACATAATCCGGCCTGCTGTTGTTTACATATTCAATATCCTCAATTCGTCTGATACCGCATACTTTTATTTTGCTCATTATCATACGGCTCTCAATTCACATATTTTCTCAATAATGGAATGGGCACGCATAAAGGTTTCACCTATCAATACGGCATCAACTCCAAGGTCTTTGAGGTATTTCATGTCTTCAGCCGTCTTGATCACGCTTTCACTTAACACAGCCCTATCGTGAGGAATATAATTCATCAGCCTTTCGGTAGTTTTAAGATTTACATCAAAGGTTTTCAAATCCCTGTTATTGATTCCGATAATTCTTGCTCCTGCCTCCAGTGCCCTGTCAAGCTCCTCCTTGTCATGAACCTCCACCAGACATTGCATGCCAAGGATGCCTGCAACCAGCTGAAACTTTTTAAGGTCAGCATCGGAAAGCAGTGATACAATCAGGAGAATTGCATCAGCCCCCAGGCAGCGGGACTGATAGACCTGCCAAAGATCAATGATAAAATCCTTTCGGAGCACCGGTACGGGAATATGCTGCCTCACCTTTATCAGATACTCCTCACTGCCCATAAAAAAATTTTTTTCCGTCAGCACAGATATGGCTTGGACCCCTGCTGTGGTGTATTCTCTTGCGATTTCTAAAGGATCAAATTCCTCTCTTATTATCCCTTTTGAAGGAGATGCTTTTTTCACCTCCGCAATAATTGATATCTCACCATCCCTCTTGACTGCCTTATAGAAATCCTGCGCAGCATGTAAGCCCGATCTTTTTATCCTCTGTTTCCAGCCTTCAATAGACAACTGCTTCATCTCTTCCTTCAGTTGCAGCTTTTTTTGCTCAACTATTTTATCTAAAATCATATAAAATCACTCCCAAAATATTTTCTATTGCTAGCTTACTTTTACACCCTCACTCAAAGCCTGGGTATAATCCCTTAATTCAAAGACTTTATTTAATGCCTCACCTGAATCGATGATTTCCGCAGCCAGCTCAATTCCGGCTTTTAAATCCGCAGCCTTCTTTCCGATATATAGCGCAGCAGAAGCATTAAGAAGCACAATATCACGCTTTGCTCCCTTTTCTCCATTAAATATACCAAGAATAATATGTGCATTAGCCCTTGCATCTCCGCCTCTGAGCTCATCTGCTGCCACCCGGCTTATACCAAATTCCTCAGGCGTTATGGTATAATTAAATATTTTTCCATCCTTTACTTCCGACACTGATGTTCCATCGGTTACAGTGATTTCATCCAGACCATCATCGCCATGTATGACCATGGCCCTTTCAACGCCTAAATTCGACAATACATTGGCCATGGGCTCTGCAAGCTTCCCATCAAACACACCTAAAACCTGGCCTTTTGCGCTTGCAGGATTGGTCAACGGGCCTAAGATATTGAATATAGTTCTTATACCAAGCTCTCTCCTAGGTCCTGCTGCATGCTTCATTGATTTGTGAAAGGAAGGGGCAAACATAAACCCAATACCTACCTTTTCTATACACTCCTTGACCTGCTCAGGTGTGAGTGTAATATTTATTTCCAGCGCCTCCAAAACGTCAGCACACCCACATCTGCTGGAAATTGAGCGGTTGCCGTGCTTTGCCACCCCCACTCCGCCAGCGGCAGCTATGAATGCAGAAGC
>JARKQP010000845.1 GCA_029974875.1 Mobilitalea sp.
AGCCTGGGTGAGCTCTGATAATGCCCGCTGCAGCTCATTAAAGCGCATAGTCTTAACACTGAGATGGTGCATAATCAATAAGGTCCATTTACCTGTCAGTAGTTTTTGTGCTGTCACATAGGGGCAGATTCCGAATAGTTCATCTTGCATAATTATCTCCATTTCCGCACATGCTTTTCATAAATACAGTATCCAAAAAGATACTTACTTTACTAAAATATCGTAGTTGATATTTTTAATATACTTATTATAATTATATCGTACGGAAAAGGGAAGATCAATATAAATCAGATGGAGGAACAATAATATGAGAGAAGTATATGACTACTTAAAGAAATGCGGAACATTTTATCTGGCAACCACGGATGGTGACCAGCCCAGGGTTCGCCCCTTCGGCGCAATTGATATCTTTGAGGATAAGTTTTATTTTCAGACAGGACGGGTTAAAGATGTCTTCCAGCAATTAGAGAAGAATCCCAAAATTGAAATCTGTGGTATGGCAACAGACAGAACCTGGATCCGTGTCGAGGCTCTTGCTATCCCGGATGACAGAATCGAAGCAAAGCAGCATATGCTGGATGAAAACCCAGGCCTAAAATCCAGATATTCTGCTGATGACGGCAATACCGAGGTATTATATTTGCAGGATGCCACTGCTACTATTTATTCCTTTACAGAAGAACCAAAGGTAATCAAGTTCTAGGGTAAAACTGTTTTGACGCCATAAGGCGGGTTGATTACCATATAAGCTTTATTCTGCAGCATCACACTGTTTGACTGCGTCTGCAAACAGCGGATGCTGCGGAATAAATTTGGAAATACGGTCAACAGATCCGCGGTAACCCCTCCCCATAAAGGACATCTATGATCCGGGTTCCTTTTAATGCAGTGGTCATGATCACTCCCCTTGTCTGCTTTTCAGACAATCCTTCCGTAATCCTGCCGATCACTGCCGCATTTTTTCCATACCTGCTGGCCTTCATTATTTTTAATGCTTTCTCAGCCTGTTTTTCGGGAACAACCGCAAGCAGCTTCCCTTCATTAGCCATGTAAAGGGGATCCAGTCCCAGAATATCACAAAAGCCCTTTACTTCCTTACTAACCGGTAATGCCTCTTCCGTTAAATGGATGCAGCATCCGGACTTTTCTGCCGCCTCATTTAAAACAGTTGCAAGACCTCCCCTTGTGACATCCCTCATACAATGAATATCTATATTTTCCTTCAGAAGCTTTAACACCATGGAATTTAAAGGTGCACAGTCACTTTGGATGGAATTTTCAATTCCCATCCGGCTGGACAGAATCGCTGCATGGTGCTCTCCTAAATATCCGGACAGTATAATAACATCACCTACACGGCAATTTGATATGCTGATACCGCTCTTTATCACTTCCCCGATCCCGGAAGTATTGATATAGATACCACCCCTGCCTTCCACCACCTTCGTATCCCCGGCAACAATCTGGATCTTCGCTTCCTTTGCAGCTTTCGCCATGGAGGCTGTTACCATTTTCAGCGTTTCCAGGGAAGCTCCTTCCTCAAGGATAAAACCGGCGGTCAGGTATCTGGGTACTGCCCCCATCACCGCCAAATCGTTGACCGTACCGCATACGGCCAGCTTTCCGATATCACCTCCCGGAAAAAACATGGGGGTCACTACAAAGGAGTCCGTAGTATAGGCTATCTTACCCTTCACCTTTAATACTGCCGCATCCTCCATCCGGTCTAAAATTTTATTGTGGAAGGCATTTAAAAAGACCTCCTGGATCAAATCACTGGTCTGTTTTCCACCGCTGCCGTAAGACATATCAATCTGCATGTTAAGGCTCCTTTTCATAAATAATCCATATGATATCAGTTGCAGTTCTTAAACCAAATACCGCAGGCTCCCTCCGAAGAGACCATACAGGGGCCTATTGCATTCATCGGTGTACATACCTTCCGAAACAGTGGGCATTCCACCGGATTGATCCTTCCTAGGATTACATCGGTACATCTGCAGCCCTTCGGCAGAGGCTCCTCCTGGGGCTCAAAGCTGCTTCCCGCATCATAGCTTGCGTATTCCTGCTTCAACCTCAGCCCGGAAGCCCCAAGGCTTCCGATTCCCCTCCAATAATCCGGGGCAGCCTCGAAATACCGGCCGACCAACTGCTTGGCTCTTTGGTTTCCTTCCTCTGACACTGCACTGGTATATAAATTCTTCACACCTGGCCTGCCTTGCAGAATTTGCTGAAGTATCTCATAAACTGCCGCTAAAATATGCTCCCCTTCAAAGCCGGCAATGACAAAGGGCTTTTGGTAGCGCTCTGATAATTCCTGATAGATAGAGCTTCCCGTAATAACGCTCACATGTCCGGGGCATAGAAATGCGTCAATCTCCTTCTCATTGTCACACAGGAAGGTCAGCGCCGGGAGAATTGCTTTTATAGAGGTCATCAGCTGCAGATTTTTTATATTATTTTCAAGGATTGCGTCCATCATCAGGGCATAGATTGGAGCCGTCGTCTCAAAGCCGACTGCTGCAAAGATATAATTCGTATCGCTATGCTCCAGAGCCATATCTATTGCTGTTAAGGGGGAATAAAGAACCTGCACCTTCGCACCTGCCGCTTTAGCCTCCGTCAGGGACATCCTGCTCCCTTTTACCTTCATCATATCCCCAAAGGTCAGGATACAATAATTTTCCCTTAAGGCATAGTCCACCAGATGGTCGATATAGGCGGAGGAGGTCACACATACGGGGCATCCCGGACCTGAGATCAGCTGTATCCTTGGTGATAGCAGGCTTCTGATCCCATTCTTGAATATGCTTGCCGTATGGGTTCCGCATACCTCCATTATTTTAATAGGCCTGCCCTCATAGCTGAGCAGCTCCTTCTTCACCTGTTCAAGTGTCATCTCCAAGCCCCCTGTTTTTTGGGAGGCTTTGGCTCCTGTTTTTTTCGACAGGCTTTGCTGCCTCCTCAAGCTCTGAGAAGATACAGAGCATCTCTTCTGCCAGATCCTTTTTTATAACCTCAATCACACAGCCGGCGTGGATCAGCACATAATCCCCTATCTTTGCATCTACCAGCTTAATATTAGCACTGGTGATATTATTCATGATATCTACCTTTGCAAAAGCTCCGTCAATCTCTATAACCTTGCCTGGAACCGCTACACACATAAAACATCCTTCTTTCTACCGAATCTTCTATTCCAATATTCCATCCTAATGTATCTAATGTATCGTCCTGTAAATAGCTACCCAATCAACCGGTCTGGCTATTTGCAGGAGGTATACCAGCCTAACATTATACCCTGCTACAAATATAATTCATATTACGATTCTAATTTGCCGGCTTCTTTCCAACACCAGGATCAATGCTCCTCCGTCCAAGATAAACCTGCCCGAGGCTGATGCCGCCATCATTTGGCGGAACCGATTGGTTTACATAGACTTTGAATCCATCCTCCCTGAGTATACCCAGGGCTTTCTCTGTTAACACGGTATTTTGGAAAACACCGCCGCTTAAGGCAACCTGTCTTGTCTGATACCGGTCTCCCAGCTCCCGGCAAACCCTACCGGTTATCCTCGCCACAGCCTCGTGAAATCCGAGTGCGAGGGACGCCGTATCCGTGCGGTTCCTTAATTGGCATAATGCTTTAAGAGCCGGTGCCGGGTCAATTTCCAATACTCCGTCTCTTTCGGATAAGGCAAATTCCAGCTTAGCCGGTAAGATTCCTTCCCGCTGGGCAAGGGCTGCCTCCTGTTCCAAAAGCACAGCGCATTCCCCTTCATATTTGTTAAATTGCCCCACTCCCAGGATAGAAGCAGCTGCATCAAAAAGACGTCCCATGCTTGAGGATAGGACATGGTTAATCCCATGCTTTAAGGCCGCTTTAATCACGTCCTCCCGCTCATCCTGAATATATTCTTCCATACCGGAGCTTATCAAAAAGCAGGTGGCTGTTTTTAAAGCGTCCTTCACCGATCCGTCCCCGCCCAGCAACGGAATATATTTTAAATGTGCAGCACGGACATAGCCCGAATTTTCACAAACCAGGAATTCTCCTCCCCAGATATTGCCGTCAGTTCCATACCCGGTACCATCAAAGGCCACACCCAGGACTCTTCCCTTCAAATCGTGCTCTGCCATGACGGATGCAATATGTGCGTGATGGTGCTGCACCTCCAATACCGGCAGATTAAGCTGCTTGGCAAATCTTGAGGATAAGTAGTTCGGATGCAGGTCGCAGACAGCCAGCGCAGGCTTCAGATTCAACAGTCTTGTCAGATCCGAGTAGGACTGCTCATACTCCTGCCTTACAGAGACATACTCCAAATCACCAAGGTATTGCGAAACTACTGCCTGATTCTTATGGTACAGGCAAAAAGCCGCTTTCAGATCTCCACCCGCTGCAAAGATCACGTCTGCCTGGGCATCCTTTGTCCCTTGAGTATCCTTTATCTCTTGAACATTTCCTAACTCTTGAACATCTCCTACCTTTTGAGTATCTCCTGTCTTCTGAGCATCTCCTACCTTTTGAGCATCCCATATCTTCTGACTCTCTATATGCTTTGTATCACAATCTATCACAGCCTTATCCGAACCTTGACCAAGAAAAATGGGGTATGGTGCATAGCCCCTGCTTCTTCGAAGGAGCTGGGGCTTTCCATCCAGTATTTTCACGACAGAGTCATCCACAGACCTGACAATTCTACGCTTATGGTATAGAACTCCTGATAATTCTTTGGCTTCCAGGGATAAGATTACCTCATCCTCCCGAATGATGGACTGGTTCGAGACATTTGCGCTGGTCATAATCAGTGGTCCGCATTCCTCCGTCAGAAGAACCTGTAATGGTGTATAGGGAAGGAAGGCTCCGCAGTAGATACTTCGCTTATTGGTAGAGGGCGCCATATCATTCCGGTGCATGGCAAGCAGGACGATAGGCCTGGCCTTTGATTCTAATAATCTCCGCTCTTCCCCTGAAACCACACAATATTTTTCTATGGCCTGAAGAGAAGCAAACATAACGGCAAAGGGCTTTTCTTCCCTTCCCTTCAAGCTCCTAAGCCTTTGTACTGTTTCTTCCATGAACGGGGAGCATACCAGATGATAGCCGCCAATTCCTTTCACAGCGAGGATCCCACCAGCTTTTAGCGCTTGGACTGCTGCCTCTAATGCTTCTCCATGAAGCGCTTCCGCCAATGCTTCCCCTTGAAATGCTTTTGTCAGGCTTCCCTGCTGCTCTCCAAAATCTCTTCCATGATAAATCAAGTAAGGGCCGCAGTCATTACAGGAGATTGTCTGGGCATGAAAACGCCTGTTAGCACTGGAGGTATATTCCTCTTCACAAGCCGGGCACATATCAAAATCCTTCATAACGGTTGAGGGGCGGTCATAGGGCATAGCCTCGATAACCGTATACCTTGGTCCACAGGCAGCGCAGCTGATAAAGGCATTGTTCCATCTGCGGTCAGACTTAAGCCCAAGCTCCTCCTGGCATCTGGGGCAGATCGGAAGATCCGGAGGTATCATGGATATCTCATCACTTCCTTCACTTTCAAGGATGATAAAATTTTCCGCCGGTTCTATTTCAGTCCCTATAATCTCGGTTCCATTAATCTCGATCCTATTAATCTCGGCCCTATTAATCTCGATCCCATTAATCTCGATTCTATTAATCTCATACCCTTCTTCAGAAAGACCCTTGATCTCTTTCAGAAAGTTCTCCAGTCTCTCCTCATCAGCATATGCCATTATTTCTACATAACCGCCTACATTCCTAACATAGCCTTGGATATCCCACTTTTTTGCAACATGATAAATAAGGGGGCGAAATCCAACCCCCTGTACCATGCCATATACTTTTATTTCTTTTGCTATCTGTTCATTTGCTGACTGCTTATTTTCCACTCGTCTATTTACTATCCGCTTACTTCCTACCTGTTTACTTACTATCCGCTTGCTTGCTACCTGTTTACTTCCTACTTGCTTGCTTTTTCCATTATCCATGCTACTACTTCATCAAAGCCTTCTTCCGTTTTTCCGGAAACCTTTACAACAGGGGCTGCTTTATTTAAAACCCTCACACCCTTCATAAAAAATTCTTCGTCGAAATCGACATAGGGTAACAAATCACATTTGTTCAACAATATGATATCCGCCTTTTCAAAGGCAAGAGGATACTTATATGGCTTATCGCTGCCTTCCGTCACTGTGGAAACCAGCAGCTTTGCATGCTCACCGATCATAAATTCTGCCGGGCAAACCAGATTGCCGATATTCTCAATAAATAACACTCCGTCACATAGCTCCAGCTCCTCTGCCGCTTTATCAATCAGCGGGGAATCCAAATGGCATGCACCGCCCGTATTAATCTGGACTGTCTTTACCCCTAATGCCAGCAAGGTTTTGGTATCAAAATCCGCCTCGATATCTCCCTCGATAACATAGGGGGTTACGTTATTAAGCCGCTTCACAATCTGGATTAATGAAGTGGTCTTTCCTGCCCCCGGTGCTCCCATGACATTGATGGCATAGATCCCGCTATTGGTTAATCTTGTATTGGTAAGAGCTGCAATCTCCTCGTTCTTATCATATACAGAAAGTAAAATCTCAATTTCCTTATTCTCATTCTCAGGCATACCTGCCTCCTATTCTCATTCGCCGACTTTTTATCTCTCTATCTTCAGATCCCAGCCAATTATTCGATTTTCTATCTTTAGGCTCCAAACCGATTTTTTATGCTGTCCTCAGATCTCAACCGATTTCTTGACTCTATCCGCTAGACCTCAATCGACTTAATGTAAAATTCCTTCCCAACCTCCGTCGGGCTGCCCTCTCCCCCACATAAGGGGCATGCAAAGGTAAAGGGCTTACGTACAAATAATTCACCACACCCACTGCATTTCAGCCTTGGGACGATACGCTCTATATCCAGCTTTGCCTTCTCACACAAGCTTCCCTTAGCAATAATATCAAAATATAAATCAATGGAGCTGGATACATAGCCGCAGTCATCCCCTACCACAAGGTGGATTATCTTGACCTCTTTTGCCCCATACTCCTTCGCATACTCACTCGCTACGCTTATTATGTGTTGGGTGATTGGGTATTCGTGCATTTTATTCGTTCATCCCTTACTTTTTCATGAGCCGGTGAAGTATACTGGTTTTCCATAGTCAGACATTTCTTCGGGCATACCTCACTACAATAATTACATTGGATACACTGGAACCGTTCGATACTCCACTTCGTATTTGCCTTATCCACCTTGATCGCTCCCGTGGGACAGCGTTTCTCACACAAGCCGCAAAAAATGCAGCTGTCAATTTCAATTTCAATCCTGCCCCTGGTACGGCCAAAGCTTTCCTTTTTCTTTATTGGGTAAAGTGTAGTATAAGGTCCGTGGAATAAATTCTTAAGTAAAATCTTACTCATACTAAAATATGACATAGCCGCCTCACTTCCACCGCTGCCCGCGGTATTAACATAGGAATATCTAAAAAATAAATTCAGATTCTTAATTCCGATTCTCCTCCATAACTATCAGCACATAATAAATTTCCGGCAAAGGAATCGGAATTTATTTTGATCATTCCTTATTATCTCTCCGTACAGCTGATGCAGGGATCGATGGTAAGAACCAGGATAGGAACATCCGCAAGGGCGCAGCCCTTTAAGGTCTCAAGGAGTGCCGGGACATTTGCAAAGGTAGGGGTCCGTACCCTCAACCGATCCAAATATTTCGTCCCATTTGCCTTCGCATAGTACACAACCTCTCCACGCGGCTGCTCTATCCGGGTAAAATGTTCACCCGAAGGATTTCCCGCGATTTTTATTTTAATGTCACCTTCCGGAATTAATGCAACACATTGCTTTATAATACTGATTGCCTGAAATAATTCCTTAATTCTCACTGATATTCTTGCAAAGCTGTCCCCCTCGGTTTCAACGATGGGGGTAAATTTTATCTTATCATAAGCGGCATAGCCCCTGCATCTCATATCCAGCTTAACACCGCTCGCCCTCGCCATGGGACCCACTGCCCCCAGGTCAAAGGCCAGCTGCTTTGACAGCACGCCAACCCCTTTGGTACGCAGCTTTACCGAATGGTCATTAAAAAATACATGTGAAATTTCTTTTAGTTCCTTCTCCATATCGGACAGTATCTTTACAATCTTGTCAAGGGTAGCGCCATCAATATCCCTTCTGACACCTCCGATATCGCAGACGGAAAAAATAACACGTCCGCCGGTGGTCTCCTCAAAGATATCCAGGATCAGCTCCCTCAGCTTCCAGGACTGCATAAATAAGCTTTCAAAACCAAAGGCATCCGCCATAAGCCCCAGCCACAATAAATGGCTGTGGAGGCGGGATAGCTCTGCCCAAATTGTTCTTAAGAACTTGGCTCTCTCCGGTATCTCTGCCCCAAAAATGCTTTCCACTGCCATACAATATCCCATTCCATGCATAAAGGAACAGATTCCGCAGATTCTTTCTGCCACATAGGTATATTGCTGAAAATCCTTCTTTTCCACCAGCTTTTCTAATCCCCTGTGGATATACCCGATCCTGGGGATTGCGGATTCTACTGTCTCATCCACCAGAACTAAATCCAGATGGATTGGTTCGGGAAGCACAGGATGCTGGGGCCCGAAGGGAATTATAGTCCGTTTTCCCATTAGGCATCTCCCTCCTTTCTTCCAAAGGGCGTCTTCACCGGTATCTGATACAGTGAATCCTCAAAATCAACGGCAATGTCCTTAATCCTTACTCCAAAGAGCTCCTTGATCTCATTTTCATAGAGGAAGGAGTACGGGTAGATGATACTGATGCTTTCCACTTCCTGTTCTTCCTCCGTAAGCACAAACCTTAAGGTTAACAGCTCATATTTTTTATCAAAGGAATAGCTAAGCTCCATTCCGTCTTTATTCGTACAACTGATCGCCACCAGGCGGTAGCCCCCGTTCTTTAGCCGGAGGGTATCTGCCAATAAATCCTGGGGTGAAATCATCCTAATTGTCTGATCCATATTATACTCCATTCCGCTGCTTTACGGGCACTTTCTTTTTCGCCTTGGCACGCTTTTCCTCCAAGACACCTATGCCCTGCACAACACCATCAATAATCGCTTCCGGCCGGGCTGCACAGCCTGGGACATATACATCCACCGGAATCACCTTATCAACGCCTCCAACCACATTATAGCATTCTGCAAATATCCCGCCGGAATTTGCACAGATCCCCACCGCAACAACTACCTTCGGATCTGCCATCTGGTCATAAATCTGTTTTACTACCGGTATATTCTGCTCATTCACACTGCCCGTAATCAGTAAAATATCCGCATGCTTGGGATTACCGGTATTAATGATCCCAAAGCGCTCCACATCATATAAGGGTGTCAGGCAGGCAAGGACCTCTATATCACAGCCATTACAGCTGGAACCGTCGTAATGCAAGATCCACGGTGACTTTTTCATAAAACTCATAGCTTACTTCTCTCCTTCCGCTGCAGGATGGCAGCTTTAACAGTAATCATTACCTGAAATGCGACAGGATAAATAAATTCACCGTGCTTAATACCGCGGTAACAACCCAGGCGCTGGTCAATGCCTGCTGCCATTTTACCCGGGCAAAGGTATTATCTATGATGATTTCCAGGAAAAAGATAACCAAACAGGCCAATACAGCCAGAATGTGGCTGAGGGGATTCGCATTGGCAAAGAAAATATAGGTTAAAGCCAGGACAATGACCGTTTCATACCAATGGGTAACCTCAATCACTGCCAGATCCCTGCCGGAATACTCCGTCGTAATTCCCTTTACGATTTCCTGGTGCCCATGATGTGACATGCTTAAATCAAAGGGCGATTTCCTAAGCTTAAAGGTCAAAATATAGGTAAAGCCTATAAACACACCCGGCAGGAAAATAATTGCCGAATAGGGTGAGGCAATAATATCCTTCACAAAAAAGCTTCTGTCCACGTAATACAAACCAAAGCAGGCCAGCAATACCATGGGCTCATAGGCCATGATCTGCAGCAGCTCCCGCTCAGAGCCTATGGTACTATAGGGTGAATTCGAAGCGTAG
The DNA here is from genome assembly GCA_029974875.1 of Mobilitalea sp. The sequence goes on from JARKQP010000845.1 coordinate 10,088, forward strand.
CCGCCCAGGACAAAGAAAACGGAGCCAAGTGTCAGCGCGAAAATTGCCAATAGCACATCCCCGCCGGACAACAGCAGCACTGTAGTAAATATCACAAATATTAAGGAAATATAGACAAAAAACCGGTGCATGGAATTCACTTCCGTCGTTTCCTTGCTAATCAGCTTGAAAACATCATAAAAGGGCTGTAAAAGCGGGGGACCCTGCCTTCCCTGCAAACGTGCAGTGACCACACGGTCGATACCTGTCAATAATCCGCCAACAAGCGGGGCAAGGAGGATAATTCCAACTACCATCAATACATTTATCATGATACCAGTCCTCCAATCAACCAAATTACGCCTGCCACCAGTATCCCGCAGGAAATCACATTCCCGCACAGGGTCAGGATCTTTACGTCAAAGTATTTCCGGATATACCAGTTGCGCAGCTCTACCTGCCGGGTCTCACCCATGGCAGCACGGAAGCTTTTATTATCCCCTGAGTTTTCACCGGACATATAGATTAGCACTCTTCTTCTGGTATCATTTTTATAGATCGGAATAAAGCTGATTGGCAAAATAATAAGCATACTCAGCATAAGCAGCATAAGGTTCACATCGCTCGTACCGATAGGCACCAGGGCATTTGCATGGAACATGCCGGTCAGGAAGGGTACCAGGGCAAATTTTGAAATCAAAGGGAAGCCGAAGCAGGATATGCCTACCAGCACCGCAAGGATAAAAATCGGAAGCTCTTCTTCCTTGTGGAATTCCTGATGCTTATGCTCCTGCTTATTTGCATTCGAAACCAGCTTACCCATCCATTTTGCCCAATAAAATAAAGTAGCCGCACTGCCATAAGCAATAATAATCACAATTAAAATATTATTGGAATCCATGAAAGCCTTCATAGCAACCCATTTTGAGATTAGCATTCCAAAAGGTGCTAAAAACATACCTGCAACTCCAATAATCATATATAAGGACAGCCTTCTGGACACGTCCAGCAATACATCCATGTCCTCCACATTCCTGCTGCCGATCTGATGCTCAATAGAACCAACTGCCAAAAATAATAAGGATTTTGACACGGCATGGAAAATAATTAACAGGATAGCAGCCCATATGGATTCCCGGGTTCCTACACTGGCACATACCACGATCAGACCTAGATTAGCAATGGTGGAGTAGGCCAGAATCTTCTTCGCGTCACTTCTGGTCACCGCCATTAAGGAACAGAGCAGGAACGTAACTCCGCCGACAAGGGTAATCACCTTTCCTACCGGTGTATTCCCCAGCAAGGGAGCCAGCCGGAGGATTAAATAAACTCCCGCTTTTACCATAGTCGCAGAATGCAATAAGGCAGAGGAAGGCGTTGGCGCAACCATTGCACCCAGCAGCCAGGAGGCAAAGGGTAGCTGTGCCGATTTTGTCAGTGCAGCCAGGGACAGGAGGAATACCGGTATCAGCACCGCAGTTTCCGGGCTCATTTTAACCAATTCCGATAATTCAATTGTCTTTAGCTGCGTTCCGATGTACACAATAGCAACTGCAAAGGCAAGTCCTCCGCCCAGGTTAATCGTCAAAGCGCGGTAGGAGTTTTGCTTTGCCTCCCTCGTCCTGGTATATCCGATAAGGAAGAAGGAGCAGAGGGTCGTAAGCTCCCAGCAGAAATACAGCCAGGTCAGGTTATTACATAAAACCAGGCCAAACATGGCCGCCAGGAATAGGAATACCGTTGATAAAAAGAATCTTATCCGCACCTTATAATGTACATGATGCTGATGATACCCCTTTAAGTAGCTTACGGCATAGATACAGATTAAGCTGCCTACAATGCCAATCACCAGAAGCATGATTGCAGAAAGCTTATCAAATACAATTGCATTTTTGACTTCTATCTCACTCTTTTGGGTAAATTCGAACCATAAAATAAGGGGAGTCTGCAGAAGGGAAAAGAATGATACTAAGTACTTCTTATGTCTGATGCCTGATGTGATGATGTACACCGCGATCACTGCTTCTGCGAGGGCGAGAACATAATCAATGGCCTTTTCAAAGGGGTAACTGAAGGATATTCCTTTGTTAAAATATAGACTAACGACGACAATCGTTATGACTGCAGTGATGACTGCACTGATCCTTACGACATAATCCCTGATCCTGTCATTGCGGATCAGAAAAATCAGCAGTGCCGCTGCTAATGGAAATAAAACTAATGTAGATATTGCATTCATATTCACGTCACCTTATCTCTAATGAACTATACTCTTGTGTCAAATGACAGTACTTCCTGTCAAATAAGCTGCCAATATAAAGGCTTGACACGAATTATCTGTGCATCCTCGACAATCCTGCATCCATTATAGCACCACAAAATTTATTGTCAATCATTGTTATTTTAAAAACAATTTGCTTCTTTTTAACTATTTTTACTATATTTTTCATATATTTTTTATGACCTTTTTAGCATAAATGAAACCTTTATCCTTAAAGCTTTTAACTCAAATGAAGGCCTTTGTCATTAAAGTCCTCTTAAACATATGAAAGCTCCCTTTTAACTCAAATTTCCCTTGCCAACCGGGATAAACAGTTATATAATAGGGACAAATATAGAAAACACAGCGATGATAAAAGCTACGATCCTTGATTTTCTGCAGAGAGCCGGCGGTTGGTGTAAGCCGGTGAAAGGACGGATCCTTCCACTTTTGGAGCTGCCGGTGAAAAGCCGGAAGGCTGGTACCCTTT
>JARKQP010000891.1 GCA_029974875.1 Mobilitalea sp.
AATGAATCTGTGAAAGGCTTATGTTTAATTTCATAAGTAATACCCGTTGTGCCTGAAGTTCTTGAATTTACAAGGTCTATTTTCGCCCTTCCCGCAAAAGGCATAGGGAAGTACATATACATTGTGCCTGTATTGGCATCCATTCCTACAGGCAGGGATTTGGTTCCATATGCTCCGAAGTGCCCCATTGCAAAGAGATCCCCTAAAGGTGCATTTACGCTCGGGGTAGTTTCATTATCCCAGTATATCTTTAACCATGTATTATTCAAGATGTCAAGATTATCGCTCCATGGATAAGTAAATGTATTTGTTCCGCTCCAGCTCTGGGTGTTGATTGTATAGCCGTGTGCAGCCTCGGAAGCCGTATTTCCTACATCCAGGGTATCCATGAGATTGCCGCCGCAATATGTCCAGTAGGTGAACTCATTCCAGTCGTTTGCCGAACTTACAAACTGAACCTTAATATTGATCGAGCTCTTTCCCGAGGTAAAGGATTGAGGAATGATAAAGCTGCTGTCCCTCCACTTGTTGGTGGTATCCGAGCCTGAAATATACCATTCTCCTGCCAGTGCGCCATCTACATATACATTTGCTTTTTGATTTGCTATCTGGTAATCCTTCCTTCTTTTAAGTATGACACCATCATTCACAGGATTGATGGCCATGGTAAACTGGCTGTAACCCCTGTGGGCTTTTCCGTCGTCAGTAACCTGATATATTTTGGGATAATTGAATAAGGTTGAAGGGTCCGAAGGCTGCGCACCGGACCATGTCTGTGTATTTATGACATAGCTGTGAGCACTTTCCGAAGCCGTATTCCCCACATCCATGGCATCCGTGACAACACTTCCGCAATATGCCCAGTAATAAAACTCATTCCAGTCTATTGCCGAGCTTACAAATTGTATTTTTACATTTATCGAAGTTTTCCCTGAAGTAAAGGAAGCCGGAATGAAGAAGGTGCTGTCCCTCCACCTGTTCACCGTATCGGAGCCTGTGCTGATCCAGTCTCCTACATATGCTCCGTCAACATAAACCCCGGCACGCTGATTGGCAATACTAAAATCCATTCTTCTTTTAAGGGT
>JARKQP010000893.1 GCA_029974875.1 Mobilitalea sp.
ATACCCGTAAAATCATCGGCCCCGAGGGCGTATGCCCGATTCCCGAGGGTGCGGAACGTACCCAGATGGATTATGAGTTCTATCCAAAGGCATTGGCTAATGTGATCCGTACCGTATACAAGGACCTGCCCATCCCTGTTATGGTTACGGAAAATGGCATCGGAACCTCCGATGATACCCGCCGCATTGCCTTTATCAGGGAGGCTGCTGCCGGAATTCTTGATTGCATTAATGAAGGAATCCCGGTGCTTGGCTATCTGCACTGGTCCCTCTTAGATAATTTTGAATGGCAGAAGGGCTTTTCAAAAACCTTTGGCCTTATTGCAGTAGACCGGACGACGCAGGCAAGATATCCCAAGGAGAGCTTATCCATACTGGGGCAGCTTCTTTCTTAACGATCTTGCCTATAGGTAAAATCCTCAATATTGTTTCTAAATATATCTAAACCCTTGTCCGTAATCACACCACTGCCAAGGTGAAATCCTTAATATTGTTTTCTAAATCCAGTACTGGGGCGGGATTCTAAGGAATCCCGCCCCAGTGCAAAAAGACGGAAGGAGTTACTCCTTCCGTCTAATAATATCGTAGCTATCCATCCGTACGCCTAAATCCACGTAAATGATCTGCTGAGGATGAGGGCAGCTTTCCATATCCGCTCCATCCTTATCGGTAATTCTCTTCACGGTAGTTAGGACCGTATCCCCCTTCGGCTTCATGATTTCAACGGTTTCCCCGACGCTGAACTTATTCTTTTGCTCCAGCTCATACAGGCCATCCCTTTCACCGCAGATTGTTCCTAAATACGTATAGGCTTTTTCATAGGTATTATGGTCATAAATCTGATCCTCATGGGTGGGCTTGCCGAAGAAAAAGCCTGTTGTAAACTGCCTGTTTACACCTTTCTTAATTTCTTCCATATACCAGGCCTTATTTGCTTCATATTTTGCCGGAGCCTCAAAGAAATCATCAATTGCCCTGCGATAGGTTCTTGCCACCGTAGCCACATATAATGCGGTCTTCATCCTTCCTTCTACCTTTAAGCTATTGATGCCAGACTTTACAAGCTCCGGAATATATTCAAGCATGCATAAATCCTTGGAATTAAAGATATAGGTTCCCCGTTCATTTTCCTCCACAGGTAGATACTCTCCCGGCCTTGTCTCCTCGACAATGCGGTATTTCCACCGGCAGGAATGGGTGCAGGCACCCATATTGGCATCCCTTCCCGTAAAATAATTGCTTAAGAGGCACCTGCCGGAATAGGCAATACACATGGCACCATGGACAAAGGTCTCAATCTCCATCTCCGGTGGAATGTTCGCCCTCAGCTCCACCAGCTCTGCCAAAGACAGCTCTCTCGCAGATACGACCCTGGTTGCCCCCAGCTTGTGCCAGAACCGGTAGGTTTCATAATTGGTATTGTTCGCCTGGGTGCTGATATGCACCTCTATCTCAGGAACTATCTCCATCGCTATGCTGAACACGCCGGGGTCAGATATGATTAATGCATCCGGCCTGGCCTCCCCGAAATCCTTTAATTCCTTAAAGTACTTCCGGATTCCCTCAAGATCCTGGTTATGGGCGGTAATATTGGCTGTAACATATATCTTCTTTCCATGCCCGTGGGCAAATATGATCCCTTCCCTCATCTCCTCCAGGGAGAAGTTCTTTGCCTTCGCACGGAGGCCGTACAGATCTCCGCCAATATAGACCGCATCTGCACCATACATCACGGCTGTTTTCAAATTTTCTAAATTACCTGCCGGTATTAATAATTCCGGCTTCTTTATTTCATC
>JARKQP010000900.1 GCA_029974875.1 Mobilitalea sp.
GCACCGGAGGCTCCTGAGATAAAGAAATCCTTTTTGCTGCAGCTGGCCTGGTCCGATGGATTAAGTGACCAGGCATTAAAGGAGCTATTCCTTGCCTACGAAAATGAGCTTAAAATGCAGCTGATCCTGCAGTATGAGAAAAAAAGGCGTGCTCTCCATTCACCGGATAGGAATCCACGGGAGCAATTAATCTGGGATATGATCCATGAGAATATTATTTCAACCTATCATAATGAGATAAATTGGACCAAAGAAACACTTCAAAAATTATTTAAATACGAAATAATGGAGGAAAAATATAAAATGAATTATCAGGTTAATGAAGTAGAAAAAAAGAAATATATCGAATTGCTTTCCGTAACGGATCCCATCAGCACGGAGAATGATGCCCTTGACCTCATCGCCCTATGCTGGGAGCATGGAACCAATTCCCTCATGCTCCACTTTTCGGCATTACCGCCGGATTTTTTTAATCTTAAAACCGGGCTTGCAGGAAGCTTCATGCAGAAGTTTGTGAACTATAATATAAAGGTTGCCGCAGTTTTTCCCCAGGAGATGCTTCAAAAGGGTAGATTCAAAGAGCTGGTACTGGAATCCAACAAAGGCAACCACTTTAGAATGTACGAAACCAAAGAGGAAGCCCAGGCATGGCTTTTAAAATAATAGGGCGTCGATGAAAGCCGATGCTTTAACATCCAGAAATACCGCAGTACCGCAAGGATATATGCAGTCTAATCCTTGGAAAAACTACGCTAAAATTGATGTATAAGGGTAAGGCTCAGCCTTACCCTTATACATTGGAGGAATTACAGATACTACGTGTATCCGCTCACTGCCTGATTTTTCCCGTCAACTATAAACCGCAGCTACATGCTGCTTTGATTACCCGTCTCTGCCGGGGTCACACGCCACACACAAGCCGAAGTCCGGGTTGAAATCCTGGTCGCATACCCATTGCTTACAGCTAACACAGCGGTTGAAGTGCTCCTTGGCGTCCTCCTGTGCCGCGTCAAAGGCAACCCTGTATGCCCTTTTCCATCTTCTGCTTTGAAACAGTCCGCGTTTACCGGGCATTTCTACTGCGGGAGCAGTATATTTCCCGCCGCAAAGCCCGCAGTAAAATGTGAACTGCAAATGCCCCTGCGACCTGTCCTCGCTATACCTTTGGGTAAACGCCTTCTCCATGGCCCAGCCTCCTTCCAATAAAAAGTTCAGCTTCTCTGCTTCCCAATTCCTATTTTGCATCCGAGTTCCGGTTTTTCTTAATCATGACTCTTAACTATGGCATAGTATAAATCGCTTGTCAGCTCTGGTCCCGGTTTCATTATTCGCATCCATTACACTGGCAAGCCATAGTATAAACCATTTATCAGTTCTGGTCCTGCCCATTGCCCTTAAAAACATTTCCCAGGTCAGGCATCATGAAGTCCAGTATATACTCTATGATATCGGTAAACTTCTTATTAATTCCCAGCTCCTTGCAAAACTGTATGGTAGACTGCCTCAGGATATCCCCTCCCGGAACCGCATCAAAGGTAATTCCGTTGGTAGCGTATTCAAGAACCGTACCCTCCAGCTTTGAAGACATTCCCATCTGGTCAAAAAAGTGCAGACCATTCCAGGCTCCTGCCTGTTTCAGCACGGAGGTAAAGGTGACCGGATTCGTTACTGTTCCCAGAGTTATCAGGGATCCAGGGCCAGTCTTACCGATTTCCATGCCTGTGCCCTTGTCAAACAGAAGGTTAACACCTCCTGCCAAAGTCAGTATGGCCTCAGTCATTCCACCATTGACGGAGATCGGATTTTTAACCAAATAAGGAACCCCTAGATTGTTCCAGGTTACTGATTTGGTAATCATGGTTTGTATTTCCTTACCGTCAGCTACCTGGATAAAGTTATTAACATTGCCAAGAATCAGACTCGTCATGCTGAGGGAACCTACGGAGTGGGGCGAAGCCTTAATAGGAAAATTGTTATTCACAAAGATGTTGCCGGTGGATTCCGGTGTCATTTCCACCTTACCATAGAGATCCAGGCCACTGGTGTTGCTGCCGCTGATTAAGGTATTGGACATCTGCAGCTTCGCTTCATCCTTTGAAACTGCTGAAACCGCCCCCTCATCACCGTAAGAGCCTTCCACACCTGCACTGGCTATTACGCAGCCATCCAGCACATTATTCTCCACCGAACCGTCCATAAACCGTATACCGTACCACTTTCCCTTTCCCGACGACTTGCCCAGATGACCGAATACGATTGTCTTATTCTTTTTTAGCAGGACCAGCGATTTATCCTGTAATGCATCCTGGGAGGCCAGGGTCAGCGCCGATTCCAACGCTTTCCGGTCAATCTTGTTATCCTCCGCTTTTGCATCTGCCACGATCGTTCCGCTTCCATTATACCCCATCCTGATCCAATCGTTATCCGCAAAAAGTGCTACCACCCCCGGCTTCACAGTAAAAACAGGATTGTTTTCGCCCCCTACCTCCAGACTGGTATCTACTGCATAGGGAATCCCAAGATTTGTCCAGGTAAGATTCTTCTCAACTCTTTCCGTAACACCGCCATATACATAGACTGCATTCTTTGCATTCTTTGTAAAAGTTCCACCTACCGGAAGGTTATTGCTTCCGAGAACCCTGGTCCAGATGGGATACCCACCCTTTCCATCCTCGGTGACAGTACCCGTCACGGATACATTGGCACTGCCGGAAACAAGACTGCTGTCTTCTTCTATCTTGAGCCCGTATTGGAGGCTATCCTTAATGACCACATTCTTTAATTCCACAGCCGTGTTCGGCTTTGAATGCTGCTTGATATTAACCGCACCATCGTAAGCGCTGCCGGCACCCTGAATACTCGCATTCCGGATATAGGTTTTCCCCTTAATCGCGTTTTCATAGAAATAAATACCGTCATAATATCCCGGCTGGACAGAATCCGTATTGGCGGCAAAGGTAACAGGGGCCTCCTTGGTGCCGTTCACCATCAAGCCGCCCGGTCCAATCCAGCCGACCCTGATGTCAGCACCTCCTTCAAATAAGACCAAGGCTCCCTTCTGGATTACCAATACCGGTGCTTTATCCCCACCCACATCAAAGGTATATTGTACGATATGGGGACCATTCTCCGCTGTCCAGGTCTCACCGCCAGGCTTAATGTATCCCGTATGGACCACACCGCCGGGAACACCAATTCCACTCTTTCCGGTAATATCCACCCTCTTTTTCTTTGAATCAAAGGACGCCTTATACCCAAAGGCTTCCTTAACCAATTCCATGGAAACATAGGTCTTTCCGTTAACCAGCCTTGGAGCTGCCTTCATCTTGACGGTTTTTGTTCCGATCTTTGCATTCGCCTTACCCATTGTAAGCTCGATTGTAACACCGCTTCTGGAGGCTTTTAGGACATCAGTCTCTGTAATCCATTCCGTCTTGCAGTTCATCGTCTCAAATACTTCCCGGAAGGGAATGAGAATATTACCATTTACGCTGTAGGCAGACGGAGTCACTTTTTTATTATTGATATAAAGTGTCACCGCCGTTGTTGTGGTTTTTGCCAATGCCTCCGCTGAAAAGCTCAGTCCAGCTATGATGGCTGCAAAAAGGATGAATAAGGTTCTTTTCAATTTCATCTGCAATCACTCTCCCATCTTATTATTAGATCATCTGGTATGCTGTCTCATTTGTCTTTAGGCAGTGTTGTCAGCCTAATTATGGGTGAGACAGTAGGCTTGTTATACCGCAGCCGCATTCTGCCCCAGGCACAGCTTAAAGCTTAAACTTCTTGCGGACCGGTTAATCAGGCTCCAGTCCTGCTACAAGATTAAGGACTGCCGGGGGACAGTGCTTCCGTCTTTTATTTTGCATCTAATTTCCAGTTTTGGATAGCTATGCGATAGTATAGGTAGGGGGTAAAAACGCAAAAAAATGAGGATGCCCCTTCCTATAATATAAAAATCATAGTTTTGGGATACCCTCATCAAAATAGTTCTGCCAGGAATCGCCGCCTGCCCCTAGCCTTCTTTTTCAGACACAGTTTCCTTGTATCCAAACATGGCGAAAAGCTCGGACAGGCTGTTGATATTTAATTTTTTATAAAGCGAGGTACAGTGGAACCCAACAGGCGCATAGCTGATCTGGAGCTCTATCCCGATCTGTTTGCGGGAGCTCCCGCCCAGCAGCAGGGCACAAACCTCTATTTCCCTGGGTGTCAGGTTGTATCCTGCCAGCACCTCACC
>JARKQP010000911.1 GCA_029974875.1 Mobilitalea sp.
GACAATTTTTTGAAATCTTTAATAAAATGAGATTGGTCATAGTAACCATAATCTAATGCAGTATTAATACAATTGGTATTGCCGATGGTTGCCGTCAGATTATCCACCGCTTTTTGAAAACGGATAATGCGGATGAGATTCTTCGGATACATTCCGAAATCCTCGTGAATCTTTTTGTTTAAATAGCGCTCGGAATATCCGGTTTTTATACTAAGATCAGATAGCTTCAGGTCTCCGTTGGAGTTTATAATTTCATTGCGGAGATAATTTTTCAGGCTGAAGGAGTCTTCTGCCTTATGTTCAACATGATTGGTATAGTAATTCATGAATATTTTAATTTTTTCTTCGATGGTATTGGCAAAAAACATACTTTCCAATAATTTTTCCTTCTCATCATGGGAAATCATGCTGGAAAATTCCCATTCCTTATTTACGATTTCGTACAACGGAAGGGATTTATATACCGGATTGACACCCGGCATAAAGCGGACACCAAAACACTCACTGTTCAGCTCTGCATTTGATTCTCCCTTTTCAAGCACGGTTCCTGCAATCTTAGTTACGATTTTCCCATCCTTTTTCCAAAAGAGAATATCAATACATGCATCCGGGATAACTTCCAATTTATCTGATTCGGCAGTGAATTGATAGAAATGGGCAATGTTATACTTCATAATTACCTTTTTTTGATAATCCGAGGTGGCGAGAACAAATTCCGGTTGTTTCGGTTTAAGAGCTGTAGAGAAAGCTTCCGCATTTCTATTTGGCATAGGCGTGCCTCCTTTTATAATCAAATAAATAATTGATGGAAGGGAGATGGAGATAAATTAGTAAGTAGCTTCCGTGTATAAATAGCAGTATAAATAGCAAAAAGACACAAAAGTGAGCACCTTTTTGTGTCTTTTTAAACAGGATAATATTTTGTCAAAGCATTCCTAATAGAGGTATTTGCTTCAGGATAGATTAGATGTACTTCTTATAAATATAAAAGTCAATGGAATAAAAAAACACAAAAGCAGGCACGCTTTTGTGTTGATCATATTCTAGCACCCGCTGTTGTTGGTGTCAAGGTTAATATATGGATTTCGGGAATTATATCAGTTCCGATTTTTACTATATTAGAGCTTCAATAGTGTATAAAATAAGAGAAAATTTGAGGCAAAGAGGTCTTGTGATGGTGTACATCACAGGAGCTTTTTTTATTACAGGAGGTTTGGTAATGGTAAGAATAAATTATTCCTCAGGTGCCCCCTTGGAGGCAATAGTCGGCTATTCAAGGATGGTTAAGGTGGGAGACCATGTATACATAGGAGGAACTACCTCTGTGTTACCGGATGGCACTGTTTATGGAGAAAAACCCTATGATCAGGCAAAGTATATCTTCGAAAAGTTTATGGCTTTACTCGCTCAGGCAGATGCAAGCCAACAGGATGTTATCAGAATAAAAGCCTATATCACAGATATGGCTCATGCAAGAGACGTTGGAAATGCATTTTCAGAATATTTCAAAGAAGTGAAGCCACTGTTCACCATGGTAGAGACTCCGAAGCTTAACCGGCCGACCCAGTATGTGGAGATTGAGCTGGAGGCTATCATTGGATGTGAAGTATTGAATCAGAATGTAGGCTAAAAAAGCATACACCTAAAAAATAATAAAGATGGAGGAATTTAGAATGAAAGCACCAAGAATTGATTTTTTATATTTGAATGAAGAGGATATGATCAAAGCAGGAGTAACAGATATGTCTGGCTGTGTAGCAGCAATGGAAGAAATGTTTAAGCTGCTCAAAATCGGTGATTACCGTATGGGCGGACCAAACGGCAACTCCCACGGCGTTATGATGACCTTCCCGGCAGAATCTCCATTTCCCAACATGCCGGTAGACGGACCTGATCGAAGATTCATGGCGATGCCTGCATATCTGGGCGGTGAATTTGATATGGCAGGTATGAAATGGTATGGCTCCAATACGGAGAACAGGAAGAAGAGTCTGCCAAGATCCATCCTGATGCTTACTTTAAATGATAAGGATACAGGAGCACCATTAGCATATATGTCAGCAAATATCTTAAGTGCCTTCCGAACCGGAGCTGTTCCAGGTGTGGGGGTGAAATATTTTTCAAAGGAGGATTCCGAGGTAGTGGGTATCATCGGACCCGGTGTTATGAGTAAAACTGCCTTTGATGCCACCATGGCTGTGAGAACTGGAATTAAAACAGTAAAGATTAAAGGAAGAAGCCTGAAATCAACAGATAGCTTTATCAAATATATTAATGAAAAATATCCGCAGATCACTGACATCAGGGTAGTAGAAACCATGGAAGAGGCGGTAAGAGATTCTGATATTGTACATATTGCAACCTCAAGTCCAACCGGGGATATTAACGAGTATCCTTACATAGAGGAAGCATGGATTAAGCCGGGAGCAATCCTCTGTTGTCCTGCATCCGCTAGATTTGATGATGACTTCCTTTTAAACCGTGCAAGAAATGTAGCTGATAATATTCAGTTATATGAGGCTTGGGAGGAAGAGATGGAATTTCCCGCATATCACTCAATTCCGATTCCTGCGGTACACTGCATGGATATGATTGCAGAAGGCAGGATGAAGAAAGAGCAGATTGATGATCTGGGTGATGTATTAATCGGAAAGGTTCCAGTGCACCGTAAGGAGAATGAGATCACAATCTATTCCGTAGGCGGAATGCCAATTGAGGATGTGGCCTGGGGAACCCTTGTTTACCGGAATGCGCTTGAAAAAGGTATTGGTACAAAGCTTAATCTATGGGAACAGCCTTATTTAGCTTAACAAGAATTGTGTAGTTATCAGATTCCATAAGGAAGAAAAGGACTTTTTTAATAATTTGAGAAGGAGTTAAGCGAAAGAATAATATCTTCTTAATAAATTGAGAAGGGGTTAAGCGAAAGAATAATATCTTCTTAACAAATTGAGAAGGGGTTAAGCGAAAGAATAGTATATTCTTAACAAGCTGAGAAGGAGTAAGGCGAAAGGAAAGTGAGTTAATATGAGAATTGAAGAGCATCCGATTCTAGGAAAGCCGGAAGAGAGGGCTGTCGTAGAGTTTACCTATGACGGGCAGACGATGACCGGATATGAAGGAGAGCCGATCTCCGTTGCACTGGAAGCAGCAGGGGTTAGAATTCATAGATATACGAAGAAATATCACAAGCCAAGAGGTGTATTCTGTGCCATTGGCAGATGTACGGATTGTGTCATGGTGGTGGACGGCAGACCGAATGTAAGAACCTGCATTACTCCCCTGCAAGAAGGTATGAGTGTTCAGACCCAATACGGAGTAAGTGCAAAAGTATAGATAGGGAAGGCGGAATTAACTATGACAAGATATGATTTAATTGTTGTTGGAGCAGGTCCTGCCGGATTGTCAGCTGCGATAGAGGCCGCAAAAAGAGGTCTTAAGGTTATCGTATTTGATGAAAATGCAAAGCCCGGCGGACAGCTTTTCAAACAAATTCATAAATTCTTTGGCTCAAAGGAGCACAAAGCAAAGATTAGAGGTTTTAAAATTGGAGAAGAGCTGTTAAAAGAAGCAAACACCTATGGTGTAGAGGTGGTTTTGAACGCCATTGTAATCGGTTTATATTTAGATAAGGAGATTACGGTAAAACAGGGTGAAGAGATCAGGCATTATAAGGGCGATGCGGTTATTGTAGCCACAGGTGCATCTGAAAATATGATCACCTTTGAAGGCTGGACACTACCCGGTGTGATTGGTGCCGGTGCGGCGCAGACCATGATGAACCTGCATCATATCAGACCGGGTAAAAAGATACTGATGCTTGGAACCGGAAATGTTGGTCTTGTAGTCAGTTATCAGCTGCTGCAGGCCGGTTGTGAGGTGGTTGCGCTGGTGGATGCATCACCCAAGGTGGGCGGATATGGTGTCCATGCAGCAAAGGTTGCCAGATGTGGTGTTCCCTTCTATCTGTCCCATACCATTATAAGAGCCGAAGGGGAAGACAATGTGACCGGAGTTACCATTGGTGAAGTAGACAGTAAGTGGAATGTCATACCCGGTACACAGAAGAGCTTTGAGGCGGATACCATATGCCTGGCAGTGGGCTTATCACCCATGTCCCAGCTTTTAAAAATGGCCGGCTGCCATATGGCGGACACTCCGGGAGGATTGGTTCCGGAATGTACTTCGAATGGTGCCACCAGCATTCCTGGAATTTTTGTAGCCGGTGATGTATCGGGAATTGAGGAAGCCAGCTCTGCAATGATTGAAGGAAGAATCTCAGGAATTGCAGCTGCGCAGTATTTAGGCTTCATCCAGTGGGAAGAGATGAAGGATAACATAGAACAGTTAGAGGAGGCTTTATTAAGCCTCAGAGAGGGTATGTTTGCACCAGAGAACCGGGGTAAGGTGATAGAGAAAACCGAGGAGGGTATTGATATCTCAATGAATCTCTTGAAAAAAGGGTATTTGGAGGAAGATGAGGTTGAAAGATTTCCGGGTGTACTGAGTAAAAAGGGGATTCATCCGGTGATTGAATGTACCCAGAATATACCCTGCAATCCCTGCCAGGATGCCTGTTCCAGAAAATGCATTAAGATCGGATCAAAGATTACGGCACTGCCAGGCATTGACGAGTCGAAGGACTGCTCCGGCTGTGGCTTATGTGTAGCCTCCTGTTCCGGCCAGGCGATTTTCCTTGTGAATGAGGATCAGGAATCCGGATATGCAACAATTACGTTACCCTATGAATTCCTTCCCCTGCCGGCAAAAGGGGAAAAAGGAATTGCCTTAGACCGCAGCGGGAAAGAGGTTTGTGAAGCCTCGGTCATGGAGGTTAAGTCAAGTAAAGCCTTTGATCATACCAATTTATTAACCATGAAGGTTCCGCTTTCTATGGCTATGAAGGCACGATTTTTTGTCAGACAGGAGGTATGTTAATGAAAGAGCGAAATGACCGGTCAGTAGACTTAGGATCATGTCTGCCGGAAGCGGATGACGATACAATTATCTGCCGTTGTGAGGAGATAACCAAGGGAGAGATCAGAAGAGCAGTACATGACGGAATGTTCACACTGACAGAGATCAGAAGATATCTTCGAACCGGAATGGGTCTTTGTCAGGGTCAAACCTGCGGTGCCCTGGTAAAACGGATCGTTGCAAAAGAGCTTGGAGTGCCGCAGACCGAATTAGAACCGGCAACCTCAAGGGCTCCCATGAGGCCTATTGAAATGAGAATACTGGGGAATGAAAGAAGGGAGGCCTAAGCGATGAGTAACCATGCAGATGTAATCGTAATTGGAGGAGGGATTATCGGCAATGCCACAGCTTATTATCTGGCAGAGAAAGGCTGCTCCGTTCTGGTTCTGGATAAGAGTGAGCATATAGGAGACGGCGGTTCCAGCAGAAACGGAGGAGGAGTCAGACAATCCGGCCGTGACAAAAGAGAGCTTCCCTTAGCAATCTATGGGGTAAAGCATCTTTGGCCGAACCTTTCCGAAGAGCTTGAAATGGATGTGGAATACTATCAGGAGGGGAACCTGCGGTTAGGTAAAACCGATGCCCATATTAAAATACTGGAAGGACTAACCCAGCGAGCCAGGGAATCCGGTCTAGATGTTAATATGATTACCGGAGCCCAGGCAAAGGAAATCTGTCCTTATCTGTCTGATGAAGTAATCGGTGCCAGCTGGTGTCCTACGGACGGTCATGCCAATCCCATGTTGGCCACACTGGCTTATTACCGGAAAGCAAGGCAATTGGGTGTACGCTTCATTACCAATGAAGAGGTTATTGAAATCAGAAAAATCAAGGGGAAAGCAAGACAGATAGTAACACAGAAAAACCTTTATGAAGGGGATACCATCATCCTGGCAGCAGGCTATGGCAGCAGAAAGATTGCAGCTACTGTAGGAGTGGATGTTCTGATGACACAGGCTTTGCTTGAGGTACTGGTAACAGAAGCCCAGCCGCCCATGTTTTATCAAATGCTTGGTACGGCAGCCGCTGATTTTTACGGACATCAAAGTACTCATGGATCCTTTGTGTTCGGCGGCAGTTCCGGTTATGAAGGGGTCAATAAAGATAACAGCACACCGGTTACTAACAGCATAACGGCTTCCTGCATCTGCAGGGGAATTATGAAGTATTTCCCTTGTCTGGAGGAGGCTAAGATCGTAAGAACCTGGGCTGGCTGGATCGATGACTGCGCAGATCATGTGCCGGTAATCAGCAGGGTTGAAGAGGTACCCGGATTAATTCTGGCCTGTGGATTTTCAGGGCACGGTTTTGGTATTTCGCCAACGGTCGGAATGCTGCTTTCCCAGATGGCTTTGGGTGAAGAAACGGCTCTCGATGTAAAGGATTTTCGTTATGACAGATTCAAAGCTAAGATATAGAGCGATATTCAGGACCAAAATATAAAACGCGTACTCATAGCGCATACTCAAAGGGAATACCAAAGCAAGGTAAAGAGAAAATATTCAAATTAAAAATAGAGCTATTATTTGAGCAGGTAAAATCATAAATATAATTCAGTTCCGAAATTTACAATCCTTCGGATACTGAGATGATATAATGGGAATTAGAACAACGGTGTCTGATCCATATAGGAGCAGGCACCATTTTTAATATTAGATTAGTAAAGCCGGAAATTGACTTTCATTAATCAGCGAACGGGCAAAGGGGTTCTGTCAGGTGGCAGGAGCTCTTTTTGTGATTTATTTAGTAAACTAAAAATGATGGAGGTAAGAATTATGAAGGCGGAGAAACAGACAATAAGCTTAAAAAGAACCTTAAAAACAAGAGATTTAATTATTTACGGCTTAATTTTTATGATTCCTCTGGCGCCGGCTGGAATGTATGGAGCCTATTTGGAGCCGGCAAACGGAATGGTGGCACTGTGCTTTTTAATCGGTATGGCTGCAATGGCATTTACAGGATTGAGCTACCGGGTTATGTCTCAGAATTATCCTATGGCAGGTTCCGTATATGTGTATGTACAGAAAGGGGTATCACCGGCACTGGGATTTTTAACAGGATGGGCTATCCTCCTCGATTATCTGCTGCTTCCGGCAACGGTAGTAATTATCGGAAGCTCCTTTGCCAATGCATTAATTCCTTCCGTGCCTGTATGGATTTGGTCCCTGTTATTTATTGCTTTCAGCACCGTGATCAATGTAATCGGAGTTGATTTGATGTCAAAATGCAGCTGGATCTTATTTGCCCTGCAAATGGTGGTTATTGTAGCCTTTTGCGTCTGCGTTATCCGGATGTGGATCAATGGTACCGTGAGCTTTAATACAATTTCTTTTTATAACCCGGAGCAATTCGATATGTCCGGTATACTCATGGCTACAGGTATGGTAATATTAAGCTATCTGGGCTTTGATGCTATTAGTACTTTGGCAGAGGAAACGATTAAGCCGGAGAAAAATGTTGGTAAAGCGATTATTTCCTCCATCTTCATTATTGGTGTGATTTTTATTATAATTACCTTTCTGGCAGGAATGGCTTATCCGAACTACCAGGATTTAAATCCGGATACGGCGTTTTTAGATATCGTAAATTTTGTCGGCGGTACCTGGCTTACAGTGTTAACCACCTTTACCTTAGTCTTATCTTTCGGTATTGCTACGACCCAGGCTTCCCAGACAGCAGTAGCCAGAGTTCTGTTTGCCATGGGACGGGATGGTGTACTACCCAGGCAGTTATCCTATGTCAGCAAAAAATATCGGACACCCTATGTGTCAGTTATCCTGGTGGGAATCTTAATTGTACCGATTTCATTGATTTGCTCTCTGGAAGTAATATCAACACTGGTTAGCTTTGGCGCATTGTTCGGATTTATCTTACTGAATATGACTGTAATCATAAGATATTACTTTAAGAATCCAAAGAGGAATGAGTTATCAAAAGTGAAATCCATTTTGAATTATCTGGTGTGTCCTTTGATCGGCCTGATAGTAACCCTATGGATCTTTATTAATCTTGGTGTAAATGCACATACAGTAGGATTCCTATGGCTCGGTGCCGGATTCCTATATCTCATGTTTGTTACTAAATTCTTTAGAAATCCTGTTCCTCAATTGGAATTAAATTAATTCATAATAAACAGGCGTAAAGTCCATAGGGACTTTACGCCTTATTTGTGGATCCGGCGGGCGGATCCTACTTGGTATAGTTATCAAAATAACCCTGCACTAATACAATCGGAGTACCTTTATCCCCACTGCCAGAGGTAAGATCGCAGAGGGAGCCGACCAGGTCAGTTAACCGGCGGGGTGTAGTTCCCTGGGATGCCATGCTGCCAACCAAATTACCATCCTTGCGCTTTATATAGTCTGAAATGGCTGATTTTAATTCTTCGCCATTTAAATTAGCAAAATCATTGTCCGCAAGGTATTTTAGCTTAACCTCATTAGGTTGTCCTTCCAGACCTTCCGTATAGGCAGGAGACACCACCGGATCAGCCAATTCCCATATCTTTCCGACAGGATCCTTGAATGCGCCGTCTCCATAAACCATAACCTCAACATGCTTTCCGGTAGCTTCATGAATACCGGTTTGAATCTTTTTGACGACCTCATCACAATCCCTTGGAAATAGCTTGATGGTCTCTTCCGTAGCTTTGTTGCTTCCTAATAAACCATAATCCCCGTTATATCCGCCGCCGTCCACCGGACTGGTTAAGATATCGTCAAGGCCGAGGACAAGCTCTGCTCCGTTGGCCTTTAATATGCGCTTCGTCCTGGCACGGGTATGGATATCACAGCTGAGGACATGCTTTGTATAATTTAAAATGGTACGGCAGTCGTTTGCAAGAATAACCTCTACCTCGCAGCCTTCTCCTTGGATCAGCTCCTTATAATAATCAATATAGTCAACTCCGGTGAAGGGATGCTTAGGGTGACCGAAAAGCTCCCGGTATTGTGCTTCGGATAAAACGTCAACCCAGGGATTAATGCCCTTTTCATCTAAGGAGTCAAGATCAACGATATGGTTACCGACTTCGTCCGAAGGGTAGCTTAGCATCAGCTGGATCTTTTTTGCACCCCTTGCGATACCTTTCAGGCAAATACCAAAACGGTTGCGGCTTAGAATGGGAAAGATAACACCTATCGTGTTGTCTCCGAATTTATTCCTTACATCAGCGGCAATCTGATCAACGGTTGCATAATTACCTTGGGCACGGGCGACAATCGCCTCCGTAATGGCAATAATGTCTTGGTCATTGATAGCGAAGTTTTCGCTCTTGGCTGCAGAAAGCACGCTTGCAATAGTAATGCTGGCTATATCGTCTCCTTGTCTGATGATTGGGGCACGAAGACCTCTTGAAACGGTACCTATTAATCTTTCCATATTCTTGCTTCTCCTTTAAATCTTTAATATCCTTTATGATTATATCTCGATTACAGACTATTTACAAGAAAAATTGACATGGACCGATTGGTTAAAAGGGGAGGCAAAAAAAGCAGCTAGATAAAGAACCGGCAAGCGGGGGTGTTGCAAAAAGAAAATTCCATACCATATATTGCAGGATTATCCTATTATATCTGCAATATATGGTATGTTATTTGTTTTGCAACGCCCCCTGCTTGCCGGTTTATTGTTAATTATGGCAGCTGTTGATGGGAGTGGTGAAATTAAGCTACAGTATCATCCGTGCTTTGCAGCCGGATATGTGTTGTAACATCATCCTGTTTAAAGCGCACAATCGTCGGTTTGGAATCCTGCTTTGACAGGATGGCATGATTTAATTTATCCTTTAGGGAATCTGAAATATCCGTTAATGGAAGCCTGACCTCGGAGGAAGCAATAAGACCCAGCTCCTTTAAGCAATATTTTACCGGTGACGGATTTGGCTCCTTGAATAAGAGGGGGATAAAATCATAGAGCTTCTTCCAGGTCTGGAAAGCCGCCTCCGCATTGTTTTCCTTCGCTTTTTTATATACCTCCAAAAATAATTCTGTTTTTAGGTGGGCAGATGCAAGGATCCCGCCCTGGCCGCCCATAACCAGGGTATTATAGAATAAGAGGTCTTCCCCTGTCATGATGGAGAAATCCTTTGGCGGATTCATCAATAAGGCCATGCTTTGCTTGAAATCACCGCTGGCATCCTTAAGTCCTATGATGTTAGGAATGGCTGCAAGCCTGTGTACCGTATCATTTTCAATATTTGCACCGGTCCGGTAGGGGATGTTGTAGAGCACGATATTCAGGGCAGTTTCCTGGGCAATGCTCTTAAAATGCTCGTAAATGCCTTCCTGCCCCGGCTTATTGTAATAGGGACAGACAGATAGGATGCCCTGGATGTCATAGTATTCGGCTATCTTTACCCTCTTGATTACCTTGGCGGTATAATTGCCCCCAACTCCTACATATACAGGAACCCGGCCGTCCACATAGGCCATGGTCTGCTCAATCATTTCTTCAAATTCCCGGTCGTTAAGCACCGGACATTCACCGGTAGTGCCAAGGGGGATAATACCGTGTACACCCTTTCCGATATAGTGGTCGATTAGTTTTCTGTAAGATACAAAATCTATTTTATCATCCTTAAATGGAGTAATTATTGGTAACCAAACACCGTTCATCTTCATAATAAATCCTCCCTTTTCATTATGAGCACTCCCATATAAAGAGTTTCCGAAAGTGCTCTTAAGTCCTATTCTGCAATGGATGTTATATCCATATACAAAATATTATACAGTCTTTGTTATATTTGGTTCTGATATTATTTTACATAACATTATTTGAATAAAATAGCACTATAATGCTTCAATTATTGCAAATAATGCTGTATAATAAAAAGCAGCAAGGATGAACCCTCTCAGAGGAGAAGTGGAGGTGACTATGAAGGATTTTGAAAAGCTGGGCTACCTGGAGGATGATTTTAAGATATTTCATATTATGGATAAGCAGAGGAAGGACTTTGCCTTCCATTACCATGATTTTAATAAGATACTTATCTTAATTAAAGGAAATGTAAGCTATAGTATCGAGGGCAAGAATTATGAGTTGAAGCCCTACGATATTGTGCTTGTGAATGCAGGGGAGATCCACCGCCCGTCAGTCCTTGATAATTTGGCCTATGAGAGAATTATTATTTATGTGTCCACACAATTCCTGGGACATTACCAGGATCCGGATTATGACCTGAGCTATTGCTTTGAACGGGCGAAAAGGGAGCATTCCAATGTACTGCGTATCCCTTCCATAGATAAAAGCAAGCTATACCAGGTATGTCTGGAGCTGGAGCATTCCTTTACGGACCAGGCCTATGCGAAGGAGCTTTACCAAAAGATCCTGTTCCTGGAGTTTATGATACAGCTGAACCGCACTGCAATCTCGAACCATATCAACTATCTGGACTCTGCTAATGACAATGGGAAGCTGATCCAGATTATTGATTTTATTAACGGGCATTTATCGGAGGAGCTGTCCATCGATCTTTTGGCGGAGCATTTTTACCTGAACAGATACTATCTGATGCATTACTTTAAAAATGAAACAGGCTACACCATAGGAAATTATATCACTGAAAAACGGTTATTACTGGCGAAGAGTCTTGTCCAGAAGGGACTTTCCACTACGGAGGCCTGCTTTCAGAGCGGGTTTAAGAATTACTCAACCTTTTCAAGGGCCTTTAAGAAGGCCTTCCATACGGTTCCTAAGAACGCGGGGATCCTTGATTAGTGCTATGCCTATGAACGCACCCAGCATATGAGACCTTAGTACCAGAATGTGGATTTAACATAAAAAAGCCACATCTTAGCCATAAAAGAGACATATAATCCAAGTACGATATATCAGGAAAAGGCAAATCTGTTTAATAATTCTCGGGTTGACAAATCCTGCCTGTCGGGCTACGATAGCCTAGGGCGTGTTTTAAAAATCTGTCCAATTATTAAATAGCAAATGAAAGTACATGGAGTTGAAGCTGGATGAAAAAGAAAGTATTGATGTTATTTTTGGCAACCCTATTAATTGTCGGTGACTCTGACCTGTCTGTGAATTACGCAGCTGCATCTGTATTATCAGGGCAGAATACGGCACAGGATACCTCAGGAGCTACGCCGGCGGTAACACCAACACCCGGAGCTGTGGCAGCATCTGGAGCGACGGTAACACCAACACCTGGAGCATCGGTAACACCAATGCCGGGAGCGGCGGTGACACCTGCACCGGAAGCTACAGTGACACCAACACCAGCAGTGCTGCAGGCAGTTTCAGTCAGTATCAGGCAGAATCCTTCCAAGATAATTTATGAAGCAGGAGAAGCACTGGATCTGTCCGATATGCTGGTAGTAGCAGATTACGTGGACGGTACAAGCGCTTATATCACTGATTACCAGGTAACAGGATATAATCCAAACACCATTGGACCCCAGACGGTTTTTCTGACTTATCAGAATCTGACGGCAACCTTCAGTGTAACTGTAATGCCAAAGAAAGTCACAAATGTGTCGGTTTCCTATCACGACACCTCCACATTTACCCTTACCTGGGATTCGGATCCAAATGCACTCAGGTATGAGGTATACATATTAGACGATCTTAACAATACCTATAATTTATATTCTTCTGTAAATACGAACAGTATTACCTTTGAGTTTCCGCCGGCAACGGTGAAGAGCTTTCAGATCTGTACGGTTGGAACATCCCAGGGGATAGAATATAAGAGTGGGATGTCGGATAGCTTTTATGCTGCGACAAATCCGGAGGGAGTTAATGATCTGTGGATAGTTGATTCTACTGCAACATACATAACCTTGGATTGGAGCGAAGTTCAAGGTGCAGCCGGATATTTGGTCTACCGTTCCTTAGCCGGCAAGGATACTTATGAGCTGGTAGGGACAGCGGATACCACTACCTTTACGGACCAGGGTGTAGCCTCGGGTACCAGCTATAACTATAAGGTATGCGCTTATGTTCTGGATGAAAATTTTCAGGGAGAATTTTCCCCCTTCTTAGATACCAGCACCAATCCGGCAAAGATGGTCCTGCGTGATAAGGTTGGCGAGGAAAAAATCCGTCTGAAATGGGCAAAGGTACAGGGAGCCACCGCTTATGACATCTATATGTGGGGCGGGGATGAGGAACCGGTCCTTCTCCAGACAGTTACGGGAGGAAGTACTGTCAGCTATATTGTAGAAGGCCTGGAGACGGATGGCTATTATGAGTTTTATGCCGTATCAAGGCGTTATTATCAAGGAAGTACTTTTTTTGGAGAGGACTCGGATACGGTTTCGGTATATATGGAAGCCCTTGCGGATACAAGTACGGAAGGTAAGCTTTTCATTACGGAGGAGCAGCTGTTAAAGTCCTGGTCATACCAAAAGCTATCCTATTTCGGCACTTATGTAGATGTTAAGAAAAGCTTTGTTATCCCAGG
>JARKQP010000935.1 GCA_029974875.1 Mobilitalea sp.
CTCTGACTAATGAAATCAAGCTTATAAAGATAAATACTAAAATGGAGGTAAAGAAAAATGACTGAATACTATACTGAAAACACAAATTTTTATGGCCACACAAATGCTAAGGAGCTGCTTGAGAAGTATGGAAGCCCGCTATATGTATACAATGAATCCATTCTGCGGGAAAGGTGCAAAGAGGTGTCAAAGTTTATTTCCTATCCCAGGTTTACATCAAACTATTCCGTTAAAGCCAACTCAAATCTTGAGCTGCTCAAGATTGTAAGGGATGAAGGCTTATACGCAGATGCCATGTCGCCGGGAGAGATATATGCATTACTGAAGGCGGGCTTTGAGCCTGCGCAGATTTTCTATATAGGGAACAATGTGTCTGCAGAAGAGATGAAATATGCAATTGACAGAGGGATAATTGTGAGTATCGATTCCATATCCCAATTGGAGCTGTATGGAAAAATTAACGCAGGGGGCAGGGTTGCTGTGAGATTTAACCCCGGCATTGGAGCAGGACATCATGAAAAGGTTACGACAGGAGGTAAGAAGACTAAGTTTGGAGTAAATCTGGAGTACATAGACACAGTAAAAGCTTTACTAAACAAATATGATTTAAAGCTTACAGGTGTAAATCAGCATATCGGATCGCTTTTCATGGAGGGGGAAGCCTATATAGAAGCCGCTAAATCTATACTGGAGGCAGCCGCACAATTTGAAGACCTGGATTTCGTGGACCTGGGCGGCGGGTTCGGAATACCTTACCATAAGCAGGAGGGACAGTGCAGGCTGGATATCAAGGAATTGGGAGCAAAGCTCACGGGGATATTGGAAGACTGGGTGCAGAGCTATGGAAAGGAAGTTACCTTTAAAATTGAACCCGGACGCTATATTGTTGCCGAATGCGGTGTTTTATTGGGGACTGTATATTCAGTGAAGCGGAATTATGATACCAGGTATATAGGCACCGATTTAGGCTTTAATGTGCTGGCCAGACCTATAATGTATGATTCACATCATGACATAGAGGTTTATAAACAAGATGGGGGAGCCGTCTCGGATAAATTAGAGAGTGTAACCGTAGTCGGCAATATCTGTGAGAGCGGCGACATTATCGCCAGAGACAGGGAGCTGCCTGTCATAAAGGAAGGGGATATGCTTGGAATCATGGATGCGGGAGCCTATGGATATTCGATGAGCTCCAACTATAATAACCGTCTGAGACCGGCGGAGGTCTTGATAAGGATGGACGGAGAACCCGTGCTGATCCGCAGAAGGGATACGCTGGAGGATTTGATGAAGAATTTTTAAAACTCTATAAAAAAGCATATGCTTCCGTCTTTAACTATGAAAGGGTCAGCAGCGAAGGTGCTATCCCAAGCACTATCGGTGGTTTTCACAACAGGGTTGTTTTCATGCCTTTGTCCGGAACCTTTCCGGTGAAGGAATGGGGCCTCT
>JARKQP010000946.1 GCA_029974875.1 Mobilitalea sp.
TTCTATTGGTATCAATCCAGTACCCGCTTGCCGTGTGGCCTCCCACAATATATGGCTCAGTACCTTCAATCTCAACATTCTGCCCACTTGGATCCTTACCGGCTTCAATCCATTTTAAGGTCTGGCTTGGTGCCATATTAAGATATGCTTTCTTTAACTCCTCATCCTGATGGGGTGTAATGCCCTCTGTTCTCAGATAACAGGGACCCCTGCCTTCCTGATTCTCCCGTACGGTGCCATAAACACGTTCCGAGGTGGTAATTCCATATTTGGTTTCATAGACCTCACCCGTCGCATTCACCTGCTTTGCTCCAACACCCTGGGCAATGGTTCCCGTCGGTGCACTGGTATCCTTACAGCGCAGTGCAATGAATCTCATTTCAAAGGTAGTCATCTCCGCTCCTGCCCTGATACCCATGGCATATCCGGCTCCTGTGTTAAAGGGCGGATACCACATCTTATGCCTTGAAAATCCCGGATTATTTGGACGGTAAAGTCCTGCCGCTCCCCCGGTTGCACAGATCACCTTTCCCGCCCTTATCTCATATAAAACATTCTCATCTACATGGATAGCAAATGCACCATAAATACGGTTATCCTGTACAATATAATCAATGACATTTACCTTGTTAAGAATCTGCACATTCTTTAGCTGTCCCACTGCATCTGCGAGAATTGGTTTGATATTTTCTCCGTTAATCTTAATGTTACGGTTACCTCTTGCAACATACTCACCAGTCTCATCCTTTAGTATTACAAGGCCAAGATCCTCCAGCTTCTTTGTCACTCTGTTTAAGCCCTCGGACATAGTTAGGAGGAGATCCTCCCTTACGATTTCATCCGCATCCTTCTTAGCATAATCAACATAATCGTCCGGGGTTCTTCCCTTTACGATATATGCATTAATTGCATTGACACCTGCTGCAAGACAGCCGCTTCTTTTTATGTTCGCTTTCTCTGCTATGATGATGGATGCATTAGAATGTTCACGCAGGGTTAAGGCTGCATAACATCCTGCTGTACCTCCGCCAATGACCAGAACATCGGCACTAAGTTTCTTTAGCTCTATTTGATTACCCATTCCATCCTCCTTGTAGCCAGCCCATCCATCCTTTTGGAATAACTAATTAGTATCCTCACTTCACGCCCTAAACCATTTAATAGATTTGATTGGCATACTACAAAA
>JARKQP010000954.1 GCA_029974875.1 Mobilitalea sp.
CTTTGTACCGTACTGCCGTACTCCGGAGTCTAAGAGTATATTTCTGCCGTCTATCTTAAGCAGTATGCAGCTTGCCCCTATTTCGTAGGCTCCTCCTGAAAATACAACCTTCAAAAACAACCCTCCATATCAAATAACTTATTGAATAGCTTAATACCATAAATTATATATATTTATTAATGCCATTTACAAGGGCTTTTATGAATGCTAATATGATTTTTGCGGATGCTAAGTATTAAATAAGCATATAAGAGGTTGAGAGATGATGAATATGAATTTTGAGAATTATAATTTAAGCGAAGAGATATTAAAGTCGATAGAAAAGCTGGGATATAAAAGCCCTACGGAGGTCCAGGATAAGGTAATTCCCTTTGCGCTTCAGGATAAGGACATAATAGTCAAATCCAAGACAGGGAGCGGAAAGACCGCATCCTTTGCAATCCCCCTATGTGAGAAGGCAGATATTGAGATGAGGGAGCCCCAGGCGTTGGTATTAGCACCTACCAGGGAATTGAGCGTCCAGGTGAAAGAGGATATCACCAACATAGGAAGGTTTAAAAGAATAAGATGCGCCGCAGTCTTCGGGAAGCAGCCTATTAGCCTTCAAACGACGGAACTGAAGCAAAGAGTGCATATAGTCGTGGGTACGCCGGGGAGGGTAATGGACCATATTGACAGGGGCAGCCTGACGGTAGGCAATATCAGATATCTGATTATCGACGAAGCGGATAAAATGCTCAGCATGGGATTTATAGACCAGGTAGAAGCCATAATAAATACCCTCCCGGGAGAAAGGGTAACCATGCTGTTTTCAGCCACGCTGCCGGAGGAGATAAGGGTTTTGTGCAGCAAATACATGGCTGACCCCATTATGATAGAGGCGACCCCGGAAAGTATAACGTCTGGAGACGTCGAACAGGAGCTTTAGAGAGTCGACAACAGCGGAAAATTTAATCTGTTGAATGATATAATATGCATTGAGGACCCTGAAAGCTGTATTATTTTTTGCGGTATGAAGGAGACGGTGGACAATATTTTTAAACTCATGAAGGACAGGGGTTATTCGTGCAGCGGGCTGCATGGAGGAATGCTTCAAAATGAGC
>JARKQP010000962.1 GCA_029974875.1 Mobilitalea sp.
ATTAATTTGTATTAATTTATATAAGGAATTACTTTATGTTAAGAACTCATTTTACATAAGAGGTTATTTTATTAAGAAAGTTAGTGTATAAAAGGTTATTGCATATTTTAAGAAGTTACAGCTTTATGACCCTGTTCCCGAGGTGTGCCGCCCATAGGTTACTTATACTGGGCACAACAGATTTTGCTGCACCCGGGACAAATTGATGAGGATTGGCGGTTGATGTGGATATATGCTCCTGGTAATTTTGCTTATATTGAAAATAATAGGGATATTACTGCTTGCTGTGCTTGGCCTGCTCTTGCTGGCCATCCTCATCATTCTTTTTGATCCGGTCAGCTATAGGATAAGGGCAGAGCATGGCCATGAGCTTTTTACCCTGGAGGGTAAGGTGAACTGGCTGTTCCGTCTGGTCCGGGCCAGGGTGTCCTATATGGATGGGGTATTCCATATTTTTATTAAGGTACTGTGGTTCACAATCTATGATAACCTGCAGCCCCGGGAACCCAGGGCAGGGAAGCTTAAAAAAGAAGTAAAGCAAGGCAAAGCCAAAAAAAATGCAAAAGGTGAAAAGAAGTCTCCGGGGGTTAGGAATAGAAAAACGGAACAAAATGAAACATCTCATAAGGAGCCGGACATAACCAATGAAAAGCGGGATACAATAAATGAAAAGGAACTGATATCGGATAAAAAATCGATGTTGGTTGAAAAAGAAGCAGGAAAAGAAATAGTAAAAGATGCAGGAAAAGATACAGGAAAAGAAATTGGACAAGAAACAGGGAATGATACAGTAAATGAGCTTGTAACGGAAAAAGAAAAGACGCTGAGGGTAGAAGCAGATTCTGAAGAAAAGCTAGAAATAGAAAGAAATCTGGATATGGAAGGATCCGGGGAAGAGAAAAAAGGATCAATTTTTAAACGTATTCTTGCTAAAATAAAAGAAATAAAGGACAAGATAATAGCCTTTATCAGGAATTTTATAGAAAGAATTAAAACAATCCTTGAATCGGTCCGCAATATCAGGAGCAAGCTGGATTTAGTCCTTGATTTTATACGGCTGGAGATAAATAAGGAAGGCTTTAAGGTAACCTTTAAAAGCCTGAAAAAAATATTAAAGCATATGCTCCCGAAGGAATTGAGATCAACAGTAAGGTTTGGCACCGGCGATCCCTGTTCCACAGGACAAGCTCTGGGAGCTTTGGGGATTCTATATAGCTTTTATGGGGATAAAATCCAAATCACCCCTGACTTTGAGGAGAAAGTATTGGAAGGCAGGCATTATGCAAGGGGGAGAATAAGATTAATTACAATACTCATAATAGTAATTAAGTTATTATTAGATAAACGGTTTAAGCAGTTGACAAAGAATATCGTAATTTTGAAGGAGGCGTTATAATGGCAGAGAACAGTTTTAATTCAACAGTCGAATCATTATTTAAAGGTATGGACAGCTTTATAACAACAAAAACAGTGGTCGGTGAGGCGGTCAAGGTGGATGAGAATACAATTATCCTACCATTGGTAGAGGTCAGCTTCGGAGTAGGTGCAGGAGCCTTTGCCGGCGACAATAAGAATAATGCAGGCGGCGGTATGGGCGGAAAGATCTCACCCAGCTCAGTGCTTGTGATACAAAACGGCAGCTCCAAGCTGGTCAATATTAAGGACCAGGATGCGGTGACCAAGATCCTTGACATGGTTCCGGACATCATTAATAAATTTACGAAGAAGCCACAGGATAAAAGTGAAATGGATGAAAAGGTAGAGGAAGCAATCAAAAAACAGGCAGAAGGAAATAAGAAATAAGGTGGTCAGAGATAGAAAAAAGTTCTTGCATTATATGTTATCTTCTGTTAGAATAAATATGCTTGTGGGTCATTTGGACCTATATTTTACCTAAGGAGGTGCTTTTGATGGCAAAATGTTCAATATGTGATAAAGGTGCTCACTTTGGAATCGCTGTGAGTCATTCTCATAGAAGATCTAACAAGATGTGGAAATCCAACGTAAAGTCTGTTAAGGTTAAAGTTAACGGTGCAGCAAGAAAGATGTATGTTTGTACTTCCTGTCTTAGATCCGGTAAAGTAGAACGCGCGTAAGGGAAACGATGGGTGTCAGGGGATCTTGACACCCTCTTTTTTTGTTGAAAAATAAGTATATTTTAATTTCAGATAGCATTCGGCAGGTTAATTTAATTACAGAATAGATTATATCCAAGCAATAAGCATAAAATGATAATACATATGGCTAAGATTCCATTTGTGATAAATAGCATAATGGTCATACCGATGGCAATCCAAAACAGGATAAAACCGATCATTCTCTTCATAGTTACACCCATGCCTTTCACTGTTTGATGACCTATTCAAAAAGTGACTAGGCCTTAATAAATAGTTTGAAAGTGACTTTCTTTCAAACTTATCACTTCCAATAGCAATTGGTAATACTATATAGTATGCAGGGGTTTCTATGGTTATCCTAATATTGGTAAAAAAGTGGTGCTATAAAGAAAAGAATCGGCGTGAAAATCCTATTCATATGAAAAATGCGGATAAAAAATATTTTTACCCTGAAATAGTACAGGTGTCATCAAATAAAATGGTTATACTATGAAAAGAGGTTATGTATAGCCATTTAAGTAAATTCACACCTTTGCTTATCCAGGGAATAATGGTATAATAAAAGTGGATTACTACTGTTTAGTGACCAACAGTAATTCACTTTGGTAAAGACAATCCCGGTTAGTTGCATAAAGAGCACTCCCGGAAGCTCATCCCACAAATCTGTGTACAAAGAGTTTCCAAGAGTACTCATAAATTGATAGGAGGGTTAATATGAAGGGACACATGAGTTCACAAATCGGTGAAATAGTTGTAGATAATGATGTGCTGGCAAAATATGCGGGAGCCTCCGCAGTGGAGTGCTTTGGAGTTGTTGGTATGGCGTCCGTTAGTATGAAGGATGGTATTGCCAGGCTGTTAAAGATAGAGAGCCTAAGCCACGGTGTCAGCGTCCAGATGGAAGAGAATAAAATTACAATTGACTTGCATATTATCGTCTCCTACGGCGTGAGCATTTCTGCGGTTGCTGATAACCTGATCAGCAACGTGAAATATAATGTTGAAGAGTTCTCAGGACTTGAGGTTAAAAAAATTAATATTTTTGTTGAAGGCGTCAGAGTAATTGACTGATCCTGAGAGCACAACGTTTAAGGAGGAAAAACCAGTGGTTACTACAACGATAGATGCACAGAGCCTCAAGAAAATGTTTCTTGCCGGAGCTGCCAGCATTGAAGCTAAGAAAGAAATCATTAATGAATTGAATGTATTTCCTGTTCCTGACGGAGATACCGGGACAAATATGACACTTACTATAATGTCTGCTGTTAAGGAAGTTAATGCCCTTGAAGATCCTACGATTGAGGAATTAGCCAAGGCTATCTCCGGAGGCTCCTTAAGGGGTGCACGGGGAAATTCAGGTGTTATCCTGTCCCAGCTGTTCCGTGGCTTTTCCAAGGAAATCAAGGACTATAAAGAAATAAATGTTACCGTTATGGCCAATGCTTTGCAGAAGGCAGTGGAAACTGCATACCGGGCTGTTATGAAGCCAAAGGAAGGGACTATCCTGACAGTAGCCAGGGGCGGTGCTGAAAAAGCTGCTGAATTAGTTTCTGAAACTGAGGATATGGTATACTTCTGCAGGGAAGTAATCGCCCATATGGAGGTCGTGCTGCAAAATACACCCGAGCTGTTACCTGTATTAAAGGAAGCAGGAGTAGTGGATTCAGGTGGACAGGGCTTGCTTGAGATTGTAAAGGGCGCATATGATGCCTTAATTGGCAAGGAGGTATCCTTTGACAATATTACGGTCAAAGAGACTGGATATACTGCCGTAAGGGAGCCTATTTCCACGGATGATATCAAATTTGGCTACTGTACCGAATTTATTATTATGTTAGAAATGGATTTGAAGGGCAATCCTTCGGGATATAATGCCCAGACAGAGGAAGAATTCAAGGCATATCTTGAATCAATCGGTGATTCACTTGTCGTCGTATCGGATGATGATGTCGTAAAGGTCCACGTACATACGAATGACCCGGGACTTGCGATCCAGAAGGCATTAACGTATGGTTCATTAACAAGGATGAAGATCGATAATATGCGTGAAGAGCATAATGAGAGATTGATAAAGGATGCGCAGAAGGTTGCCCAGCAGCAGAAGGCGGAAGTAAGTAAGCCGGAGAAAGAGAAGCCGGCTGCGGAAAAGCCCAGGAAGAAGGCCGGCTTTATAGCCGTGTCCATGGGTGAAGGCCTGGATGAGATATTTACCGGACTTGGTGTCGATTATATTATCAAGGGCGGGCAGACTATGAATCCGAGTACGGAGGATATGCTGACTGCAATCAGTAAAGTAAATGCGGATGATATCTTTATTTTACCGAACAATGGAAATATAATTCTTGCAGCGGAGCAGGCAAAGCATCTGACTGAGGATAAGAATATATATGTTATTCCTTCTAAGACGGTTCCCCAGGGAATTACGGCAATCATCAACTTTGTTTATGACAAAGCCCCGGAGGAGAACGTCACAAGAATGACGGAGGAGATGCGGAGGGTAAAATCCGGTCAGGTGACCTATGCAGTACGTGACACCAGCCTTGATGGAAAAGAAATCAAGCAGGGAAATATTATGGGTATCGGCGATAAGACAATCCTTGCTGTTGGTGAGGAGGTAGCTGCTACCGCCCTTGAGCTGATCCGTTGCCTGGCAGATGAGGAGTCTGAATTAATCAGCCTGTACTATGGAGAAGAGGTAAAGGAAGAGGAAGCAGACGCGCTGGCAGAAGAGATAATGGGGCAGTATCCGGATCTGGATGTTGAGATACATTATGGCGGCCAGCCCATCTATTACTATGTGTTATCTGTAGAATAGGGCTTATTTATAATATGTAAACCGGTAGAACATCGTTGGCTTCTACCGGTTTTTCAGATATTTAATT
>JARKQP010000048.1 GCA_029974875.1 Mobilitalea sp.
AGAGGATGTTATTAATAATAATGATATGACAGATGTAACGGATATATTGAAGGAATTGCTAAAGGGAACAAAGAAAGCAAATAATGAGTAAATTAAAAACGGACAGGTGGGGGGAAAACCCTCCAAAGGAACAGGAGGGAAAACCCTCCAAAGGACAGGAGGGAAAACCCTCCAAGGAACAGGAGGGTTAGTATGATTTGCCCGAATTGCGGAAGTAATATGTCGGACAAGAGAAAACGCTGTGAGAGATGCGGCAATGACCTGACAATCTACAAAAAGGTATTGTCAGCTTCCAATATTTTTTATAATGACGGACTTACGAGGGCGAAGGTAAGGGATTTATCCGGAGCGATCATATCCTTGAGAAAAAGCCTTGAATTAAATAAAATGAATGTGAATGCAAGAAACCTGCTGGGTCTTGTATATTATGAAATGGGTGAAATGGTTGCGGCCTTAAGCGAGTGGGTTATCAGCAGGCATTTTAAGCCGGAGGATAATGATGCGGAGGAATACATCGGTAAGATACAGTCAAACCTTACAAAGCTGGATTCCTTAAACCAGGCGATCAAGCGCTATAATACGGCTCTGAGTTTCGCAAAGCAGGGGAGTGATGACCTTGCGATTATCCAGCTGAAAAAGGTGGTCAGCTTAAATGCGAACTTTATCCGTGCCTATCAATTGCTGGCGCTGCTGCTGATCAAGACGGGCGAGAAGGACAGGGCAAGAAAATACCTGCAAAAGATAGCTAAGATTGACGTGACAAATACAGCCACATTAAAATATATGAAGGAAATAGAGGTTGCTGCAGCGGCAAAGGATTTAAGCAGCAATCCGGAGGCGGAACAGCCCTCCTCCACAGGTGCGATTATGCCCATCTCCTCCTATCGGGAGGACAAGCCTAATATTATGGCCTATGTTAATCTGGTAATTGGTGTTGTAATTGGCCTGGCGGTGGCAGCATTTTTAATTGCACCGACGATCAAGAAGAATATGGCGGATCCCGGCAGCGATCCCGGATATACTGATACCCGCTATACTGCGGAGCAGATGGAACAGAAGGATAAGCTCATCACCCAGCTTGAGACGGAAAAGGACCAGCTGGAGAAGGACAAAAAGGAGCTGCAGGCGCAGATCGACAGCCTGAACAGCATAGAGAATAAGGATGTATACTCAGGTTTAATTGGAGCTACGCAGATGTACCTGGTTGAGCTGGCGAAGCCAAAGAACCAGCAGGATCTGGTTGCAGTAGCAGAGCAGTTAGCCGGAGTTGATGATACAGAGCTTGAAGCAGAGGCCGCCAAGCAGCTGTTTGATGAGTTGAAGGCAGCTACCTATCCGAACGCCGCCAAGGTCCACTATGAGGAAGGCCACAGCCTATATAGCCGGGGAAAATATGAGGAAGCTTTAGTCCAGTTAAAGCAGGCAATGGTCTTTGATCCGGAGGATGTGGATGCGGTCTATTTTACAGCAAGGGCTTATCATAGGCTGGATGATAAGAATAATGCAGCCGTTTATTATAATCTGGTTATCAATGATTTCCCGGATTCATCACGGGTAGCAGATGCAAAAGATTATGTAAAGGAAGTACAGGAATAAATTAAAAATACAAAGGATAATTATGAAAAAGACGTTTCATGCTGAAGGGCGCAAAGCCCTTCCATAAAAGGTCTTTTTTCTTGGACAAAATCAAATGGAAATATCAGTAAAAAATAGGAGGCTACAGTAGATGCAGTATGAAAAGAAGAAAACCAGGCCAATACAGGGAACAGGAGAGGGGGGTGCGGAGTACGAAATCGATGGCCGGTGTCTGGTAATCCGGCTAAGAAATGAGCTTGACCACCACAACGCGGTCCAGATCCGGGAGGAAGCGGACAGGATTATAGACCGGAAGAATATCAAACACATTATTTTTGATTTCTCGGGGGCCGGCTTTATGGATAGCGCCGGCATCGGTGTAATCATGGGAAGATACCGCAAGGTTATATTTATTGGGGGAAAAATAGCGGTTTCTAATGTCAATTCAGCGGTTGACAGAATATTTCGCATATCAGGACTTTATAAAATCATTGAAAAATATGATACGGTGGAAACAGCACTCCAGCTGCTGATGAAATAGTCTCGCCAAAGCATGCGAGCCATCCGGCTTGTATAAGACGTGCAAGCCAATTAGAAAGGGGAAGACAAAACAATGAGTGATAAGGTTGAAAGAAGTAAAACAAATGAGCAGAAGGGTGGACCGGGTCCATACCAGCACATCCATGGCAATTCATGTAATGAAAGGTATGGGCATGAGAATGAAATGAGGCTGGAATTTGAAAGCCGTTCACAGAATGAGAGCTTTGCAAGAACAGTCGTAGCAGCCTTTGCGGCGCAGCTGGATCCTACCATTGAGGAGCTGGCCGACATTAAGACAGCAGTGTCGGAGGCAGTAACCAATTCCATAATCCATGGCTATTTGGATGAAATAGGCATAATCTCAATGCACTGTACGGTTTGTGAAAATGAGCTGACAGTAGAAATTATTGACCTGGGGGTGGGTATTGATGATGTGAGCAAGGCGATGGAGCCCCTGTATACGTCAAAGCCTGAGCTGGAGCGCTCCGGCATGGGCTTCTCCTTCATGGAAGCCTTTATGGATGACCTGCAGGTAGTATCCTCATCGGGATCAGGAACCCGGGTGATAATGAGAAAGAGGATAGGAAAGGCAGGGGTAAATAAAAGATTTGTTCCGCAGGCGTATGAAATGGAGGCTTAGATGAAGGGTTGGAAGAGGTTAAATCAATAAAGGAAGGGAGGGAGATGAGATGTGGATACCCTTGAACTAATTAAACTTTCAAAGAATGGCGACAGGGAGGCCAGAGACCGGGTGGTTTCCGAGAATGTGGGTCTGGTGTGGAGCATTGTCCGCAGGTTTATGAACCGGGGACATGAGATGGAGGATCTGTTCCAGATTGGCAGCATCGGTCTTATGAAAGCGATTGACAAATTCGATTCCTCTTACGAGGTGAAATTTTCAACCTATGCGGTTCCCATGATCACGGGAGAAATCAAGCGTTTCTTAAGGGATGACGGCATGATTAAGGTCAGCAGGTCATTAAAGGAATCGGCGATTAAAATACGTGGCGTCCGGGAACGGTATCAAAATGAGCTTGGGCGGGATCCGACCTTTGAGGAGCTGGAGGAAGAGCTGGATCTGGAAAAAACAGATATTATTATGGCGCTGGAAACCGGAACAGAGGTAGAATCACTATATAAGACCATTTACCAGGGGGACGGAAGCCCCATATACTTAATCGATAAGCTGGCAGAAACAAAAGATGAGAGCGAAGATTTGGTAGATAAGCTTGCTTTACGGGAAATTATTGCATCTTTGGATGACAAGGAACAGGAGATTATCCGGCTGAGATATTTTAAGGACAGGACACAGACTGATATTGCAAAGGAGCTGGGCATTTCACAGGTTCAGGTGTCCAGGATGGAAAAACGGATTCTGAAAATTATGAGGGAAAGGCTTGGCGCATAGTGCCTTCAACCTTTTAAAATACAAGAGCAAAAAGGTTAAAAAATAAAATTAAATACATTATCCACATATTTCCAGTATAGGAAAAGTGGTAATTCATATAATATTATCAAGAATATGGATAATCGTAAAAAGCATCAGAGATTGACTGATGCTTTTTTAGTTCGGCCCATAAGGGTGCTTCGACCGGTAAGGGCGGACCTTGCCCGGCAGGAACGGACTTTGAAAGGGAGTGATAGTACAATGCAAATGAGAAGAAGAATGGTGTGGCTTGCTGCTTTTTTAATTGTTACTGCGCTGCTGATTGGAATCTGTGTCACATTATATGTGAAAAACCAACCCACTGAATTTGATGGTACGTTGGTAAACCAGAGCGTTATATCTGACTATAATTTGTGACCGGTTTAAAGTGGAATATGATAAGGTTAGGAGATGGAGATTAAGATGAGTGAGAAAAAACAAGTATCTGCAAAGGAGATTATAAAGGAAACAGATACCCAGCAAAGAAATGAATATTTTAACCAATATGTGAAGGAAAACACACCAAAGAACAGTGTTCCAAAGAATACGGCCAAGGCATTTTTAGTAGGAGGCATTATTTGTGTAATCGGCCAGGCCTTAACAAATTATTATATTTATATGGGTGCGGATGAGGAAACCGGAAAGCTGTATACCACCATTACCCTGGTATTTTTAGCAATTGTATTAACCGGTCTTGGTGTTTATCAGAAAATTGCCAAATTCGGAGGAGCCGGAACTCTGGTTCCGATTACGGGCTTTGCGAATTCTATGGCGGCACCGGCTGTCGAATATAAGAAAGAGGGACAAGTTTTCGGAATTGGCTGTAAGATTTTCACCATTGCAGGGCCTGTGATTTTGTATGGTATCTTCTGTTCCTGGGTTCTTGGGGCAATTTATTATTTGCTGAAATTAGTAGGTGCTGTTTAAAATCAAAGAACGATGGATGAAAAATAAAATGATAGAGAAGGGTCTGATTTAAGACTTTAAGAAGGAGTTGTAAGCGTGACGTCAAACGGTAGTAATCAAACGAAAATGGTTGGAAAACAGAGCATTTTATTTCAAAATGCCCCCTATATTATAGCAACGGCTTCAGTTGCAGGAAAAAAGGAATCAGAAGGACCTTTAGGGTCTTTGTTTGATATTGTCAATGAGGATCCGATGTTTGGGCAAAATACCTGGGAGGAAGCGGAAAGTGAGTTAATGAAAGAGGCCGCGGAAAAAGTGCTTATGAAGGCGGGATTAGCGAATTCGGATATCCGGTATCTGGTGGGAGGGGACCTGTTGGGGCAATTAATTGCCACCTCCTTTGGAATAGCGGAATTGGAGATACCGATGCTTGGCATCTACGGTGCGTGCTCTACCATGGGTGAAGCGATGTCCATCGGAGCCATGCTGGTGGATGGGGGCTATGCAGACAGGATACTGGCAATTACCTCCAGCCATTTTGCAGGTGCAGAAAAGCAGTTCCGCTTCCCCTTGGATTATGGTAACCAAAGGCCTTATTCTGCTACCTGGACAGTGACAGGCAGCGGGGCAGTTATTATTACGGATGGGGATAAAAAGACCTCGAATCCGGCAGAAGCGGATGTGGTAATTAAGGGTGTTACAACGGGAAAAATTGTTGATTACGGTATTAAGGACTCTATGAATATGGGGGCGGCCATGGCACCCGCTGCCTTTGAAACAATTAAGCAGAATCTGGAGGACTTTGGGCTGCAGCCCTCCCATTATGATAGGATTATTACAGGAGATTTAGGAGCTGTGGGGTCAAAGATATTGATCGACCTGCTTTTGGAGGCTGGCTATGATATCAGTAAAAACCATATGGACTGCGGCGTTGAGATCTTTGATGAGAATAAGCAGGATACCCATGCAGGGGGAAGCGGATGCGGATGCTCCGCCATAACCTTTGCGGGCTATATATACAGGAAGCTAAAGACCCGGGAATGGAAGCGGGTCCTGTTCCTTCCGACCGGAGCATTATTGTCACAGGTAAGCTTTAATGAAGGAAAGACAGTGCCCGGTATTGCCCATGCAGTTATGGTCGAGGGAAATTAGCCATAGGAAACAGTGCTTATATCTGATTAATCAGCTGCCGGTAGTAATGCCTTGGGCTGATTAAGGGATAGCCAGGCCGGAAAGGAGTTTAAAATTTATGGATTATCTGAAAGCATTTTTAATTGGAGGAGCTATCTGTGCGGTAGTTCAGATACTACTTGATAATACAAAGCTGATGCCAGGGAGGGTAATGGTAATTTTGGTCTGCCTTGGCTCTGTGCTGGGGGCAATCGGTATTTATGAGCCCTTTGCAAAATGGGCAGGTGCGGGAGCCAGCGTTCCCTTGACAGGCTTTGGAAATGCGCTGTTTAAGGGAATGAAGGAAGCCATTGACAAGGAAGGGTTCATAGGG
This sequence comes from Mobilitalea sp., assembly GCA_029974875.1. The sequence goes on from JARKQP010000048.1 coordinate 5,952, forward strand.
CTTTTTAAGGGAGGCTTTACTGCCTCTGCCGTCGGCATATCCTCCGCACTGATCTTTGCCTACATTGCTTCCTGGTTCTTTAATTCGAAGATGAAAAGTTAAAAGAAATAGCGCTTCATGCTTTGCCTAGGACGTGGACATAATCATAAGCTTGCTTTAGTCTATCAGAAAAAGTCTATCAGAAAAGCTGGTACAAATCCGGACCGGTCATGGTAATGGGTGTCCTGGATCTGTACCAGCTTGGTTTTATGGCAGCAGGTAATCGGTTATGAAATTAACACCATTATCCGTACCTCCGTCCGTATTTGTATCAGGATCTGTATCAGGGTCTGTACCTGTATCAGGATCCGTATCCGTGCCGGGATCCGTATTGGGATCCGTAACAGGATCTGAGCCAGTACCCGGTGTATTGGTATTTGAAGCCGGCGGGCCTGTATGGATGGTACAATAGGTTTTAGGCAGTACATAAGGTGTATCAGCGGTCTTGCCGGTTTCCTCCTTGTTTAGGAATACGCCGGTTTTAACCCTGTGAAGAGGGCAGCTTTCCGTGGCCAAATCATGGGATATGGTACAAACGCTTGCCTGGACATGGACGTCACATTTTTCGGTAGGAGCCGTACCCTTGGCGAAATATTCGACCCGTACACTGTTGCCGCCCAGGTATTCGTTGCATAGGCCGTCGACTGCAAGCTTACCGGATTTGGTACAAATTTTTGCGGTCACAATGGAATCAGGGATGGTGAAATCCTTTGTTTCCAGGTTCTTTGCAATATGGACCTGTTCCATAATTGTTTTCCAAAGCTTCTTCGGATAAAGGGTATTTGACTGGGTACGGTTATTGTCAAAGCCTGACCATATGGTGGCAGTATAATAAGGGGTATAGCCGGAAAACCATAAATCATAGTAATTCGAGGTGGAGCCGGTCTTACCTGCGACGGGCATATCGATCTTAGTAAATCTTATGGCCTTACCGGTACCCTTAGTCACAACATCCTCCATGGCGCTGGTTAGCAGGAAGGCAGTGGACTCCTTCATGACCTGCTCCCTCTGCGGCTTGTTTTCTAATAATATTTTTCCGTTATGGGCCACGATCTTAGTGTAAAAGACCGGCTTTGTGTATACTCCGCTATTTGCAATGGCTGCGTAGGCTGCGGTTAATTCCAGGTTACTGACACCATCCGTCAGGCCGCCCAGAGCCATGGGATAATTGATATCGGATACGATTCTTCCGTCCGCTTCCTTCCGGGATTCAACCAGGGAGGTGATTCCAAGCTTCGTCAGATAATCATAGCCCAGCTGTGGGGTTACCTTTGCAAAGGTTTTTACCGTTACAATATTCATGGAATCATAGATACCCTGCCGCAGGGTAACAAGACCCTTATAATCATTGCTGGATGTCCAGTTATTTACCTCCCTGTCGGTACCGGGGTAATAATAGGGGGCGGCGTCGTCCTGTACGCTGGCTAAGGTCAGTCCTACGGTGTCCAAGGCCGGTAAATAGGTGGATAGGATCTTAAAGGTGGAGCCGGGCTGCCGGTAAGTGTTGGTCGCCCTATTCAGGGTCCGGTTGCCCTCCTTCTCACCGCGGCCGCCAATGATGGCAGCTACCTCACCGTTAGACTGGTTCATTACCACAAAGGAAGACTGGGGCTGGATCGTCATGGTTGCCTTCTCACCCAGGATGGTGTCCCCTGCTTCAACGATTGCCTCGCGGAAAGCATCTATCTTTTCCTGCATATCCTTCTTATCCAGGAAAAGGGCGGAGAACTTACTTCCATTGTCATCCACATACAGCCGGTCAGGGTCGTCATAGTCCTTATAATAGTCAAGCAAATCATTGGTATGGTAATGTATCGTAGAGCCGTCTGCTTTCTGGACGGACAAGGCGTAGGTTAACTCCCAATAGGATACGCCCATATCCGGGAAATTTGCTTCATCACCGTAAGCATCATCACAGATATCCTGGATCGTCGAATCCTGGGTGGTATAGATATCCAGGCCGCCGCTGTAGATCAGGTTGGAGGCCTGTGCCTCCGTATATCCCAGCTTTGACTGTAAATCCGCCATGACCTGCTCGATTAATTCATCAACAAAATAGCTGTAGTAGGAGGTGGTGTCTGTTTTGGAATTTAATGATTGGATCCTGGAATAAACGTCATCCTCCATTGCCGCGTCATATTCTTCCTGGCTGCAATGTCCCTGCTTTAGCATTTCCTTGAGAATCTCATTTTTTCTTACCTCATTCTTCTCCGGATAGTTGATGGGATTGTTATATACCGGTGTTTGGGCGACGGCGGCAATAACGGCGGATTCGGATAAGGTTAGGTCCCTTGCATTTTTATTAAAATACTTCTTGGCTGCGGTTTCAACACCGTAGGTTCCTGAGCCAAGGTTGCTGTTGTTTAAGTAGTATTCAAGGATCGTATCCTTGTCAAGCTTGTTTTCCAGCTGGACAGCCAGGTATTGCTCCTGGACCTTCCGCTCCAGACGTTCAAAAAAGGTTGCTTCACGCCCCCCGTCAAATACCTGGTTTTTCAACAGCTGCTGAGTAATTGTACTGGCTCCCTCGGAAAAACGTCCGGTGGTCAGCCCGATTACGGCAGCACGGAAAATACCACGCACATCAATTCCGTCATGCTGGTAGAAACGCTCGTCCTCGATGCTGATAAAGCAATATTTAAGGTATTCCGGCAAATCCTTCAGGTAAACGTACTCCCTGTTCGCATGTGCTCCGACCAGATACTCGATTTCATTGCCTTCCCGGTCATATACGGTAGTCGTATAGCCCTGGGGTACCACGTCGATCTGTGCTATGTCCGGGGCGCTGTCAATTAATCCCTTAACAAATCCAAGACCGGCGAAGGCACCGACTATGATGCAGGCCACGAACACCATAATACATAGGCGGAAGAGGGTTATTCTGGTTTTTGAAATGAGCCGGCGTGACGTTGATTTTATATGATGTTGTTTATTTTCAATTCCTTTTTTGCTAAAATCCATAATGATGTCCATGCCCTTTACTGCACAAAGCGCCATGAAAACGCTGGCATGGACTCGGTCCTCCCTTCGTTAATTGAATTTAATTCTTTCAACCTAACCTCCAATGCAATAGAACATTACTTGTCTGATGCCCATTATACCTCATTCCGGGCCTGAAATAAAGAAAAATTATCGGTGCCAATTTCTGCGGTATGGTTAATCGTTTTTTCATTCTGTATTTTCCTCTTTATTTTCTCCTTTTTCGGGGCAAAAAATTTAAAAAAAGTGGTTCCATTTATGAGGAAAAGTTACCAGATATATACATGAAATCGAATGATAAATAAGGTATTAATAGATACTTATTCACGAAACGTGGAGTAATGTCGAAATATAAGGACGCCGATAAAATGGTGCGTTAAATAGTGCTTTTCAAATGGAATTATCAGTGTATAATAAAAATCGTCAGTTGTTTTCTGTTATATATTATGTTTGGGGGTAAAATTCATGAAACAGTTACAGTTACTTTTCAGCAACGAGGTACTGCTTGAGGATGCACGTGTGATGAAGCTAGACTATTGTCTTACCGAGCGAAGCTTGGAATCTGATCAGAATACCCCGTATTATGGGGTTAGAATTACGAAACGATTGGATGATAGCGTAGAAGCTGATGAAATCACCGGAATATCAACGTCAAGGGACGTTGTTGTATCTATTATTACAAAGCTGTGCCAACATGAAGTGACGCCAATCTCCATGGTCGAAATTGTGGATGAATTGGTAACGCAAGGGATATAGTGCTACATAGAGAAAGCTCCACTTAATGCAGCGCTAGTTTAAAAGAGATGTACTTTACCGTCCAGCATGGTAAAATACACTTGCCCTGAGGTCTCTAAGATGGCTGAGCCGTTGGACAGCTCAGCCATCTTTATGGACAAGTTGTCGAGTTTGCTTGGCGGTACCAATAAATGTAACAGAACGTCCTCCGTATAATCAGCAGATAAAATGGTAATCTGCTCCTGGGCAGCCAGATACTGAAGCTTCCCCAAGGTATTATAGTCAGTTGTAACCTCAAGCTGTATGCCCAGCTGTTTGGTTATAATCCTACTCTGGTTTAAGCCTTCCACCGTTGCTGATTGGTAGGCCTTAACTAATCCCCCGGTTCCGAGTAGCGTTCCGCCAAAATACCTGGTAACTACAACAACAAGATTTGTTAACTCACGTGCCAATAAAACATCCAGCATGGGTCTGCCGGCGGTTTTACTTGGCTCTCCGTCATCAGAGCAGCGCAGGATGGGGTTTTTGGTACCAATAATATAAGCAGAGCAGTTATGGCTCGCATCCCAGTATTTTTTCTTCAATCCATCGATAAAATCAATTGCTTCCTCCTCTGCCTGGACAGGCTGGACGGTAGCGATGAACCTGGATTTCTTCATTACGGTTTCTGCAGTACCACCTTCAAAGACAGTATAGAATACTTCTTTCATATGTATGCCCATGCCCTCTACCGCACAAATTGCAATGAAAGTGCTGGCATGGACCCGGTCCCTCCTTTATTCACTAATTTTATTTCTTCTAACCTTCGGATCCTTCCTTGTATTTTGCAATAATAATAAGAATAGTTTTCCACGGGGATGTTGATATTCAAAGGGTTCTTTGGTATCATTATACTAGCTGGCTAAATATAATAGCATAAGGTTTTTATTTGGAGGCACCAATGGAATTAAAAAAAGTTTCATGGATACCAGCAATTATTGTTATGGTTATCATCTTTGTCTTTTCATCCAAGCCTGCAGACAGCTCCAACGAAAGCAGCCTGACCATTGCCGGACAGCTTCTGTCCGCTTATGAAAATACTGTACAGGTACAGTTTGATGAAGGACAAAGGGACGAAATATTAGAGATAATGAATTTTTTTGTACGGAAGGGCTCTCATTTTTGCGAATACGCTTTGCTTGCTGTAACCCTTGCCCTTCATTTTTACTTCCATGGCTTAAGGGAGAGGCTGGGGAGATTATTCTTCCTGCCGGTTGCCCTGTCAGCCATATATGCAGCTACAGATGAATTCCATCAGACCTTTGTCCCGGGCCGGAGCGGTCAGCTTCAGGATGTATTGATTGATACTACAGGAGCGGCGGCAGGGATGCTGTTCTTTTTTCTGGTCTTAAGGATATATCATTTCCATCGCAATAGAAAGTCTGTTACAGGCCAGCCTGTTAAATAGTGGATGGCAAAATGGCAGCACTGTTATCCAAAAGCTGGACGTGTCAGCACACTAGGCTGCCGTGAACCGGTTTAGTTCTTTCATATAAGTATAATGGATGGAGGAAAGGATGGCTTCAATATGGCTCCGGTCTATATTCAGGCCTTTGCACAGCTCATCCAGGCTATGATATTCGTCACGCAGCTTTGTGTTGATATAGCTTAATAGGATGTGGGGGTCTTTAGGAATATTCATGTCGGCTCCAATCTGCCATTTCGCGGGCAGCTAAAATTTTCGTAGGTAATGCTCCATACCTATTTAATTATGCACATTTCAAGGAAATTTTCAATAAAATTTATATAAGACAGTACTTTAGTATCTGTGGGAGGTAATTGGGTTGGATTTATTTGATTATATGCGGGATAATACAATGAAGAAGGAAGCACCGCTTGCCTCCAGGCTCCGTCCTGAGACCCTGGAGGAGGTTGTAGGGCAAAGGCATATCATTGGCAAGGACAAGCTGCTTTACCGCGCTATTAAGGCGGATAAGCTAAGCTCCATCGTCTTTTATGGACCTCCTGGAACAGGAAAAACCACACTGGCTAAGGTAATTGCAAATACTACCAGCTCCATCTTCACACAAATTAATGCGACGGCAGCAGGGAAAAAGGATATGGAGGCAGTAGTAGGGGAGGCAAAGAATAATATAGGTCAGTATGGGAAGAGGACTATATTATTTATCGACGAGATCCACCGGTTTAATAAAGGGCAGCAGGATTATCTCCTGCCCTTCGTAGAAGACGGGACCATCATCTTAATTGGAGCAACTACGGAGAATCCTTATTTTGAGGTGAACTCAGCTTTACTTTCACGTTCCATTATCTTTGAATTAAAGCCGTTAGATAAAGAGGACATCAAAACCTTGCTGCTAAGAGCAGTGGATGACCGGGAAAAGGGACTGGGAGTGTATGCTGCGGTAATTGAAGAGGACGCCCTGGAGTTTCTGGCAGACATCGCAAACGGGGATGCAAGGTCGGCTTTAAATGCAATAGAGATCGGTGTCCTTACCACGGGGCGGTCGGAGGATGGAAAAATCCATATCACATTGCCTGTGGCTTCCGAATGTATTCAAAAACGGGTGCTCCGGTATGACAAGGATGGGGACAACCATTATGATACCATCTCCGCATTTATTAAAAGCATGCGGGGCTCAGACCCGGATGCGGCTATCTATTATCTTGCCCGGATGCTATATGCCGGGGAGGCGGTTGCATTTATTGCGAGAAGGATTATGATCTGTGCCGCGGAGGATGTTTCAAATGCAGATCCCAATGCACTGGTAGTGGCAACCTCGGCAGCTTTGGCCGTGGAGCGTCTTGGTATGCCGGAGGCACGGATTGTCCTAGCCCAGGCGGCAGCTTATGTTGCCTGTGCACCTAAGAGTAATTCCGCAATCTGCGCCATTGATGAGGCAATGTCTGTTGTACAGAATGAAAAGACGGCCACGATACCGGTCTATCTTATGGATTCCCACTATAAGGGAGCTACGAAGCTGGGACATGGGCTGGGGTATAAATATGCCCATAGCTACGAAAACCACTATGTGGAGCAGCAATACCTGCCGGACGAAATAAAGGACCGTGTATTTTACGTTCCGTCCGACAACGGATATGAGAAGCAGATACAGGAATACTTTAAAAAAATAAAAGGGGAATAGCGTAGCTGATTCCCCTTCCTTATAATGCCTGGTATTGCATTTATACTTCCTTATTATCAGGGTCGCTATCCGTATCCTTTTTATGTGCCAGCTTATAAAAGACCTGGAAAAACCAAAGGATGATGGGTATTACAATAGTACTGAACAAGCAGGCGATAAATAAACCATTGGAATATTCAGTAGCAAAAAAGGAGGATATAAAAAAGAGTATATACATGGAGGCAATAAAAATAATACCGATGATGGCGGAGATACGTTTTACTTTATTCATAACAGATCCTTTCTAGGTGGTTAGCTTGTACTTCATTATATAGAACATCATAAGAAAAATCAATAATACAAAAGAAAAATGAAGCTGTTGCGGAAGGAGAACACTACTTGAAACAAATCCAGCGGTCAGGAAACAAAATAGCACAGTTGATTATAGTAGTTTTTGTTGCGGTATTGATGTTTGACACATTTTATTTAATAAACATAATGCAGAGTACGGGCAGGGTGATCAATTACACGGGCATCCTCAGGGGAGCAACCCAAAGGCTGGTGAAATTGGAGCTTTCAGGACAACCAAATGATGAGTTAATTGGGTACTTGGATGAGATTATCCATGATCTCCGCTATGGCGGAGGAAAATACAGGCTGGTTAAGCTAAAAAAGGAAGAATATTTAATACAGCTCAATTCCTTATTGGTACAGTGGGAGGAGCTAAAGTCCTCGATCCAGGAATACCGCAAGAAGGGCGAAGAGCCGGAAGGGTTAATGAAGCTGAGTGAGGATTATTTTAACAGCTCCAATGAAATGGTCGGCCTGGTGGAGTTATATTCAGAAGAAAAGGCAGGGAAACTGCGGATCAATGAAATTCTTTTATCCATCAGTATTCTAGCCCTGATCCTCATATCCTTCCAGCAGACCTATTACGAGTTTGTGCTTGTGCGCAGGAATAAGGAGCTCAGTACGGCGGCATACCTGGACAAGCTTACTGGAATTCCGGGAAGAAGAAGCTGCGAGGAGCTGCTCTGGTATCCGGTTGATATGAAAGCATCATCCTATTGTGTCATTATGATGGATTTAAATAACCTGAAAAAGGTCAATGATGAGCTGGGACACAGTATGGGGGATAAACTGATCAAGGCCTTTGCTGGAATTTTGTATAAATTCAGCAATAAAAAAGTATTCGTGGGTCGTTACGGCGGGGATGAATTCCTATGGATTGTACGTGATTATAGCGAGGAAATGATCCAGCGCCTTCTGGGAGATATCAAAAAAGAAGTGGATGAATTTAACCGGGCGGAGAGTAAATTTGAAATCCAATACGCCAGTGGACATGAGTGTATAGGAGACTCACTTTTGGAGATGCTGGAAAGCGCAGATAAAAAAATGTATGAAAATAAAAGACGGATGAAGGCGGCAGCTGGAATAAGTGTATAAAGTAAAAGTCGGATGAGGGTGGCGGCTGGAATAAATATATGAAGTAAAAGGCGGATGAAGGCGGCAGGCGAAATAAATGTATGAAGTAAATGGTAGATGTATGGAATAAAGGAATGAAGGCTGCGGATACAGAAATATGCGGCATAAAGATGGATGAAGGCAGTGGATGAAAGCAGTGTATACAGGGAGTGGATGGTAAACAATTGAGGTGGATCAATGAAACTCATAGAATATTGTAATAAAATAACAAAGCTGGAGCAGAATAAGGTAGATAATGAGAAAATCGGACGCCGGATCATGCGCCCGGAATACTCCCTTGACCAGGTGGAGGTTAAGACCTTCCCGCAGGCCTACAAGGAGGGAATCTTCCTGCTTTGCTGGAAGCTGGAGCAGGGAAGCCGCCTCCATGCCACCATCAAGCCCTATGAACCGGCCTTCTCCTACCAGGACACCTTTCAGTCAGGGGAAAAGACCCAATTTCATACCCATGATTACATTGAATTAGCCTATGTGGTCGAGGGTGAGTTTATGCAGAAGATCATGGGGCAGGATATCCAGTTTAAGAAGGGTGAGATCTGCCTGATTGATAAGAACTGTCTCCACCAGGATTATCTTTTTGATAGCAACAGTACCATTATTTTTATCGGCTTGGCGAATGAGATATTTGACGAGGTAATGGTCGGTAAAATTGAAGAGGAAAGTATCCTGCATTTTCTGCGGATGGCTCTCCTAAAGCAAAAGGATGTCCAGCAATTCCTGCATTTTAGGCCTAAGAATCCGGAGGACGGGCAGATGGAGGGGCTTTTGCTGTCCCTGCTGCTGGAGCTGGAACAGCGGGATGAAGCCTCAAAATATATCTGCAAAGGGCTATTAATGCGGATCCTCCATTATATCAGCTCCGAATATGACTTTTCCTTATCAAATGAACAGAGAAAGAAGATGAACTGGATCGCCTTTATGGAAATTACAAACTACATCCAGGAGCATTATACGGATATCACAATCAAGGAGCTGGTAAAGAAATTTCATTTTAACGAGGATTATTACAACCGGCTGTTAAAGGAAAAGGCAGGAATGACCTATTCCGAATACGTACAGAATATCCGGCTGACGCAGGCGGATAAGCTGTTGCGCAATTCAAAGCTGACGGTGGAAGAGGTGGCAAACCAGGTGGGATATCATAATAAGGGGTACTTCTATAAGATATTCACGGAGCGCTATGGCGTCACCCCGTCAAAGCACCGGAAGCAGAGTTAAAAGAAATGAAAGGTGAAGTAGGAATAGGTAACTTTTCTGAAAGAACGGTAGGATAGGGCAATTGTAAGGCCGGACGGCATGTTGTACAATGAAAAAAAGAGGTGAAGCCCCTGAGAAGAGAAGGAGGCAGAGCCCCAAAAAGAAGGAGGATTGTACAATGTTAAAGAGTAAGGAATACAAATTCTGGTTTGCAACCGGTTCCCAATCATTATACGGCGATGAATGCCTGAGAGAGATTGCAGAGCATTCAGGAATTATTGTTGAAGCATTGAATAAATCAGGGAATTTACCCTTTGAGGTTATTTTAAAACCAACCTTAATTGACAATGTATCCATCCGTAAAATATTTAATGAAGCAAATGGAGATGAAAGCTGCGCCGGTGTTATCACCTGGATGCATACCTTTTCACCGGCAAAGTCCTGGATCCTAGGCCTTCAGGAATACAGAAAACCACTGCTCCATCTGCATACACAATTTAACGAAGAGATTCCCTATGACAGCATTGATATGGACTTCATGAATACAAACCAGTCCGCACACGGTGACCGTGAGTTTGGACACATGGTCAGCCGCATGGGCATTGAGCGTAAGGTAATTGTAGGTTACTGGAATGACGCGGAGATCCAGAAACGGATTGCAGACTGGATGAGAACCGCAATCGGTGTGATTGAAAGCAGCCATATCAGGATCCTGCGTGTCGGTGACAATATGAGAAATGTCGCCGTAACCGAGGGTGATAAGGTAGAGGCCCAGATTAAATTCGGATGGGAAATTGACGCATATAATATCACGGATATTGCAGAATATGTGCAAGCAGTATCAAAGAGTGACATTGATCTTCTGGTTGATGAATACTACAGTAAATATGATATTTTACTGGAAGGCCGGGATGCG
>JARKQP010000052.1 GCA_029974875.1 Mobilitalea sp.
ATGATCTTGTCCCCTGCTTTACAGGTGGACATAATCATTGCCTGGACTGCCGCAGTCGTTCCGCCCACCATAAAAAAAGCTGCATCTGCACCAAACGCCTCAGCGGCCAGTTCCTCAGCAGCTTTTATTACCGATACCGGATGGATCAGATTGTCCAGAGGTTTCATGGAATTTACGTCAACCTTCAGACAATCTGCCCCTAAAAATTCGGTCAGCTCAGGGATTCCTCTTCCGCCCTTATGGCCGGGTACATCAAAGGGTACCACACGGTTTTTTTTATGTTTCAACAATGCTTCATATATCGGTGAATTCTGTTGTGTGTATTTCATGTCAAACCTCTAATTTCCGTTAATAAATGTTCATGCCGCTGAAAATCTCTATCATTTCCTTGCGCAGGCTGTTCGTGATATCCAGCCTCTGCTTCGGCGGCAGCTCATACACATCCTTATTAAAAAGATAGTTCTGCAATTCGATTTCCTTAATCAGCATCTTGGTATGGAAAATATTAGACTGATATACATTGACATCAATCGCATCATATCTGGTTAAGGTATTGTCATCGATATAATCCTGGATGGAGGTAATATCGTGATCTATAAAATATTTCATTCCGTGAAGATCCCTGGTAAAGCCCCGGACACGGTAGTCTATGGTGATAATATCAGAGTCAAAGCTGCTTATCAGATAATCCAAGGCATTCAGCGGGGATATCTCACCACAGGTGGATACATCAATATCCACACGGAAGGTAGAGATGGAATTATCCGGGTGATGCTCCGGGAAGGTGTGCACCGTTACGTGGCTCTTATCCAGATGGGCGTGTACCGTATCCCTGGCTACTGTCTCCTTTACCGACATATCCGAGGGTGATTTCATGTATTTTCCCTGGTTACAGGACTCATCAATATAGCCGGAGGACAAGGAGCCCTCTGCGATCAGGATGTTTACGGAAGCACCCTGCGGATCATAATCCTGCTTTGATATATTTAAAATATGCGCACCGATCATATCCGTAACGTCCACAAGAATCTTCGTTAAACGTTCCGAATTATACTGTTCATCGATATAAGCAATGTAATCCTTCTGTTCTCTCTCACTTTTAGCATAGCATACATCATAAATGTTGAAGCTAAGTGTTTTTGTGAGGTTGTTAAAGCCGTACAGCGTGAGCTTTTTATCCACTCCTAACCACAACCTTTCCCTATGTAGTTTTGCCCTTAATTTCTCCGTTTCCATAAAATAAAGGTGGGGCAAACTAGCATTTTATATTTAACAGCATGGACTATTATACAAAAATGTATACAAACTTGCAAGCATTATTTTTACTATTATTAAACCTTGTGTTTAGTATTACTGTTACTTTTGACTATAAGTGGGCATAATTCCGATAAAACCTCGCTAACCTACATAATAAAAGACAGTCCAACCCTTAATTGAACTGCCTACCCACATGTTTTTTAACCTATTCTTCTTTTATATACTGCCCGTAAAACCAACGTATCATTTTCCCTGCAACACTGTCCGTATTCGGTATTAGGGGCAAATCCTCCGCCGAATACCATCTGGCATCTTCGATCTCAATCTTATCTACTTCAACCTCACCACTGTCATACTCTGCAACAAAAGCGACCATCAGTGAATCAGGAAATGACCAGGGCTGGCTGCTGAAATAGCGGATATTCTTTACCCTGATCCCGACCTCTTCCTTAATTTCCCGCTCCACACATTGCTCCAGGCTCTCCCCCGGTTCCACATAGCCTGCAATCAGGCTGTATAAACCCTGTCCAAAATTACGGTTATGTGCCAGGAGGATCTGATTCCCCCGAAGGATTGCCGTAATGGTTGCCGGGGATATCCGGGGATAGATGACGTTGCCGCAGTTGCTGCAGGCCATGGCTCTCTCGTCCTTTTTTTCCTCCGTCCTATGTCCGCAGCGGCCACAATACCGGTTCATGCTCCTCCAATGGAGTATGTGGTTCGCCGCGCCTGACAGAATGAATAAGCCCGGGTCACCGGTCAGGGCAGTAAGCTCCCTGAGCTCTACCAGCTGAAAGCCCTCCGGCCATTCCCCGTTCTCATTGATCCTGATACAATAACAATCATGCCCGCCATAGCTGCCAATATACTCTTCTGTTATGTCTTCTGTTATATCTTCTGTTATGTCTTCTATATTTTCTTCTATATTTTCTTCTGTATTTTCTCCTGTATTTTTATCTTTTTCTTTATCTTCTTTATCCTTTTCTTCTGTATCGCCTGTTATAACTTTTCTTACGTCTTCTTTTATATTTTCCAGAAGAATGCTCTTTAGCTCGTCCCTGTCAGGGACAGACATCCTGTCCCCAAGGTTCTTCATCAATATTCTTCTGTTCTCTATCGCAAGCAGCCAGGCATTTCCTTCCGGCTTCTCCGTCTCTTGGAATGCCGGTAAATATTTCTGTTCCTCCATGCTGTCCAAATGAATCACTCCTTCTTTCTACATTCATGCAATGAAAGGGTCTAAATATCCAGCTTTAACTGCATTTCCTCTTCCGCTTCCAATTTAAAATCTTCCACCTTCTCCGGATTTATCACCGGTAATGCATCCAGCGACTGCAATCCAAAGCTCCGTAAAAACTCTTCTGTCGTACCGAACAAAATGGGTCTGCCCGGCACATCCATCCTGCCCAGCTCACAGATCAGGTTATATTCCACCAGCTTATTTACCGCATGGTCTGATTTCACACCCCGGATCTGTTCAATCTGAAGCTTTGTAATCGGCTGCTTATATGCAATAATTGATAGGGTCTCTAATAAAACATCCGTCAAAACATGCTTTTTTGGAATATGGGTAATCTTGATGATCGTTTCATACATCTGGGATTTTGTACAGAGCTGGTATGCCCCATCCAGCTCTATGATATGGATTCCCCGTTCTTCCTCCTCATAACGGTCCATCATATTATGTAGGATCTTCCTGGTCGTCTCCGGATCGTGGTCAACTGCACCTGCAATGCGCTCCAGCTCCACAGCTTCCCCCATCGTAAATAATATGGCCTCAATCTGCGCCTCTACCACCTTAAGTTCCATTAAAAGCTTGCCTCCTCCATTTGTACGATATCATTTGCCAGGTAGGTGATGATGATATCATCAAATAAACCTTCCTGTGTGGTCTTAATCCTCCCAATCTTGATCAGTTCAAGAATGCTCAGGAAAGTAACAATCACTTCCATCTTACTCATTTGTGCTTCCAATAAATTGCGGAAGGAAAAATGCCGGTGCTTCAGCCCGTATTCCTGGATATGTGCAAATTTTACGGCAAGGTTTACATCTTCCTTCTCTATCTTACCAAATTTACTGCGGATCGGATCAATCTTGTCCACTTGTTTTTTAACGATTGACCGGAATATCTCATGGAGCTTTGACAGTGTCAAATCACTGAGCAGTTCCTCTACATTGATATCCTCCCTATATTCTGCTATTTCCTGGGGAATGGTAGGCTGTTTAAATAAAGCCCTTGAGGCATCCATCTGCTTGTCCTTAAGCTCCTCCGAGATGTATTTATACATCTTATACTCAAGCAGGCGCGCCACCAGCTCCTGCCTGGGATCCACGGTCTCTTCCTCCTCTGTTTCAGGAGCCGGCAACAGCATTTTGGATTTGATGTTTACCAGGGTCGCCGCCATTACCAGAAACTCGCTCATGATCTCAAGGTTTTTGGTTTCCATTTGTCTGATATACTCCAGATATTGCTCTGTGATTACAACGATAGGAATATCATAAATATTGATTTTATTTTTATCAATTAAATGAAGCAGCAGGTCCAGTGGACCTTCAAAGGCTTCTAATTTTACGGGAATACCCATGTTACTCCTTTCACTCCTTATATGCTGAATTTGAAGCTTCTATTCTTTTTCCAACCTAAGGGAGATGATCTCCGGGATGTTAAATAAGCGGGGCATGACGGAATGGGAGCCAAGACCTCTTGACACCACCATTACCTTATCCTTTTTCCTATATAGCCCAGAATGATATTTAGGAAAAAATTTCACCTGGGGTGAAAGAAGGCCGCCTATTCCAGGCAGGCGGACCATTCCTCCGTGGACATGCCCGGATACCACCAAATCCGCGCCCCAATCCATATAATCCTTAAAATAAAATGGGTTGTGGGCCATCAGGATTTGGAACTCATTTTTTCTCTTTTTACCAATTCTCTTTTTTAAATATCCCGGATCCAGTTCCTTGAGCGTGTGCCTTCCGAAATATTCCAACCCCAGGGACACACCGGTAATGCAAAGCGGAACCCCGTTTTTGGTCAGGCATACCCTTTCATTATCCAAAAAGGTGATGTCCTGGCGGATTAATTCCTCCTTATATTCCATCCAGGAGTCGAAAAGCTCCTTTGGCAGCTCCACATCAGTCTCTTTTCCTTTTTCCTCAATGGAGCCTTCAGCCTTTACGAACCTTTGCTCATGGTTTCCATAGGAATAATATATTTTATATTTTTTTGCCAGACTCTCCAATAATGAAAAGCCATTGCTTGGATAGCAGGCAGACCTCTTATTTATCATATCTCCTGCGACGAGAATATACTCCGGAGCCAGCTTATCAATTTTTTTCACCAACCGCCTGTTATTCTTTCCAAAGGAACAGTTGTGTAAATCAGCCAATACAACAAGCTTTGTCCCGTCCCATTCCTTGGGAAGCTTCGGGGACTTTATTATGAAGTGCTTTGTAACCAGCAGCTTTTGTTCGATCAATGTCCATATCAAAATCAGTATGATGAGTCCTACAATAATTTGACCTGTCTGCATGAGAACCCCTTTCTATTTCTGCCACTTTCCATTCGCCCTGTCATATTTCAATCTAGCATAACATTTCAATCCATTTACAACATTTCAATTCATTTACAACATTTCAATTTTGTTTACAATGTTTCAATTCGCTTACAACATTTCAATCCATTTATAACATTTTAAATTTGCCCATAGCATTTCAACCCACGCCATCATGCTAGAGTAGTATACTTTATTTTACCACAACTTACAAGTATATTTACTATGCTAATTGGTAGTTGCCATGTTCCTTTTGGCGTTCCTTACATTAGTTTTACTTTTGTAAGAAGCCATACATAGAAAAACCACCCTGATACTTCAAAAGAAGTAGGGAAAGGGTGGAAGTTCCATATGAACTATTATCTTCTTTATTATTTGACACGGAGTGAATTGAGGGCAAATTCGGCTTTCTTCTGCAAATCACTGGAAGCAGTATCGGTATATGTAATAATAATAGCATAGTTATCAATCATAAGTGCATAGGCCTTCTGGTTCATCTCGGTTCCATAATACTTTATTTTCATCTGGGATACCAGAGCTGTTCCATTTGCAGTTTTAAGATCACTGGATTTCATGTCTTCAATGGTGATGTGCTTCCCCTGCTCCGTTTCTGCCAGACCTCCCATGATACTTTCCGGTGAAAACCTGGCTTCTAATTCTGCTTTTGCTGTTTTGTAATCCGGAGCCGGTTCTCCTGTTTTTTGCACGTATACATTCATGAGGTTCGGCTGCTTACTGGTGGAGAAGGTTCCGATATTTGTATTCTCCTCCGCTTCAGTTACCGTGAGCTTCCATTCCTTCGGGATAACAATATTCACATCTCCTATGGCAACCTCCTTAGCAGTGAAATCCGCCTTCGATAAATAAGGATTTTCCGGGTATTTCACCATTACCATGCAGGAGTATGCTTTCTTATTCACCGTTGCCGATATTACTGCGGTGCCTTCTGCAACAGCAGTTACTTTTCCTTTGGCAGTGACGGTGGCAACCTTCTTATTGCTTGATTTCCAAGCCACCTTGGCTTTTGTTCCTGTTACCTTCAGCTGCTTTGATTGTCCGACCTTCAGCTTCAATGAGGCAGAGCTTAATTTTACTGCTGCTTGGACTGTAACGGTATTGCCCAGGACGGGAAGGCCGGCCATGGAAAGCATGGACAGAACCATCACTGCGACTATCAATTTCTTTAGGATATTTTTCATTCTCTTTCCTCCATTGTTATAGATTGGTTTCTCTTACTATTTGTTTCCTATAATAACCTACCTTTATGAACTCAAGATAAACAAAGGGCAAAAGGCTGAAATTAGGATAGCTTTTTTCTAACCCGTTGTTTTCATGAAATATTTTTGCATCATCTTCCACAGGCAATCCTTTAATTTGGCCTTATCAACAGCCTGGGAGGCCAGAATATCGATCCTGCCTATTTCTTCATTATCATAGTAATATACAATCTCACCGATTTTATCCTTCTCTGCAATGGGAGCCTGGAGCTCATCCGACAAGACTACTTCCTTGCGGATCATGTCAGTTGTCTTTCCCTTAGTGCACAAATAGGAGAATTCCCCGCCGATCTGGCCCTGTACCGTATCCTCTGTTCCTTTCTTTACAATTACAGGCTCAATGGTAATATCGGAAGCATTATCCTTGTAGATACTATAGTTGGCAAAGCCATAATTTAAGAGCTTGGATGCCTCCGCAAATCTCGTCTTTGTATCCGGTGCTGCCATAATTACTGCGATCAGATCCATGTCGCCCCGTTTTGCAGTAGCTGATAAACAATATTTTGCCAGACCTGTCGATCCGGTCTTTAAGCCTGTAATGCCGGAATAGAACTTAACCAGCTTATTGGTGTTCGTTAAACCAAATTCACTCTGCCCCTTCTTTGTGGTATGGATAATGGTATCCATCCATACGGTGGCGTAATTGCTGACCTCCGGATGCTTTGTTATTAATTCCTTGGACATTAGGGCCACGTCATAGGCAGAGGAATAATGGTTATCCACGTCCAGGCCGCAGCTGTTTACAAAATTGGTATTGGTCATTCCCAGCTCTTTTGCCCTCTGGTTCATCTTTGCCACAAATTCCTCTTCCGAGCCGTTGATCAGTTCAGCCATCGCAACGCAGGCATCATTTGCGCTGGCGATGCTGATGCATTTTATCATGGTATCCACCGTCTGTGTCTCATTCGGCTCCAAATATACCTGGGAGCCTCCCATGGAGGCTGCGTGTTCGCTGACACTGACCTCGTCCGTCAGTTGGATCTGCCCGGCATCCAGCGCTTCAAAAATCAGCAGCATAGTCATGATCTTTGTTATACTTGCCGGTCTCAGGCGTTCATCCTTATTTTTATCATAAATGACTGTTCCAGTGGAGCCCTCAATCAGCACTGCCGCTGTTGAGCTGATGTCAATCTTCGGCTCTACGGTTGCTGTTACCTGTGCCTCCTTGCTATCCTTCTGTTCCAAAGGCCCATAGATGTTCTGCGGGACTTGTTTCACGCTACTCTCCGCGTAAATGGTTATCGGATTAAGCGACAATAAGAGCATAGACCCAATTAATAATACTGCAAAAAGCCTCTTCAAAATTACCTCCATCCCACCGAATAGACGGTTGAATCTGAATATCTCGATTATTATATTTTAATCCATGCCCCTTGTTTTTAGACCATACTTTGATAAATTTGTCTACTTTCTTAAAGCCTCCTTATTACTCCTCCACAATGACGTTACAGGTGAGGATTTTTCCCTTTACCTTTGCTACTATTACAGTCTTTCCTTTTGCTACTGCTTTTACATTACCGAGGAGGCTGACCTCGGCCACCCTGGTGTCACCGCTTTTCCAGCGCACAAAGGAAGGGGTGCCCCGGATTTTCAGTCGGTAGGAATCCCCTTTTTTCAGCCGGAGGGTCTTTTTATTAATGTCGATGACATGAACCCTGCATTTTAACTCCTTGTTGTCCACCTCAGCTATAATAAATGCCTTGCCGGTCTGATAGCCAAATACCCTCCCATTAAAGTTGACCTCGGCCACCTTAAAATTGGTGGAATAAAAGGAGACCCGCTTATTGATGCCAAAGACATAGAGGTGGAATTCCTCTCCCTTGATCAGGTACAGATCCCTTTCATTCAAATGCAGCACAAAGGGCAGCACAACCAGCTTCCGGTAAAACAGGGAGGAATTCATATAAACAAACCTCCCCAGAACGACAACAATCAGGGCGAATATAAAAAGCTTTATTATATTGAAATGGAACGGTTTTTTACAATTGCTTCGACTCATATCAGCATCCAGCTTTTTCTTCCAGTTTTAATACATTCTATGTATTATACTTGAAAAACTGTATTGCTAAAAACATAAAATCACAAACCCCGGTTAAAAAACCCGTTCCATCCCTTGTGATCTCACATTTCGGCTCTTGTCCCTAGGAATTTCCATAAAACTTTTCCATAAAACTTCTCCATAAAACGTTTCCTTAAAGCTTCCCTTAAAGCTTTCCCTTAGACTTTCCCGAAATTTCCCTTAGAATCTTGTTACCCCGTCCTTCGTTACAATTGCGTAGACCGTCTTTGGCTTTTCTATTTTATTTTCCCCGATGACATAGGCGTTTAATAAGCGCTGCTTTGCCTCCCTCAGTTTATTCCCATCATTTGCATACAGGGTTGCAAGGGCTTCCCCCTTTACAACATGGTCTCCCAGCTTCTTATGGATCTTTACACCGACACTGATGTCGATTGTGCTTTCCTTGGTTTCCCTTCCGCCGCCAAGCACTAAGGACGTCATCCCCACTTCATCCGTATGGATATAGGTGATGTACCCTTGCTCCGGGGCAGCTACTTCTTCCTCCAGACCCGCTTTGGCAAACAGCTCCGTATGGAAAACCGGCCCGTTGTCACCTCCCTGCGCCCGGACAAATTCCGCAAACTTACTTAAGGCACTTCCATCCTCCAGCTTTTGTGCAAGAAGCTTCCCGGCTTCCTCCACATCCCTTGCTACCTCCGCCCCCACAAGCATATAGGAAGCCAGGATCATGCTGACCTCCAGCAGATCCTTTGGGCCTTCCCCCCGCAAGGTATCGATGGCCTCGATTACCTCCAGGGTATTGCCGACCGCATTCCCTAAGGGCTGGTTCATATCCGTGATCACCGCAGAGGTTTTCCTTCCCGCAATGGTTCCGATCTGTACCATTTCCTGGGCTAAGGCCAGGGAATCCTCCAGGGTTTTCATAAAGGCACCACTGCCGGTCTTCACATCCAGCACTATGACGTCAGAGCCGGAAGCAATCTTTTTGCTCATGATACTGCTGGCAATCAGGGAGAGATTATCAACCGTGGCGGTCACATCCCTAAGGGCATAAATCTTCTTGTCCGCCGGCGCCAGATTCGCCGTCTGGCCTACGATTGCCATCTTGATGGTATTTACATTTTCGATAAATTGCTCCGTTGTAATTGTAGTTGAAAACCCTGGAAAGCTCTCCAGCTTATCAATGGTTCCGCCGGTATGTCCAAGTCCGCGTCCGGACATTTTAGCCACCGGAATTCCAAGGGATGCCACCAGCGGCCCCAGTACCAGGGAGGTTTTGTCGCCTACACCGCCAGTGCTGTGTTTATCCACCTTAACCCCATGGATTTTGGAAAGATCCAGAAGATCCCCGCTGTGGGCCATGGCAACGGTCAGCGCCGCCGTCTCCTCATGATCCATTCCGTTCAAGCATACGGCCATTAAAAAAGCTGACATCTGGTAATCCGGAACCGTACCTTCCGTATAGCCTTTCACGATAAATTCAATCTCCTCCTGGGTCAGGCGCTCTTTATTCTTCTTTTTATTAATTAAATCATACATTTTCATAGGCAAATACCTCCGTAATAAAACTCGTGGTCACGGGGCCAAAAGCCCCGAACTACGGTAATTTTTGTTCAAGTACATAAAACATATTGATACCCAGTGTACCATAGGCCACTTCATACAGCGCGGGAATAGCGCCTTTATGAGGAGTTAAAAATACCACTTTTCAACATATATTATATACCATAATTTTAAAAAAGCCTATCCTGTCCCGGGATTTTTCTGAAATTTAAGCATCCCTCATCTCCCGGCCTGGAATACATCATATAGTTGATAGGACCATATTACCCCCCACCTGCCTGGCACCGTATTACAGTACATTTAGGCACATTTTCAAGGAAGTGATTGACGTACCGGGAAAAACAAGATAAAATAAATCAACAAAATACGAGGGAGATCGATAAAATGAGTTTTGAATTTATAAAAAAAGTCATCTCACCGGAGGAGCTGGTAGAGGCTTATCCGCTGCCGGAAAGAGATGTGCTTCGTAAAAAGGAACGTGACCAACAGATTAAAGATGTCATTACCGGCGCTTCAGATAAATTCCTTGTAATCATCGGACCCTGCTCTGCCGATAACGAGGATGCAGTATGTGACTATATCTCCCGCCTTGCGAAGGTCCAGGAAAAGGTGGAGGATAAGGTTATCCTAATTCCAAGAATTTATACCAATAAGCCCAGAACCACCGGGGAGGGATATAAGGGAATCGTCCACCAGCCGGATCCCGAGAAGGAACCGGATCTGCAGGAAGGCCTGATTGCCATGAGAAAGATGCATCTGCGCGCGATTGCTGAAAGCGGGCTTACTGCTGCGGATGAGATGCTCTATCCTGAAAACTGGCCCTATGTGGAAGACATCCTATCCTACGTGGCTGTCGGTGCCCGTTCCGTTGAGGACCAGCAGCACCGTCTTACCATCAGCGGCATGGATGTTCCGGCAGGCATGAAGAATCCCACCAGTGGTGACTTCTCCGTTATGTTAAACTCCGTTGTTGCTGCCCAGGCTAAGCACACCTTTCTTTACCGCACCTGGGAGGTTAACACCTCCGGCAACGAGCTTGCCCATACCATCTTAAGGGGCGCCGTGAACAAGCATGGCCAGAGCCTGCCTAATTACCACTACGAGGATCTTAACCTGCTGTTCTCCATGTATCAGGAGCGTGATTTATTAAACCATGCGGCCATCATTGATGCCAACCATGCCAATTCCAATAAAAAATATAAGGAACAGACCCGTATCGTAAAAGAGGTTCTTCACAGCCGCAGATTATCCCAGGATATCGCCAAGCTTGTGAAGGGCGTTATGGTAGAAAGCTATATCAAGGGCGGCACCCAGAAGGTTTCGGACCATGTTTACGGTAAATCCATCACCGATCCATGCCTTGGTTGGGAGGATTCCGAAAAATTAATCTATACAATTGCCGACAGCATATAATTAGGTTCCTGATTACAAAGCTATAAAAAAGCTATAAAATATGAAAGGTTGCCATAGACCGGATGGGTTTCAGTCTATGGCAACCTTTCTCCATATATTCAGAACAAGTAAAGCAGCTTGCCGGTTCATCTTATTTTCATCCCCAGTCCTTAAGCTCTTGGATGGGTATTCATATATACTTCCCGGCTGTTCTTATAGCTGTGTGACAGATATAATTGGGTTGTGGCAATGTCGGCATGGCCTAAGAATTCCTGGACACTGCCCAGATCCGCCCCATTGTCAATCATATGTGCCGCAAAGGAATGCCGGATGGCATTCGGGTTAATTTCCTGCATGCCCGCTGCCCTTGCATAGGTTTTTAAAATCTTCCACAGCCCCTGTCTGCTGAGCTGCTCCCCGTTGGTATTTAAAAACAGGTATTCGCTGCCCCGCTGCTTATCAAAGCTCTGGGATCTTATGTCCAAATACTCCTGCAAGGAGGACTTTGCAGCTTTTCCAAAGGGTACGATCCGCTCCCTTCTTTCCCCGCAGGTAATATATCTTGCAGATAAGTTCACATCCGTCACTTTAATCGCCGCCATCTCGGATACCTTAACTCCGGTGGCATACATAAGCTCCAGGATGGCCCGGTCGCGGATCCCTTTCCTGGTCTTCACATCAGGCTGTGCCAACAGCTTATCAACCAGGGATACCTCAATTACCTGGGGCACCTTCTTTTGCACCTTCGGCGGCTTAATCCGCTCGGAAGGATCCCCCTGTATGAGCTGCTGCTTTATAAGATATAGCACAAATGCTTTCATCGCCGCTATGTTTCTCGTGACTGAGGCAGGCGAAAAGCCTTCCTTTTCCAGGGTAAGCACGTAGGAATTCAAACTAGTCTCACTGATTTTTGTAATAGAACTGATATTTTGTTTCTCTAAGAAAAGCATTAGTTTTTTCAGGTCATTTTGATAAGCCTGCAGGGTGTTTTTGGATGCACCCTTAACTTCCTTCATATACACGAGAAAATCATTGATATACTGTTCCATTTCCTTCCTCCTTAAAGACGGACCTCCATTTAGAAGCCTCCAAAACTACCCTGGAAAAGGCTTTTATATTTGGTCTTTTCCAAAATCGTTTTGGTTAAGGCTTCTTATTGGAGATTCGTATTGGACAGGGATAAACCTCTTACTGCTACTTCCATAAGATACCAAGGGCTTTTTTCAAAAGGTAAGCGCCCGGATACGCCTCCAGAAAACATGCCAGCAGCAACGCTGCCGCCAAAATGAGCAAAAGCAAAAGATTGGATTGCATAAGCTTTGTAATTCCACGGAAATGAGAACGGTTCTCCTGGTAGATCGTCCGATTCACTTCAAAGCCTTTATATAAGCAGATTAAAGCGATTGGGATATATAAAAGCCCATGGGGAAGGATTGAAACGAATACGACCAATCCGCCCTTCCACCCATATTGAATTGTCAAAGCTGAAATCAAAAAGCCTGCGTGAAAGCCTACTGCTGTTATCTTAAATGCCATATAGGGAATTCCCAGGACTGTTATTGCCAACAACCAGAATATAATAAACTCTTCGAGGTTCTTACTGAGTATATACCGGAACAGGCCGGAATAATTAATGCTCTGGGTCGTAATCCCTGTGATTACACTTCCCTCATATTCCTTCAACGATCCGATATAATTGTCCTGAAAAAGGTTAGCATATAAAACTCCTGCAACCAGTCCAAAGACCAGAAGTAATACTGCTATTTGAATCATATTAAAATTGCCTAGAGAAAGCTTATGCTGTTTCATATACCCTGCCTACCAATCATCACGATCTATAACATTAATATGTCAATTCCGGTATAATAGAACAAGCTTCCGGGAGGAAAATAGAATTTCCTCTCTTTATTTTCCCTTCATCTATAATCCAACCTTAGCCTTATATGCCAGGATGGCGGCAATTGTCTTGGCGTCCACAATCTTACCCTCCAGGATCATTTTCGTCAATTCCTCCACGGAATGGCGCTCCAGCGTTACAAACTCGTCCTCATCTAAATTCTGATGGCTTTGGGTAACGCCGGTCGTATAATAAATTCCTATTTTTTCATTGCTAAAGGCTACCGTCGTATAAAGATCCAGGAGATGGAATACCTCCCCTGCCTTATATCCGGTCTCTTCCTCGCACTCGCGGATTGCGCAGGTA
Organism: Mobilitalea sp.; assembly: GCA_029974875.1. The sequence continues at coordinate 13,267 of JARKQP010000052.1, forward strand.
CGGCAATCCTCCCCAGGATTTAACCCTCCTGCCGGGATCTCCAGGGTATACTGGTCAACCGCATTCCGGTACTGCCTGACCATTAAAATCATTCCATCCCCGTCAACAGGAACCATTGCTGCAGCACCTCTATGGTCGATGAAATCAAAATTCGTAATCTTACCGCCTTCAACCTCGATGGTATCATTGTAATAATCGATGATACGGCCTTTATGGATTAAGTCCCTTTTTAACCTTTTGTGTGGATTCATGTCTAAAACTCCTTTATTATGATTATGTTATCCTAGTTATGACCTATTTATTATTTTGTTTTATCTGCACTGTTTCATTATTTTAAATCTTATCTGTATTACTTTTACTATTTTTAAATCTTATCTACATTACTTTTACTATTTTTGAATCTTACTTGCATCTGCTTTCACTATTTTTAAATCTTACCTGCATCTACTTTCACTATTTTTGAAGCTTATCTGCATCTGCTTTCACTATTTTTAAATCTTACCTGCATCTACTTTCACTATTTTTGAAGCTTACCTGCATCTGCTTTCACTATTTTTAAATCTTACCTGCATCTACTTTCACTATTTTTGAAGCTTACCTGCATCTGCTTTCACTATTTTTGAATCTTACCCGCATTACTTTCACTATTTTTAAATCTTACCTGCATTTACTTTCGCTATTTTAAATTTTACCTGGATTTGCTTTCACTATTTTTTTTCGCTGAGGGCCACAGCTTTCCCATAGCAGGCATCTGTAGCCTTCATTACCGCATTGCGCAGGCCATACTCCTCCAAGGCTTTAACCGCAGCAATTGTCGTACCTCCCGGAGAGCATACATTATCCTTTAATTTTCCCGGGTGTTCCCCTGTTTCAAGAACCATTGCCGCGGCCCCAAGCACGGTCTGGGCCGCCAGGGTATAGGCCTTGTCCCTGGGAAGTCCGTAGCTGACTACGCTGTCTGCCAAGGCCTCAATAAACATATACACATAGGCCGGTGAGCTGCCGTTTGCACAGATCACCGCATTCATCAGCTTCTCATCAAATACCTCGTATTTCCCAAAGGAACAAAAGAACTGGTCGATAACGGCATGCTCTTCGTCACTGAACGCATCCTGGGAAAAGCTGATTCCCGTCATGCCTTTATTTACTAAAGCGGGCGTATTCGGCATAGCCCGGACAATCCTTACGGCTTCAAAAATGCTGTCCTTCAGAAACTCAATTGTAATACCTGCGGCAATTGATATTACTACATGCTCCCCAGTCACATGTTTTTTAATCTGGTCCAGTACCTGGGGGAAGAACTGGGGCTTTACTGCCAGCACCAGATATTTGCACTGCTTTACAACTGCAATATTGTCCTCTGCAAATTCTATCCCTGTATCATTCTTCACGAACTGGTTTCTTGCGGGACTGGCATCCGTATACACTACCTCCTGGCTTCCAAAGGTGCTTACCGCTGCCTTAAACAATGGATAACCCATGTTCCCTACTCCAATAAATCCAAACATCGCCATAATTAAAATCCTTCTTTCTCATTTTTATCTGCTGCCTAATTGCTTTTTAATGAAGCGTTTAACATTATTGATCCAACAAAATCAAGCTACATCTTTATGTTATTCTATCATGTAAAAACCACATGGTATGGCACTTCGGGCCAGGGATGTGCACTACGCTCCGCTCCGGCGCCATGATATAATATCTGTCGATATTATATCATAGGATGTAAAAAATTTCACGCATTACTATTTTTTTTAAAATCACAAACAAAGGAGGGGGTATATAAATAACAGGCAGTATTTTTACACAATGATGTAAAATACTGCCTGACTTCTTTGGCAAGGATTCATGATAAACAAAGATTTCTCATTTGTTTATCATGAATTTACAGAAATACTCATAAGAGCCTGTGTCACAGGCCTTTATTAAGCATGTTGTCATTATACTATTTTCTCGATTAATGCCTCAATACGGTCCAGACCCTTTGTAATCTGTTCCGTGGAAATTGCATAAGAGAGGCGGATATGACCCGGTGCGCCAAAATCCCCACAGGGAATAACTGCTACATTATAATCCTCAATTAATATCTTCGCCAGAGTATTAGCATCACCGATTTTGCTGCCATTGTATTCCTTGTCGTACATCTGGCTCACATCAACAAAGGTATAGAATGCTCCCTGGGGCTTAAGTGAAGAGACTAATTTCATGTTTGAAATCCTCTCATGCATGTACTCACGCCTCTTATTGAATTCTGTATGCATTTTGTATACGGAATCCTGGGGTCCGGTCAGGGCTTCCAGGGCTGCCTTCTGTGCAATTGAGTTCGGGTTGGAGGTCTGGTGGCTTTGGACACTGGCCATCAGGCTTGCGATTTCCTTGGAGGAACCGGTAAAGCCAATTCTCCAGCCTGTCATGGAATAGCTCTTGGCTACACCGCTGCAGGTAATGGTCCTTTTATAAATCTCTTCATTGAAGGAGGCAATACTGATGGCTTCTCCTTCATAAATCAAGTTCTCATACATTTCGTCGGAAACAACATAGAAGTCCTTTCTTACGGCAACCTCGGCAATTGCTTCTAATTCCTCCCGTGTATAAATCATACCGGAGGGGTTACTGGGGGAGTTAAGGATCAGTGCCTTTGTCTTGTCTGTACAGGCTGCCTCAATCTGTGCTGCAGTCACCTTATAATTATTCGCTTTCTCTCCCTTTACGAATACAGGCACACCGTCTGCCAGCTTAACAATCTCAGGATAGCTTAACCAGTAAGGGGCCAGAATAATTACCTCATCCCCGGGATTGCAGATTGCTTCAAAAACATTGGTCAGGGAATGCTTTCCTCCATTACTTACCACAATCTGGTTCGGTTCGTATTTGATGTGGTTAAAATTCCAAAACTTCTCACAGACTGCTTTCCTAAGCTCCAGGGTTCCTTCCGCCGGAGTGTACTTTGTAAACCCGTCATGGATTGCCTTAATTGCAGCTTCACAGATATTGTCAGGAGTATTAAAATCCGGTTCCCCCGCACCAAATCCTACAACGTCAATTCCTTTGCCCATTAATTCCTTTGCTTTTGCTGTGATCGCTAATGTTGATGAAGGTTTTACTGCCTGTGCCTTCTTTGATAATGTTAACGCCATACTTGCACCATCCTTTTACTTAATTAAATATAGTTTCTAAAATAGTTTTCTTAACTATTTAAAGTTTTCATGTTTTAAATCTTTTCCATTGTAATATATAAATTCCAAATATGCAAGGAAAATTTATAAAAAATCTAAAAATGTATTTTCTGTCACTTTCATTTGTCCGTCCACCATGGAATTGTTGTGCACTTTTACTAATAATTTAATTTAACTAAGGCTGTGATGCAACCTTTTTTGACTTTATATTTTAATGTGTCCCGGCAGCCGAATGCTTTCTTCTAACTATTCTATGATTATTTTCGGATTAAGTCGGCTTTATACCACTTACATTTTGCATCAGCTTCAACCTTTATCAGCTTAAACGCCTTATTTTGGCATGTTTTTGACACACAAAAAGACCTTGTAAACTTTCGTCTACAAGGTCTTTGTTTTCATCGTCGTCATCAGGAATTATTTCGCGTAATCTGTTACTCTGCTTTCGCGGATTACGTTCACCTTAATCTGCCCTGGATATTCTAATTCATCCTCAATCTTTTTCGATAAGTCTCTCGCTAACAGGATCATATCAGCATCGTTGATCTGATCAGGGACAACCATTACTCTAACTTCCCTGCCTGCTTGGATAGCGAAGGATTTATCTACCCCTTTAAAGCCATTGGTAATATCTTCAAGTTGTTTTAGTCTGTTGGTGTAAGTTTCCAGCGTCTCACGTCTTGCACCTGGCCTAGCTGCCGAAATGGTATCAGCTGCCTGGACAATACATGCAATCAGGGACTGGAATTCAACATCACCATGATGTGCTTCGACGGAATTAATGACAACCGGTGATTCTTTATACTTTCTACATAAATCCACACCAATTTGAACATGAGTTCCTTCCATCTCGTGATCAATAGATTTTCCGATGTCATGCAATAAACCGGCACGCTTTGCCAGCCTGACATCCACACCGATTTCACCGGCTAGAAGACCTGATAAAATCGCTACTTCAACGGAATGCTTTAAGGCATTCTGTCCATAGCTTGTCCTAAATTTCATCTTACCGAGCAGTTTGACCAGCTCGGGATGAATTCCATGAACTCCAACCTCCAGCGTTGCTGCTTCACCAGCTTCCCTAATCATAATCTCAACTTCTTTTTGAGCCTTTTCTACCATTTCCTCAATCCTTGCAGGATGGATACGCCCGTCAACGATCAGCTTTTCAAGCGCAATTCTTGCAACTTCTCTTCTGATCGGGTCAAAGGCCGATAGAATAACCGCTTCCGGTGTATCGTCAATAATCAGATCCACCCCGGTCATCGTCTCTAAAGTCCTGATATTACGTCCCTCTCTACCAATGATTCTACCCTTCATCTCATCATTAGGGAGCTGAACAACGGAAATTGTTGTTTCAGCAACATGATCCGCAGCACATCTTTGAATTGCAGTAACTACATAATCTTTTGCTTTCTTATCCGCTTCTTCTTTTGCTTTGCTTTCTAAATCCTTTATAAGCATCGCAGTTTCATGTTTTACTTCATCTTCAACAGTCTTAATTAGATATTCCTTAGCTTGTTCGGAGGTCAATCCTGAAATCTTTTCCAGTTCCTGCAACTGTCTCTCGTGGAATTCTTCCACTTCCTGCTTTACTTTATCAAGCTCAGATTCCTTTGCAGTGAGTTTGGATTCTTTCTTTTCCAGTGCTTCAGTTTTTCTGTCCAGATTCTCTTCCTTTGACAGAACGCGTTTTTCATAGCGTTGTATTTCAGCTCTACGTTCCTTAGTTTCCCGCTCGAATTCATTCTTCGCCTTCAAGGCTTCTTCTTTAGCTTCAAGCAAGGCCTCGCGCTTCTTAGTTTCAGCTGTCTTTAAGCCTTCATCTATGATTTCTCTTGCCTTTTCTTCTGCATTACCAATCTTCGCTTCATATACCTTAATGCGATAGGTAATTGCAATCTTCCAGGTAAGAAGAGCAACAACAACCAAGGTTATTAAAACTGCAATCGCAATTTTTATAACATCATGCACAGGAGCACCTCCTTATTTAGTTTTCATTGTACAACGAAAGGTGAACCAGATAAGTGTCTCTTATATTCCATCTAGAACTTGTATGCTTTTCACTTATTTTACATTCACTTGTCATAATAATACAACACATAAATTTTATACTGTTTTTACTAATATGTCAAGTATACGAACGAATATTTATCTATTCTGACATAAAATAATACCAATATATTGAACAATTTCAGCTTGCCCATACAAGATAAGCCAAAATCACCGGTTTTGGGTTCTTAAGCCCGAGAATTCTGCCTAGGAATCAGGCCAACTTCTATGCCGGGGAAGATAATTTTCCCATATAATAGAAACCCTTACTTTCTTCCAGGCTGACCTCTACAATATTACCGATCAGGCTGGTATCTCCCGGGAAATGGACCAGCAAATTATTACTCAGCCTTCCGGTTAACAGGGAAGTATCCTGGACATTTACTTCTTCTACCAATACCTTTTGGACCGTATGGACATCCTTGCCGGCGGATCTGGCAGAGCTTTGCTGTACCTCCTTTAACAGGCGGTCAAAGCGCTCCATGGCCACAGCCTCCGGTACCTGGTCCTCCATGGCTGCCGCAGGCGTTCCTGTACGCTTTGAATAAATGAAGGTAAAGGCACTGTCATAGCCCACCTGTTTTACCACCTCCATGGTTTCAAGGAAATCCTCCCCGGTTTCCCCCGGAAAGCCCACAATAATATCCGTGGTCAGGGAAATATCCGGCACCGCGGTGCGGATTTTGCGGACCAGTTCCAAATAGCTTTCCTTGGTATATCTCCGGTTCATCAGCTTTAACAGCCTTGTGCTGCCCGATTGCACCGGAAGGTGGAGATGCTTGCAGATCTTCTTGCTATTTGCCATGACCTCAATCAATTCGTCAGATAAATCCTTCGGATGGGAGGTCATAAACCGGATCCGCTCAATCCCTTCAATCTTCTCTATCTCAGTAAGAAGCCCCGCAAAGGTCAGGGGTGTCTCCAGATTCTTCCCATAGGAGTTGACATTCTGCCCCAGCAGCATGATTTCCACTACCCCATCAGCGGCCAGGGTCTTAATTTCCTCCAAAATATCCTCCGGGTTTCTGCTGCGCTCCCTGCCGCGCACATAGGGCACGATACAGAAGCTGCAGTAATTATTACAGCCAAACATAATATTTAC
>JARKQP010000104.1 GCA_029974875.1 Mobilitalea sp.
TAGGATTGGCAGAATATAATGTGGATGCACCATTAATAGACGAAATAGCTCCTGCGAAGCAGGTTCGGATAGATTTAAATATGCACATCGGAGCAGAAGCGGTTCCGGTTGTCCAGAAGGGTGATATTGTCCAGCCGGGAGACCTGATTGCCAAAGCGGAGGAGGGGAAGCTGTCTCTTCCGGTCCATGCATCAATTTCCGGTGAAGTTCTTGAGGTAAGCGGCAGGGACATTATCATTAGGGCAAGATAAATAAAAATGAGAATTCTACAAGCGAATAGTTACGATATAGAGAAGCAGTAAAAGGCTTGACAAGACATTTAGAAGCAGTAAGAGGTTTGACAAGATATTTAGAAGCAGTAAGAGACATGACAAGACATTTAAATGAGAGGATGTTAATTACGATATGGGTAAAGCAATCGGAATGGTTGAATATAAGACAGTATCTGCCGGGATCCATGCAGCTGATTTGATGGTAAAGACAGCCGACATCGAGATTATTGAAGCACAGACCGTCTGTCCGGGAAAGTATATTGCTATTTTCTGCGGAGATTTGAGTGCGGTAAATGCCAGTGTAGAGGCGGCGCGCAGTACCTGTGGGCAGCATTTGATCGATAGCTTTATTCTTGGTAATCCTCATGAGGGGATCTTCCCGGCTATCTATGGTACCTCTAAGGTAGAAAAGATTAATGCACTGGGAATCCTTGAAACCTTCTCAGCCCCCTCCATTATTGTTGCGGCTGATGAAGCAGCTAAGACTTCGCAGGTCGAGTTAATCGAGCTCCGTATGGCAAGGGGAATGTGTGGGAAGTCCTATATGTTCTTAACTGGCGAGATAGCGGCGGTTGAAGCAGCAATTGATAAGGCTAAAAAGGCCGTAGGTGAAAATGCCATGCTGCTGGATTCAACGGTTATTGCAAATCCGGATGATAAATTATGTAAATGTATTTTATAATGTATTATTTTAATATTCTTATGGCATGCGGTTAGAAGGCTTAAATATTTTATCAAAAGGCAAATCCTCCAGCAAGAGGAAAATCCTCTTATGGGAGGCAAATCCTCCAACAGGAGGAAAAATCCTCATGGGAGGAAAATCCTCCTGCCGGGGGATTGGATAGGGGGGCAATATGCTGGCAATTGAAAGAAGAAACAAAATACTGACAATTTTACAAAAGGAAAATAGGGTACTGGTTAGTGATTTGAGCAAGGCCTTTGATGTTACAGAGGAGACGATCCGGCGTGACCTTGAAAAGCTGGAGCAGGAGGGCATGGCAAAGAAAACCTACGGCGGAGCCATTGCGACCGAGAATTCCTATGCAGACCAGCCCTTTACTGTAAGGAAAACCTCCAACGTATTAAAAAAGCAGGCGATTGCCGAGATAGTGGCTTCCATTATACAGGATGGCGACCATATCATGCTGGATTCAAGCTCGACCTGTGGATATATCGCAAAGCAGCTAAAGAATAAAAAGAACCTGACCATTATTACGAATTCTGTAGAGATCTTAGTGGATGCCTCTGAGACTCCCGGCTGGAAAGTGATTTCGACCGGAGGCTTATTGCGGGAGGGATCCCTTTCCCTGCTCGGTCATCAGGCAGAACAGGTGGTAAGCAATTACCATGTGGACAAGGCCATTATTTCCTGCAAGGGTGTGGATTTAGAAAGAGGAATTTCGGATTCAACAGAATTGGAAGCCTATATCAAACAGCAAATGATGGCATCAGCGAATACGACTATATTGGCAGTTGACAGCACCAAGCTGGAGAAGACATCCTTTATTAAAATATGTGACATTAACCAGGTGGATGTTATCGTTACTGATGAGGTTCCGGAGGAGAGCTGGAACGAGATTATGGCATCAAAGAACGTGGAGCTGATTACTAAAACGAATGCTTAAAACCGATTACCCTGGCTTATGTAAATCGGTGCAGTATGTTTTAAATAGGCAAATGGAGGTCGTTATGAAGAAGTATTATGATGCTGATATAGTGAAGAGTCCCAGGATAACAAAGTTAGTTGATGCTTTGTTTGCAGGCAAGCCCCGTATTGAGGCCGACCGTGCCGTATTAATTACAGAAAGCTATATGCAGACGGAGAAAGAGCCGGTTATCACAAGACGTGCGAAAGCTTTTGAGCATATTTTAAAGTATATCCCCATGGTGATCCGTGAGGATGAATTGATTGTAGGCAGTGCAGCGGTTGCACCCAGAAGCTGTCAGGTCTTTCCCGAGTCTTCCTATGCCTGGCTGGAGCAGGAATTTGAGACGGTTGCGGCCCGTAGTGCGGATCCCTTTGAGATTTCCGAGGAAGCGAAGGAAACCCTACATAAGGTATACTGCTATTGGAACGGCAAGACAACCAGTGAATTAGCCTCCTCCTATATGGCGCCGGAAGCAAAGCAGGCAATTGACCATAATATTTTTACCCCGGGTAACTATTTTTATAATGGGATTGGGCATGTAACCGTTAACTATGGTAAGGTGCTTGCCATCGGTTATGAAGGGATTATAGGGGAAGCCCGGGAGGCCTTGGATAAGCTGAAGGTCTCAGACATGGATTATAATAAGCGCAGCAGATTCCTGGAGGCTGTCATCCTAAGCTGCCAGGCAGTGATTACTTATGCCCAGCGCTATGCCCAGCTGGCATTGGAAGAGGCAAAGAGATGTCCTGATCCTGTCCGCAGGGAAGAGCTGGCCCGTATTGCAAAGAATTGTGCAAGGGTGCCAAGGTACGGTGCAACCTCCTTTTATGAAGCCTGCCAGTCCTTTTGGTTTATCCAGATGCTTTTACAGGTAGAATCCAGCGGACATTCCATTTCTCCGGGACGTTTTGACCAATATATGTATCCCTATTATGAGGCGGATTTGAAGGCGGGTAAGATTACCCGGGAATTTGCCCAGGAATTAATCGACTGTATCTGGATAAAATTAAATGACTTAAATAAGGTCCGGGATGCCGCTTCAGCAGAGGGCTTTGCGGGCTACAGCTTATTCCAGAACCTGATTGTGGGAGGACAGGATGCAGAGGGCATGGATGTAACCAATGACCTTTCCTTTATGTGCATTGAAGCCTCCATGCATGTTATGCTGCCCCAGCCCTCCTTATCGGTCCGTATTTGGAACGGGACACCCCATGAATTATTTATTAAAGCCGCAAAGCTGACGCGTACGGGTATTGGCTTACCGGCCTACTATAATGACGAAGTGATTATCCCATCCCTGCAGAACAGGGGCTTATCCTTAGAGGATGCCAGGGATTATAATATTATCGGCTGCGTGGAGCCCCAAAAGCCCGGCAAGACCGATGGATGGCACGATGCTGCATTTTTCAATATGTGCCGTCCCTTGGAGCTGGTATTCAGTAACGGCATGGACCATGGGGTACAGGTAGGCGCTAAGACCGGAGAGGTAGAGCAGATGAACAGCTTTGAGGAATTCTTTGAAGCTTACCGGAAGCAGATGAACTATTTAATCAGCTTAATGGTGAACTCCATTAATGCAATCGACGTGGCACATGCGGAGAGATGTCCGCTGCCCTTCCAGTCCAGTATGGTTGAGGATTGTATCGGAAGAGGAAAGAGCATGCAGGAGGGCGGCGCAGTATATAACTTTACCGGTCCCCAGGGCTTTGGCATTGCAAATATGGCGGATTCCTTATATGCAGTTAGAAAATTAGTATTTGAAGAGAAAAAGCTTACCCTGGCTGAGTTTAAGAAAGCATTGGAAATGAACTATGGCAGGAGTGTTGACTTAGGATTGGCTGAAAAGATTACAAAGGAAGTAGTCCGTAGTCTGGTTGAAGCAGGACGTAAGGTCACGGAGGAGGAAATCGCTGAGGTCTATAAAATAGCATTAGAAAGCGGCGTGCCAGAAGCAGACCGCAAAAAATACGATGATTTACTTGAGGCCATTAATGAGCTGCCCAAGTTTGGTAATGACATTCCTGAAGTGGATTTATTTGCAAGGGAAGTGGCATACACTTATACGAA
>JARKQP010000114.1 GCA_029974875.1 Mobilitalea sp.
TTTTGGTATGCGCCGGATAGAATTTTCATCAAGGTTGATTTCCCCGCACCATTTTCACCGATTAAGGCGTGGATCTCACCTTTTTTGATTTTTAACGAAACATTGTTTAAGGCCTTGACACCGCCAAAATGTTTTGTTATATTTCTCATTTCAATCTTGTATTCATCCTGCATGTGGCCGTCTCCTTTAATCTGAGGAATGCTCCTGGGAGCACTCTTTATATAGAGAAGACCCCCCTCATGCCAGGAGGATCTTCCTTCTATTATTGTGCCATTGGAATTACTGGTCATAAAAAAGCTTAGAAGCCATATTCATAATGCTCATCCACATTATCAACGGTTACGGCAACTGCCTCCGTCATTGTAACATCCTCATAGCTGCCAGGATCCTTTCCGTCAACAAGGATTTCCTTAGCCACCTGAACTCCAAGCTGTGCTACCTTATAAGGGCTGTTTTCACCGGTTGCAAAATATTTGCCTTCCTTGATCAGGTCATAGGCTGCCTTAGCGCCGTCGGCTGCCGCTACAATATCAACGCCGCCGATTCCTGCATTGTCCAGGGCTGTCATGGCCCCAAACAGCATCTGGTCATTCTCGCCTAATACTGTGGTGATATCCTGGTTAGCGGTAATCAAATCCTCTGCTGCCGCCAGTCCTTCTTCCTCAGTCCAGCTTCCCCAGCCCTGTCCTACAACTGAGAAGCCTGATTCTTCATTTGTTGCCTTGCCTTTTGAGGTCAGGTCCTGTTCAAAGGCTTCTGCTGCTGTCCAGGCATCTGCTTCGCTCATTCCCGTCTTTCCTTCAATGATACCGCAGAAAAGGCCTGTCCTTCTTTCACGTCCCGCTACATTGCCCTTTGCACCGCTCAGGACAATTGCTTTGATGGCTTTATCGCCCATCTTCTCCGCATATGCCAGGCCAACCTGCCTGCCGTTCTGCTTGTTATTGGAATATACTGTCGTAACATCATTAGCCCCTTCTCCTACGCCGCTGTCAAGGTTTATAACATTGATCCCTGCTTCCGCTGCTGCGTTAATGCTTGGAATACAGGCTTCAGGCTCAACACTGTCAAGGAAAATCAGATCCATTCCAAGAGAAACCAGGGTCTCCATGTTCTCAGCCTCTTTTGTTGTGTCCCCGTTGGCATCCAATACGGTTACAGCCCAGCCCTCTGCCTTTGCATACTTGTTAACCGCATCAACCAATGCCACGAAATAAGGTGAATCCTGTGTCTTGATGGCAAACCCCACTTTAATTGTCTTTGATGACGAACTGTCTCCTGAATCTGTGTCCGGTGCCTTTGCCGTATCTGTGGCCGGTGTATCCTTTGTCGTCCCATTTGCCGCCTCATTGCCTGTGTTTTTTGCGCAGCCTGCCAATGATGCTACCATTGCCATAACCAAGAGTAACGATACCAAACCTTTTTTCATCCTTCAATCCTCCTATATATTATTATTAGTTTCGTACATTATTATGTAGTAACATAGTATCGTATAATTTAATGTACTGTTATAATGATAATATGCATTTTATACAAAGTCAATAGCAATTTCTATTTTTTATTCTGCTTTTTTCACATATTTACGATAACATTTTAACAATTTAAATGATATTTATTGATGTCATTTTTCGAACATATACAAGAAACTTTCTCAATAAATATGCATATAGATTACGGATTTACTACAAACATACACTCTTTTCCGCTCAACACGTCTATCAAATTTTCAATTGAAGCATATGCCATATTATCCGTAGCCTCCTTCGTATGGGCACCTGTATGGGGTGTTACAACAACATTGTCCAGCTCGAACAGCGGGGATTTTTCCGGCGGCTCCACCTCAAAGGCATCCAGGGCAAGGCCTCCCAGCTTACCGCCCTTAAGCGCCTGATATGCCGCCTCTTCATCGATCAGTCCACCCCTGGACGTGTTGACTATGATGGCTCCGTCCCGCATCTGTGCTATTGTTTTGCCGTTAATCACATGCCTGGTTTCATCCTTCAAAGGAAGATGCAGGCTAATGATATCCGCTTCCCCGAGCAGCGGGTCAAAGTTTCTTATGCCGATATTATTCTGGATGCAGTATTCCTGGTCAATAAACGGATCATAGGCAACCACCTTCATGTCATAGCCCTTGGCACATCTTGCAACTACTTTTCCGATGGCTCCAAGGCCAAGGATACCGATGGTCCTTCCCTTCAGCTCGATCCCCATGGAACGGGGCCATGCTCCCTTTCTGGTCATGTCATCCAGGAAGGGGATTTTCCTTGCGACGGCCAGCATCATGCCAAAGGCCAGCTCACCGACTGCTTCCGCGTTCACCCCCGGCGTATTCGTGACCTTAATCCCTTTCTCCTTCGCAGCCATAATATCCACCCGGTCATATCCCACTCCGTATCTGGAAATTACCTTCAGCCCCGGACACGCTTCAATAACCTTCCGCGTCACATGGTCCAGCCCTGCGATGTAGCCATCACAATCCTTTAGCAGCGGTATTAATTCCTCCTCGGACAAAGGCCTTCCCAAGGGATTAAACAGCAAATCTCCACTGAATTCCCTCAGCTTTTGCAACACCTTATCCCCTTTTCCGGGCTGCATCGAGGTCGGTGTAACCAATATTCTCATATCAACCCTCCTTTTTAACGTGAATTTATAAGGCCTGGCCTCAGCACAAATTCTCCACAAGGGAAACCGCCTCGGCTGTCAGACGTTCAATTTCCTTGAAATTGCCCCCATTTATCAGATCCCCCGGAACCATCCAGCTTCCTCCGCAGGCAATAACATTTTTCAAGGCCAGGAAGTCCCCGACATTATGCTGGTTGATGCCTCCGGTGGGCATGTACCTGATTCCCGGGAATACGGCAGACAGGGTCTTAACCGTCGCTACCCCGCCGTATTGCATGGCAGGAAAGAACTTCACTACCTCCAGCCCGTATTCCAGCCCCACCATAATTTCCGTCGGCGTACAGATACCAGGAAATACCGGGATATTATGCTCCAGGGCATATTCGATTACGGCACGGCTGCTGCCGGGCGATACAAGAAAGGATGCGCCTGCCGCCTGTGCTCTTTTTGCCTGCTCCGTGTTAACAATGGTTCCGGCACCAACAAGCATCCCGGGAAATTTTCCCCTCATCTCCTTAATGGATTCCTCTGCGGCAGCGGTGCGGAACGTAACCTCAGCAACCGGAAGACCGCCTGCACACAGGGCCTCGGCAAGAAACGGCGCATCCTCCTTACGGTCTATCTTTATGACAGGAACCAGCTTCCTTTGTTCCAGCTGGGGTAATAAAATTGTTTGGTTCATATTTCTTCCTCCTCTTCTCGGTGCCCCTGCACCAGTGGGACAGCTTCCCATGATTTATATGGATGTCAATTGGTCAAAAACCGGACACAGTTTTCCTCGGAGATCTTTCGGATGGTCTCTTCCTTAATACCTGCCCTCCGCAGCTTGGGGACAAAGGTTGTAAGTATATAATCCAGTCCAACTGCCGATGCATCATAGGCCTTAAAGCGTGCCCTCGTCGTATCCAGGGAAAACAGCAGCTGATTTTCATAGCCGGCAGCTATCAGCTCCTGCAGGAGCTGTATTTCATACTCGTCACTATGGTATTTAAACCTTCCGATGGTATCAAACTCCAGGTACACCCCTGCCTTTAATACCTGCTTTAGTACCTCCAGGTCCTTACAAGCCCGATCCATATGGCAGAACATGAGATTTTGGGGACTTACTCCCTTCTTCATCAGAAAATCCAGAAGATATATAGGGTCCGCAGCCTGTTCTATATGTACCATGATAAAACGGTTTGTCCTTATTGCTGCCCCTGCTGCTGCCGAAAAAAGTCTGCGGTATATCGGGGACAGCCCTTCCACATCTAATGCCGTTTTTATAAAGCCGGCCCTTGCGCCGCATTGGCGGATGAAAAGCCCCCGGTCTGCATCCGTATACATCCCCTCCGTCAGCTCCTTTACAAGAAAATCCTCCATTTCCTCCTGGGACACCGTAAAGATCCAGTGGCCTTCTGGATAAAAGACCAGCTTGTGGAAGCCCGTTGAAGCAATAATATTAACCCCCGACTCCCTTGAAATATAGGCCAGCTCCTCAGCCATCCGGTTACAGCCGCCGGGCTGGGCATCCAAAACCGTACCGCCTCCGGCCAGACGGTAACGCTTTACCTCCTCCAGGCTTTTCTCCGGATCATCCAGGCACAGCACCGGATTTATCTCGAAGGATTTTCCCTTGCTGAGCATGATATGCTCATGGCATTGGCAAAACCCTACCCCATCTTTGCTGATTGTACCAAGTACTGTCACTATTTCCTTCATATCCACCTATCTCCAGCGGGGATTATCAACCACAACCGCCTTGTTGTCCTTTTCAACAATCATTTTCCGGTAGCCCTTTGTTTCAATGGTTCCATAATCATGTCCCGCATCCGCCGCGAAGGTGAAAAACAAAACCAGCGGCTTATCCCCGGTATTAACTGTCCTATGGGCATATCCCCGGGGCACATACACCGCCTGCCCCTTGGACAGCTCCATTTCCATAGTATCACCCTGCAAATTCTCCATCACCATATATCCGTTGCCGTCCAGGGTATAGTAGACCTCTGCCGTATCAATGATCGTATGGAAATGCCCCTTTGTCATATAGTATTCGTCGCCGATCTTGCCGGGATGGATGATTGTCGTGCCAAAGGTCAGGTCTCCTGCCCGCTCCGGAAATCCCAGCTCATAAAACTCATAAATGACCGGGTCTGTGCTCGCCAGAATCATATCCGCGGCTTTTTCATCATAGAACATCTCCTTCATCTGGGAAAGCTTTCTCCTCGTTGGCTCGGCCGCCTTGGAAACCCCGGATACCGTATCAAAATCCACCAAAAAGCTGCTGTCATAATTAAAACTGTTCATTCTTACCTTCTTTCTAGTTGGACTTTGCCAACTCGCTTAATTCCTCCAGGATCTTACCCTTTATCCTGACCTGGAACACCTCGGAGACCACCTGCGTCCAGCCATGGATGAAATAAATCCATCCGTCCTCCACATAGAGTCTTTTTGCAGCCTTCTGGGCTTCCGCCTGGCGCTTGAACAGCAGGTCCCCCCGGTAATTGATTTCCCAGACCAGGCTGTCCTCGGGAAATTCACAGGCGTCAGTCAGCGGGGATCCCGGACCGTCCTTTCCCAGTCCCGTAGCATTCACAATCAGGGAATGGGGCTTTAGGGAAGCCAGCGTCCTGTCATTGTCCTCCGGGGCCGGGTTATGTATGAATTCAAATCGTATCCCCGGATGGATCCCCTTTAAGATTTCCTTTGCCGATTCCAGGCGGGGAAGGCTCCGGTTTGTTATAATAATCTTCTTTGGCACATTATCCCCGAACTTTTCCTGTGCAAAATACAGGGACATTGCCAGGGAGCTTCCTCCTGCCCCCATCAAAAGCACCTCGCCCCCGTAATCCCTCCAATAATTCTCCGGCACAAAGTTTTCTAGTGCCAGGCCGCTGGAAATCGGATCCTTTGCATGGGCGCAGAGCTTTCCATCCCTTTTGGATATGGAAGAAACCTCCCCCAGCTTTTCTGCATAGGGATCAATGTAGTCAAATAAATCCCTGCAGGTATTAAACAGGTCGATTTTATGGGTCGTGACCAGTGCGCCGCAGGAAAGCGGATCCCTTTTAATGAATTCCACCGCCTCCCGGTATAATTCTCCGGGGGAATGCGGGAGGAAATCAAAGCCCTTAATCACGGCATCCTTCAGTCCCAGGGCATCTGCCCATTTAGGAAACACCTTCATAATGGAGGACTGGCCTGTTGTCACCCCAATAAAATATATTGTCGGCTGTTCTGCTTTCTGGTAAACATTTGTCATTGTCTGTCTCAAATCCTTTCTATAGTAATTGATCTTAATGTAATCATCCTTGTGTAATCAGCCTTGTGTAATCAGCCTTATGTAATTGTTCTTAACGTAATTATTCTTGTGTAATCAGTCTTATGTAATTGTTCTTAATGTAATTATTCTTAATGTAATTATTCCCACTTACCTCTGCTACGGGTTACACTGCGGTGTAGCAGCCATCTATAATCAGGTCCGTGCCTGAAGTAAAGGAGGCCGAATCCGAAAGCAGATAGATTACGGCACCCGCCAGCTCTTCCGGGGTTCCGAACCTTCCGTATGGCGTGATGTCCATCCATCTTTCCTGCCAGTCCTTCCTCATGGTTCCGGTCAATTCCGTGTAAATGTATCCCGGGCTGATGCAGTTCACACGGATACCAGCCTTCACATACTCAACCGCCAGGGATTTTGTAAGCTGGATCACACCAGCCTTGGAGGTATTGTAGGAAGCCTGTTCCTGGGGCCAGTTCACGATATGCCCCGACATGGAGGCTGTATTGCAGATAGCTCCCTTTTTCTGTTGCTTCACCAGATATCTCGCAAATTCAACAGCCATAAAATAAATTCCGTTCAAATTAACATCAAGCACCCTGAGCCATTCCTCCGGGGTTATGTCATTGGCAGGCTTGTGGATGGCAATACCCGCATTGTTAAACAATAGATCCAGGGTTCCCATGGCTTCCCCGGCTTTTGCAACTGCAGCTGCTACCTGATCCGGCTTCGTCACGTCCACCACGTACGCCCTGGTTCTTCTGCCTGTCTTCTGGGCGATTTCCTCTGCCGTACTTCTGGCCTTTTCCTCCTTTACGTCAAAAATAACAATATCGGCTCCCACCTCCGCCATCATGGAAGCCACAACCTTACCGATCCCTTGGGCTCCGCCGGT
Source organism: Mobilitalea sp. (assembly GCA_029974875.1). The sequence goes on from JARKQP010000114.1 coordinate 6,777, forward strand.
AACGATTGCAACCTTGCCTTCCAAGGAAAACAGCTTTTCTAGTGTTGTCATACTATCGCTCCTTTTTAAATCGATTTTTTATATTGGTTTTCACAACAAACTTAATTACAGAAAACACCGTTGAGAAACGCTAATTTTTTTTTCTTTAAGACACGCTAATCCTTTCTTCTTTAAGATACGATGATCCTTTCTTCTTTAAGATACGATGATCCTTTTTCTTTAAGATACGATAATTCTTTTTCTTTAAGATACGATGATCCTTTTTCTTTAAGATGCGATGACCATTTTCTTTAAGATGCGATGACCTTTTTCTTTAAGAATCAATGATCCTTTTTTTCTTTAAAACACAATAATTCCTTTTTTCTTTACTTCTCCTGCGTTAAATTTCTGATACGCCTCCACCGAGTCTCCAAATTTAAAATAATCCGATATAAAATCCTTCATGCAAAGCCTTCCGCCTCGGATCCATTCCACAATCTGATCATGCATCAGGGCTTCTTCCGCCTTTCTTGGCATCTGCTGGAAATTAAGCTTCCAGTTGTAATCCGCCTTGCTAAAATCAATTTCTAATTTTTCCTTAGGCAAAACACCGTAGCAAAGGATTTCTCCCCGGTCACAAATCAGCTCCATGGCCTGGTTGATAATATCCTCCGAGCCTACCGCGTCAATAACATAGGGTACTCCGGCCGGATGAGCGCCGCGTATTTCCTTTACCGTCTCCTGTTCTTTGCTGTTAATTGTGCAGGTCGCACCATGGGCCAGGGCACTATCCGCCTTGGCTTTGCTGCGCACCACAGCGGTAATCTCCTTTACTCCTGTCAGACTCATCATTTTAATGAAGGTTAATGCTACCGGGCCGCTACCAAATACCACTACGGGATCTTCCTTTTTGATTCCAAAATATCTTACAGCACTCAGCACCTCCCGGAAGGTTACGATCATCACCGCATCCACCGGATCCATGTCCTTCGGCAATACCTTCTGTGCAAGAGCCACCTCAGGCGCCTGGCCTTCAGACCAGGCCTGGGCGTCATTGACCACCGCGTATTCGGACATGGCTCCCCATCCAGAGCCATAATCGCCCAGATGCTCCCTGTCCGCATCCACAAAGGGAAGCAATACCTTATCCCCTTTTTTCAACCCCTTTACCTGATCCCCTACCTCAACAACCTCCCCGACGCCTTCATGTCCAAGTAAAATCGGGTACTGCTCCGGAGTGATTCCCTTAAATTCCTGATGCATCAGCTTCAGATCCGAACCGCACATGCCATTTGCGATCATCTTAACCAATGCCTGCTTTTCATTGAAGCGCGGCCTGGGAATATCAACGATCCTCAAGCTCTTGTCTTTTCCTACCGTTAAAGCCTTCAATCCCTTCTTCTCCTT
>JARKQP010000646.1 GCA_029974875.1 Mobilitalea sp.
GAGGGGCAGAGCTGACCCTGCGGCAGGAGACGGACTGCTCCCTGGAGCAGTTACATAGCCTGGCCGATATCGTATATGATAATTCCAATATCGGCGCGGCAGTCGCAAGCGGCTCCTACCGGACGGAGGCCATGGTTATTGTACCCTGCAGCATGAAGACAGTAGCCGGAATTGCCTCAGGTTATAGTGATAACCTGTTGCTCCGGGCGGCGGATGTTATCCTGAAGGAACGGAGAAAGCTGGTTCTGGTGGCCAGGGAGTGCCCCTTAAGCAGCATACACCTGCGCAATATGCTGGAGCTGTCCAACATGGGAGCCGTCATTCTCCCGGCCGTATTAAGCTATTACAATCATCCGGAGACGATAGGGGAGGCGACGAACCATATCGTGGGTAAGATCCTGGATCAGCTGGGCTATGACCTGGGAGGAGAGTACAGAAGGTGGATGGGATAATGGGACGGGAGCAGATAAGACTTTGGCGGGAATGCCTGGGAAAGACCATTACTGTGGCGCTTCATTTTGTCGGCGGGGACTTAAATGTGGTAATCACCGGAGGAGATAAAGAGCATATTGGCAGTGTGAGTATTGCGGCTCCAAGGGAAAGCCTTACAGGGGACGGAAAAAGCTCTACGGTATCCACCTTCGTCTATACAGGCCATAAGGATGATGTGGTGGGAAATGAATTTGCAAAGTGCCTATGCACCCAGCTGCAGTGCAGGGTGGTAGTCTGCTGTGGAATACATTATGATGATGTGGATACAGAAAAGCTAAATGCTGTTATGGAAGCTTGTAGAAAGCTATTGGATGACGTAACCAAAAAGCTCCAATAGATTAGTATCTACAACATAAAAGGTACCCTGAAAATGGTTTTTACAGACAATCAGGGTATCTTTTTATGCCATTTGTAGTAATTCTATTATGTGTCCGGTCTATTTTGTAGGGGTTCTATTATGTGTCTGATCTATCTTGTAAACAGTTTATTTTGCGCCAGCTCCTGCTTTATATCACCACTTCATGTACAGCAATCTCCGTATCGCCAACAGATAATGCCTGTAGCTTCGGAAGGATTGTCTTAAAATGGCTGGTCTTCATGTGGGAGTCAAGGCTTTCTTGGTTTTCCCACTTCTCAACAAAAGCGAATAAGCACTTATTATCTATACCACGTACTAGTTCATAGCTGATGTTCCCCGGTTCCTTCCGGGTTTCTTCGATTAATGGCTTTGCATGCGCAAGAAATTGGTCAACATTTTTTTCTACCACAATACATTTTGCATATACGGCTAACATATGGATCCTCCTTTTGGATGGTATTTTTGTATATTGTAATGGATGGGGGTGGAAGATTCAAGCTCTTATTCACGATTTCTTATTCAAGCGCCATATATCCGGTGGCAGGAACTCAGGACAAAAATGTAATGTTAATATTTATGGTCTTTATTATCTGGTTTAAAAATCAGGAAAATATTAGCCCATAATCTGGTGAAACATATTCAAAAATCGGATGCATGAAAGGAGGCTTTATAGGAAAATAGCAATAGACGCTGTTAATAATTGTATCAGAAAATAAGACAGAAAAAGGGGAGCGTATGGGAGTGGAGCAGGAGAACGTATTGGGAAAACAGAAACGGTGGTATTTAGACCGTTATTTTATTTTAGTGGCATTATTTAATTTGACCGTATCCATAGTGGTGCAGATGTTCAGTGCAACTGTCTCATTATCTATTGATGATCTGGGGTACTTAACTGCTGTGACCGGAGTATTGACATCAATCGGAGCGATTGCTGCCTTTTCATTCCGGATCTTTGGAGGCAAATTATGCGATATGGCAGGAAGACGGAACCTGATTGTAATTGGCTTATTGATTCTGGGGGGTGCTTCTCTGCTCATGGGGATGACAAAGATAATCACCTTGTTGTTTCTGCTACGGATCCTGCAGATGGCAGGCTATGCAATGGCAACCACCGGAATCTCCGTTGCCGTTGTAGATATCGTGCCTGCTGACAGGCTGAGTGAGGGAATCGGGTATTATGGCCTTGCAGGATCGGTTGCACAGGCCTTGGGGCCTTCCGTTGCACTAACCCTGTATTATTCAGCAGGGGCATTCCGCCTCGTCATGTCTGTGGCCGGCTGTCTCTGCCTGGCGGCAATGGTTGCAGCAACCCTGCTTTTTGGCTATGAAAAAGCTTCCTCGCTTCGTGACAGAAAACCTGTCCTGAAGCTGCAAAGTAAGGAAGCAGAGGTGGGGAAACATGAAAAGGGAATATGGAAGTTCATTGAAAAAAGCGCCATTCCGGCAGCAGGAATTAACTTTTTTATTATTCTGTCCAGCAGCTTGATTTACCTTTATCTGACGCTGTACGCAGCCCGCCAGGGAATTGCCAATGCCGGACTTTTCTTTACGGTATCCGTTGTGGCAACGATTGTGGCAAGGCTGCTTGTTGGTAAAATTTCAGACCGCTTTGGGACGGCGGTAGCGGTAATTCCCGGCTGTACCTTGTTTATCCTGGGCTATATTATGTTGATCCTCAG
>JARKQP010000146.1 GCA_029974875.1 Mobilitalea sp.
TTTAATGGATGAATTTAAGGCGCGCCGGGTCTATGATTTAACACCCTACCTTCCCTTTTTCGTTAAAAATTCAGGAATGATGCAGCAGACCTTTATCTACCATTATCATATGGAAGAGGAAGAGTTTTCTGAGAAATTGTATAACGATTTGTATCAGACAATGACCGATATGTATATGGATAATATGCTTAAGCCCATGCAGGAGTGGTTACATAGTGTGGGTATGACCCTGAGGGCAGAGATATCTTATGGATTGCCCTTTGAAATTTCCCTGCCGGGGAAATATGTGGATGGCATCGAAACGGAATCGCTGGAATTTGCGTCGCAGATTGAGCCCTACAGGGCATTAGCAGGGCCGGCCCATATTTATAACCGTGTTTATTCCAGCGAGACAGGTGCTACGATGCTTAACTATATGATGGGGCTTGAGTTTTATACCCAGATCATATATACCCAGTTTGCGGCAGGGGTGACGAAAACTGTACTCCACGGATACTCCAGCATTGCCGGCTCGGAAGGCTCTACGGAGTGGCCGGGGCATGAGGGGATGTGGCCAATCTTTTCTGAACGGTTTGGAATGCGCCAGCCGGCATACCAGCATTATAATGATTGGACTTCCATGGTAGCCCGTTACCAGATGCTCCTTCGGAAAGGGAAGCCGCGAATGGATGTTGGAATCCTTCGGCTGGATTATAATTTTAATAATATGTATTTCTCCAGCACCACTGAAAAAGCGCTATATGGCCATCAATTGATGCGCGGTAATGAGGGCGTTTATTGGAAGGATATGAAATTACAAAATGCAGGGTACACCTGGGATTACTTTGCACCACAGATTTTAGAGGAAGACTTTGTGGATTTTGAAAGCAAAGAATTGATACCGGAGGGGCCGGGATATCAGGCGCTGATTATTTATCAGGAGAGCTTACCGGTTACGGCGGCAAGAAAATTATCGGCAATGGCAAGGAAGGGGCTTCCGGTTCTCTTTGTCAATGGAGTAACAGAAACGATACGTCCGGGAGGAATTAATAAGAGCCATCGGAAAGCAGCCTCTATGACACCATTCCATGATGGCGCAGATGAAGAGCTTTGCCAAATTATTGATGAAATGAAGATGCTCCCCAATGTAAAAGAAATAACAGAACAAACCCAGACAGTAGAGACACTTCAATCGATGGGAATCAGACCACGGGCTGAATTCGAAATAGCGAATAAAAACATCTTAACCTTGTTAAGGGAGGACGGGGCAAATACTTATTTCTATGCCTATAATATGCTTTACGAAGAAACGGAAAGCTTTTCCTTCAAGGTTGCGGTAAAAGCAGAAGGAAAGCCATATCGCGTCGATTGCTGGAACGGTGAAGTGGAAGAGGTCGGATGCTATGAGCTGCGGGACGGATGCACAATACTTTCTATCATGCTTGCACCTGGAGAGGCCTGCCTATTCGTTATTGATTCATCGGCAATAGAAGAGCTGCATGCAGTGGAAGCGGATGTGTTCAAGCTGACAAAAGAGGACGGAAAAATAGTTGCAAAAGTTTGTGAGAGTGGGGACTATAGCGTAAAGCTTAGTGATGGCAGCCTTAAAAATATTTCGGTCACGGTTCCTGATAACATTCCAATAAAGCAGTGGGATCTGGTAGTAGAGGATTGGAACGAAGGCGATAAGGTAACGGTAACCGAGGATAGGGGACTCGGCATTGTAACGAATGAAATATACTATGAAACCAAGAAAACCCAATTAGCTGCCGGTACAATTGAATTAAAACCCTGGAAGGACATTGCAGCCATAGGTCCTGAGGTGTCAGGTGTGGGATACTACTGCGCAGAGGTTACTTTACCGGTAGATTGGAATGAAGCAAATGGTGCGATTTTAAAGATTGGCTCAATTAATACAAATACGGCAGCAGTTTATGTGAATGGCCGGAAGGCCGGAGCGATTGACTTTGATGCGCTGGCTGTTGATATTAGTGAATTATTAGTACCGGGAGAAAATAAAATTCTTGTTGAAGTAACGAGCACTTTAAATAACCGGCTTCTGGCAAGAGGATATTATGATAAAGTGGCCGAGATATCGAAGCAGCTATTTGAACATGCCAATAATGTATTTGACGGAGCGGATGAAGGCGGTGAGATGCCGGGAGATTTAAGCTTTGATATTTCTGCAACAGTACAGGATTATGGTATGGTCGGGGAAGTTACGTTATTAACCTATACAAAAGTTGAAGTAGTGTGAAATGAAAAGAATTTCACATCCGGCACCCCGTGACCTGACGGCCAAATATTCGTTAGTATAATATAAAATGGTATAAGAATAAAAGGCCAGTTCCTATTTTTTGAACAGGCCTTTTATTCCGGCATATCAAGCGGAATAGTGATGCTTATGGTGGTGCCGGATCCAAGAATACTCTGGATATCAAATTCATAAACTCCTTGATAGACATAATCCAGACGTTGGCGGATGTTGTCAAGGCCGATATGGGGTTTGTTGTCATCATAAATATGATAGGAGTGGTTCTTCAGCATAGAGAGCCGCTCCTCACTCATTCCTGCACCGTTATCGCTAACCTCTATTACCAATTCCTGCCCCACAGAATAAATGAGAATATCAATACAGCCCTCCTGTTCGAAAGAATTGTTGCCAAAGCCATGATAAAAAGCATTTTCTGATAGTGGCTGCAAAATATTCTTGGGAATTTTCTTCTGCAACAGAGTCTCATCCACAGATACCTTTGTTTTAATCTTATTTTCATAGCGGTAATCCATAATCAGATTATACTGATAAAGGGTTTCCAGTTCGTGCTCAATAGTATCTGAAATGCTCAGCTTCGAGTTCAACCGTTCCCTGATTATTTTGATCAGGGCGCTGTTGACTTCTACTATGGCCTCCGAGTTACCGCGTCTGGCCATAATATTAATAATATTCATAGTATTATATATGAAATGCGGGTCGATTTGCGTAGCAAGGAGCTTATAGCTAACGACTGCATTTACGTGCTCCTTTTCTTTAATATCATCAATTTGATGATTGATTTTCTGGATCATCTGGTTATAAATATTACTCAACTGTTCAATTTCATCCCCTGTAACGATATCTAAGGAAATCTGCTCACCGGC
>JARKQP010000166.1 GCA_029974875.1 Mobilitalea sp.
CAGGATTACTCCCGGTATGTCGGAGCTTGAGATTGAAGCGGAGCTAACCTATGAATATGCAAAAAAGAATATGCTTCCGAAGGTGCTTCTGGTTGGAAGCGATGACAGAATCCTGAAGTACAGGCATCCGGTGGCCTCCCATAAGAAGGTTGAAAAGACAGTGCTATTGCATGTGGCTGCAGAGCGGAACGGCCTGCATGCCAATCTGACCCGGATGCTTAGCTTTGGAGATACCATAGCGGAGGAGCTTAATAAAAAATATGAATTATTAAATTTACTCCAGGCGCAGGCGATGGCCATGACGGTACCGGGGAGATTATTCAGCGATCTTTTTGAAGCCAGGAAAGAGATTTTGGCAGATAACGGTTATGACGATGAATGGGAAAATCATTATCCGGGATCCTTTACCGGTTATTTTCTGGGCGCAGCCGATCCCTTTTTTGAGGGAGGGACCATAAAAGAAAAAATGCCGACGGATTACTTTATCACTCTGCGCGGTGCTAAGACTGAGGAATTGTGCATCAGTGGAAAAGACGGCGGAGAATTGATATCCTCAGGATATTTCTGGCCTACCAAAACATATCAATGGGAAGCAAAGCAATATAATCTTCCGGTTATATTAAACAAGTAAAGAAACAAGTAAAGGTAATTGCGAGGTAGGAATGATAATTGGGGTGTGTGCAGTGCCTGCTGGAATTTCGCAGTTAACGGATCATTATACCGCATTTGCGGTGAAATGGAGGTAAGGAATGAAAAAGACTCCTCTGATCAACAGTAATATTTCAAGGGTGATATCCTGCATGGGGCATTATGATACATTAACAATTGCGGATGCAGGACTTCCGGTCCCTAAGGAGGCAGAGCGGATCGATCTGGCAGTCAGCTTAGGAATACCGAGCTTTATGGATGTACTGAAAAGCGTTTTGACAGAGCTGGAGGTTCAAAGAGTTACTATAGCATCGGAGATGAAGGATATTAATCCCGGGCTTTATGCCCAAATACAGGAGCTGTTCCCGGAGATAGAAATCAGGGAGATTACCCACGAAGAATTTAAAGCCGAAACGGTACACTCAAAAGCAGTGGTCCGTACGGGGGAGAGTAAGCCCTATGCCAATATAATTCTAGAGTCCGGTGTAGTATTTTAACCGAAGGAGGACAAGCGGATGAGTAAAAAAATGAAAGCAGCTATTTTTGAAGGAAACGGTATTGTAGCTATCAAGGAGGTAGACATTCCAGCAATTCAAAAAAGTGTCGATATGATATTGAAGATAGAAGTGTGTTCCATCTGTGGAACGGATGTCCATGTATTATCTGTGCCCCCGGGCTATGATATGGTGCCGGGCAATATTCTGGGACATGAGCTGGTGGGTAAAGTAATTGAGATAGGTGACGGTGTCCATAATTTTAAGGTTGGGGACCGTGTGGTGGTTAACCCGAATGATTACTGCGGCGTGTGTAAATACTGCCAGATGAATTTGCCGAACCAATGTGAAAATATTATTCCCATGGGATTGGGTGGTGAAGGCGGTTTCGCTGAATATACGCGGGTATCCGAAAAGGTTGCCTTTAAGATAGCAGAGGATTTACCGGCGGATATTGCAGCCTTTGCTGAACCGCTGGCATGCGTAGTGAATGGTATCAACAAAATCAGGGTTAATCCGGGCGAAAGCGTAGCCGTCATAGGGGCGGGTCCCATAGGGTTATTATTTATCCAGCTGATGAAGGCCTCGGGTGCCTATCCAATTATCGTTTCGGAACCAAGTGCCTTAAGAAGGGATTATGCGCTGAAGAGCGGAGCAGATTTTGCAATCAATCCGATGGAAACGGATCTGGAAGGATTCATACTGGAAAAGACGCAGATAGGCTGTGATTATGCGGTTGATGTGGTAGGCTCCCAGGTTTCCTCCGCCTTGAAGGTAATCCGTAAAGGAGGTAAGGTGCTTTTGTTCGGCGTCAATAAGAAAGCAAAGCCGGAGATTACACAGAGTGAGATAATCTTTAAGGAAGCCTCTATTCTTGGAACCTGGCTGGCAAATGCAACCTTCCCCAAGGCAGTCCGCATCCTGGAGAGCGGTGTCCTGAAGCTGGAGGAGCTTGTAACCCACAGACTTCCGCTGGAAAAGCTGGAGGAAGGTGTGGAGCTGCTCCGTAAGGGAGAAGGCATCGAAGTGATTATCGATATGAGCCTGTAAGGAGGAGTGAAGTGATGAAATACGATGTGGCAGTAATAGGCGGCGGTCCCGGTGGCTATGTTGCGGCGATTAAAGCAGCACAAAAAGGATTAAAAACGGTGCTTTTTGAAAAGGACAGGCTGGGGGGCGTATGCCTCAACAGAGGCTGTATTCCGACGAAAGCCTTATTAAAATCAGCATCAGTTTATAACAGCAGCAAGCACTCCGACACCTATGGTATCAACTGCGGCCAGGTGTCCTTTGACTGGCCCGGGGTAATGCGGAACAAAAGTAATATTGTTAATCGTCTGGTAGGCGGCATAGATATGCTGGTTCAGGCTAACAAGATAGAGTTGGTGAAAGCGGAAGCAGCAATAATAGCTCCCGGTACAATCCAGGCTGAAGGCAAGACCTTTCTGGCTGGGAATATCATTATTGCTACCGGGTCTGAGCCGGTATTGCCTCCCATTGACGGAATTGAAAGAAAAAGTGTTATAACCAGTGACCAGCTCCTGGAATTAACAAAGCTCCCGGAGGATCTCGTCATTGTAGGCGGTGGAGTAATCGGTGTAGAATTCGCTTATCTTATGAATTCCTTTGGCGTTCATGTGACAATCATTGAGATGATGGACAGCATACTTTTTAATGCAGACCAGGATATTATTAAGACGGTTACAAAGGATCTGGGTAAAGCTGGGATATCCATAATCCCTCAGGCAAAGGTAAAAAAGATATATGATAATGGAGTTGATTATGAAAAGGATAAAAAGGTACTTAATATAAAAGCAGATCAGGTACTTATCTCTACAGGACGAAAGCCTTCCATTAATATTCAGATGCTGGAGAAGCTGGGCATCGAACACAACAAAGGCAGAATCCAAACTGACGAAAGACTACAGACGAATGTAGCGGGAATTTATGCAATCGGAGATATTAACGGAAAATCCATGCTTGCCCATACCGCAAGTGAAGAAGGTATCATCGCGGTTGAGAATATATGTGGAGAAAAAGTGATGATGGACTACACCAAGATCCCACAATGCATCTATATCGAACCGGAGATTGCCTGGGTAGGGCTTACAGAGCAGGAAGCTGTGCAAAAAGGTCTGGACTTTAAGGTGGGGACCTTTCCTATGACAGCAAACGGCAAGTCACTGATTGAAGGAAAAACCACAGGTTTTATTAAGATAATCTCAGAGACAAAGTATGGTGAAATTCTTGGCGCCCACATGTATTGTGCCCATGCTACGGATATGATTGCCGAGCTGGTGCTGGCGATGAAGGCAGAATGCGGAACCTTTGATCTGGCTTCCTGTATCCATGCCCATCCCACTGTCTCGGAAGGTGTCATGGAGGCAGCCAATGCTGTATTTGGCAAAGCGATTCATAAACTGTAATTAGCGCCAAGCCAATTCAAAGGGTAAATTGGCAGATGGAGGTATTTCAGATGGAGGTATTATGGAGCTGAAGGGTAAAACAGCTATCGTCACCGGAGCAAGCCGGGGTATCGGTAAGGCTATAGCCCTGGAAATTGCGAAGGAGGGCTGCAATCTTGCCGTCTGTGCCAGGGATGGACAGCGGTTGGCAGAGCTAAAGCAGGAAGCAGAGGCTTATGGGGTTAAATGCATTATTATCGTGGCTGATTTAAGGCATCAGGAGCATATCAATCAAGCCATAAACCAAGTATTCCTTGAATTTGGCAGAATTGACATACTGGTGAATAATGCAGGGGTCTTAACCAATGACGGTGTTTTTGGAGTTACGGAAGAAAGCTGGGATATAACCATGGAGGTTAATTTGAAGGCCCAGTTCTTTATGGCGCAGGCAGCCCTGCAGAAGATGAAGAAAAATCATGAGGGCTATATTATTAACATGTCCTCCACCGTAGCTCTCGGCGCAAAGCCTGACATAACCTGCTACAGCATATCAAAATACGGTGTCGTTGGGTTATCCGAGGCGCTGTACCAGGAAGCAAAGAAGTATCAGGTGAAGGTGAGCACCATATATCCGGGAGTAACAGACACGGAGATGTTAAGGGCTCAGACCATGCCCTGCGATCCCTCCCAATGGATGCTGCCTGAGGATATTGCAGGATGTGTAATGTTCTTATTAAAATCGAGCGGCAGGATGGTTATTAAGGATATCGTGCCCTGGTCAACAGGGTACGATCAGATCTAGGTGCGCCGGGTGGACACACGGACTAATTCTGGCACAATCTTCGGAGGCGCTAAGGACGGGCGCAGAAAGGGGCAATTATGAATACAAACAGGAAGCCGGATTGGTTAAAGGTTAGAGTAAATACACAGGATATCCAGGAGATGGGAAAATTATTGGATTCCCTATCCCTGCATACTGTTTGCGAGAATGCTGCCTGTCCCAATATTGGGGAATGCTTTAAAAATAAGACAGCGACCTTTATGATACTCGGAAGAAACTGTACCAGGAATTGCCGGTTTTGCCAGGTTTCTAAAAATTCCGTCCTCTCGCCGGATGAAGAAGAGCCTGCTAATGTAGCAAAAGCTGCGAAGCAGTTAAATTTAAAGCATGTTGTGGTCACCAGTGTAACCCGTGATGATCTCCGTGATGGAGGCGCGGGATATTTTGCAAGGACAATCCGTGAGCTTAGGCAGGAGCTGCCCCATAGCAGTGTGGAGGTATTGATTCCGGACTTCCAGGGGGATTTTAATGCTCTCAAGACAGTATTGAATGAAAAACCGGATATCCTGAACCACAATGTAGAGACAGTTCCCGGCCTATATCATAAAGTACGGCCAATGGCGGTCTATATGAGATCCCTGGAGCTATTGAAAAGAGTCAAGGAAATAGACAGCAGCATATATACCAAGACAGGCATTATGGTTGGCCTCGGAGAAACAAAGGCTCAGGTTGTTGAGGTTATGGAGGATTTGATCGGAGTCGGATGTGATATCCTAACGGTCGGACAGTATCTTCAGCCGAGCGGGGAACATTTACCTGTCCACGAATATGTAACGCCGGAGCAGTTTGAGGAATATCGCAGGCTTGCTCTGGAAAAGGGATTTAAGTTCGTAGCCAGCGGTCCCCTGGTACGCAGCTCCTATCATGCGGCGGAGGGTATGGATTTTATCAGAGAGAGGTAGCGGTATGATATATCTGGATAGCAACAGCAGTAATGCAAATTATAATTTTGCCCTGGAAGCCTATGCAATGCATGAATTGGATATTGCTGACTCCTACTTTATGTTTTGGAGAACCCAGCCAACCCTGATGATCGGCCAATATCAGAATGCCTTGCAGGAAATTAATCTGGATTATGTCGAGGACAATAATATTAATGTAGTCAGAAGGGTGACCGGTGGCGGAACGATTTATACCGACCTGGGGGGCTGGCAATTCTCTTATATTTTTAAGGATACAAAGGATCAGGATATTATTTTTCAGAAATTTACGGAGCCGATTATTGCTGCCCTTAAGCACATTGGAATCGATGCCTGCCACAGTGGCCGTAATGATTTGCTGATCGATGGTAAGAAGTTTTCCGGCAATGCGCAATATATCAGGGGGAATCTGCTGCTGCATCATGGATCATTATTATTTAATACCGATCTTGATAATCTTGTTAAGGCCTTGAGTGTTAATGATGAAAAGCTTATCTCAAAGGGAATTAAATCCGTAAGGCAGAGAGTAACCAATATTGCTGATTATCTGGACAAAGAGATGACAAGCTTAGAATTCAGGGAGCTTATGCTGGAATATTTGACAAAGGATATGCAACGATACACCCTGACAGAGGAAGACGACCGTAGGATAAACCGCATAAAAGCCTCACAATTCGATAGCTGGGATTGGAATTTTGGAAAGACACCGGAATTTACCTTCTCAAGAGAAAAGAGATTTCAGGGAGGGAAGCTTGTAGTACAGGCCTTAGTAAAGGGAGGAATCATAGAAGATGTTAATTTTTATGGGGACTTCTTTGCTAAGGGGAATCTGAGTCAGCTTCAGAATGCACTCAGGGGCTGTAGATATGAGTATGCTGCAGTGGAAAGAAGCCTCGGGAAGAGTAGGGCTGATGACTATTTTTATAATATTACCAAGGAAAATATACTTGAATTATTGATATGATGATCTTACTCAGATAAATTCAGTTTCGAAGAGCCTTTCATTTGATGGATGAGAGGCTTTTTTAATGATTTGTTCATCAGAAACTTCAAGCGGTTGTTAGCCAATATTAATAAATGTGGGAAGTAGATAAGATTAAAAAGGATTTTACAATTTATTGACAATGTACATAAATTGCAGTACAATGAATATAATAAAGGGAATGGAACAATGAAGTGAATTTAGCTATTATGGAGGGATGCTTTATGGCAAATACAATCAATGTCAATATAAGAGTAGATGAAGAATTAAAAAAGCAGACAGAAAATGTATTGTCCGATATGGGATTAAACATGACAACGGCGGTAAATATATTTTTAAGACAGATCGTGAGGACAGGTGGAATCCCGTTTGAAATTACGACAAGGACAGATGATTTCTATAACCCTGTAAATCAGAGAATACTTCATGAATCAATTAGCCGTTTAGAACAGGGAATGGGAACAGTGCATGAACTGACTGAGGTAGATGAATGATAAAAAAATAGGATGATGTTGCATGGGAAGATTACCTATATTGGCAGACCCAGGATAAAAAGACACTGAAACGAATCAATGCCCTGATCAAAGATATTGACCGCAATGGGTATGAGGGTATAGGGAAACCGGAACCATTGACTGGAAATTGGGCTGGCTATTGGAGCAGAAGGATTGATGAAAAGAACCGTTTGATTTATAAGATTATAGATGGAACAATTCGGATTGCACAGTGTAGGACACATTATGGTGACAAGTAGAATGCTTTACAGACAGAAACGAATTAAAACAGAGCCTCAGACGATTCATAATCAAGTAGCGTCTGAGGCTCCTGTTATTCTATCTATGCGTTCAATTTAAATCCTCCATACCACAGCTTAAAGCCCTCCTTATTTTTGCACCGCAATATCGTTGGAAGTAATGGCACGATGATGATCTGCTCTTGGATCCCGGCATAAAGCTTGTCTACCTCTTCCCCGAAAATAAAAATTATATTTTGAATTATACTTCCAGCTGGGTATAAAGCTAAGGAAATAAATGGAAAAATTCTCCTTGATTTTATCTGAGCATTGATCTAAAATTTGTTTATGAAGCCATACATTCACCATAAATGCCTGCGGGAAAATTCCGTATCTGTTTGACTGATATGAATAGACGGTATGCATTCATAATGGTACAAGCATTTGTGGAATGAGATGGTTTCTTTCCATTATATTTGCAGCGGTGAGCTGCGGTATGCTTAAAAAGCATAGAAAGAAGGTGTCATATGAAGCTATTCAAAGGATTAAAAAATGCAGTGGTTTCCCTGTTGGTTGTAGCGTTGCTGGCAAATCTTTCAGTTATTCCGGCCAACAGGATATCAGCTGCGGAGCCGACGTCACCGGCAGACAGCATAACAAGCAGTGACATTGTCATTCTATATGATAATGATGTTCACTGCGCCGTTGACGGATATGCGGGTCTTGCAGCACTGAAAAAGGATATGAAGGAAAAAACGAAATATGTTTCCGTGGTTTCTGACGGAGACTTTATTCAAGGGGGGACAATCGGCGCCATATCGAAAGGGCAAAATATTATAGACATCATGAACAAGGTTGGTTATGACGTGGTTACTCTTGGAAACCATGAGTTTGACTACCAGCTGCCTCAGCTCAAGGTGCTGACAGATAAGCTGGACAGTGATGTGGTAAGCTGCAATTTCAAGAATATGAAAACCGGCAAGGCTGTCTATGAAAGCTATGTTATTAAACAATACGGGAAAACCAAGGTAGCTTATGTGGGAATTGCTACTCCTGAATCCATAACCAAATCCACACCGATTTATTTCCAGGATGCAAAAGGAAATTATGTTTATGGTTTTTGCAGCGACAAAACAGGAAAGGCACTATATAATCGTGTGCAGAGGGCAGTCAACGCCGCCAGGAAGGAAGGAGCCGACTATGTTGTAGCACTTGCGCATCTGGGAACGGAAGGAATCACCGACCGTTGGACCTCGACAAGTGTTATCAGGAATACGACAGGAATTGATGTGATGCTGGACGGGCATTCCCATAGTACCTTTGCAATGGATGTGGTTGAGGATAAAGACGGAAAAGATGTAGTAGTATCCTCAACTGGAACAAAATTTGAGAATATCGGGGAGCTTGTCATCAAGAGCGATGGGCAGATCTCCACCAGCCTGGTGTCATTGAAGGACTACACTAAACAGGATCAGGCAGTTGCTGATTACATAGCGACAATTAAAAAGAGCTATGAGGCAGAGCTTTCCCAGGTTATCGGGAAGACCTCCGTGGATCTGACCACACTGAACACTGATACCGGAAAACGTGCAGTTCGTAATGCAGAGACAAATTTAGGTGACTTCTGTGCTGATGCACTCCGCATTGTACTGGATGCGGATGTGGCTATTATGAATGGCGGCGGTATCCGCGCTGATATTGCTGCCGGTGATATTACCTATAACAGCCTTCTTTCAGTCAATCCGTGGGGGAATATGGGATGCGTTCTTCAGGCAACAGGGCAGCAGATTAAGGATGCACTTGAATTAGGTGCTAAGAATTACCCGGAGGAGAGCGGCGGTTTCTTACAGGTATCAGGTATTACATATGAGATTAATTCCACCGTCAAATCCTCTGTAAAGCTGGATGCCAACGGAATGTTTGAAGGTGTGGATGGAGTATACCGGGTTGAAAATATTAAGGTCTTAAATAGCAAGACCGGTGAATATGAAGCCTTGGACCCTGCAAAGGAATACAAACTGGCCGGCATTAACTATAATCTAAGGAATGGCGGCGATGGTTATACCATGTTTAAAAATAATAAGGTTATAAAAGATGATGTGATGGTTGATTATGATATTCTGTCCACCTATCTGTTAGAAAATCTCAAGGGAGTTGTAGGGGCAGATTACAAGGATCCGGCAGGACAGGGGAGAATCGTAGTAAAGTAAATTAATAGCCTTTATCAGGAATAGAAGCAATCTGTACACACCTAAAGAAAAGCCAAGCCAATCCCTATAAAAATAACAAAGCCGCCTTGCTGATTTTTCGTGTCAGCAGGGCGGCTTTCTGAAGTCTCCGGGCCATTAATAGATCCCAGGAACATTTAACCCCCGGTCTACCTGTTCCATAATAAACTCAATCATTGACATCCCCATAGCAAAAAAGGAAAGAATGATAATCAGTGCAAAGGCCGTCTTATCATAAACTAATTTCTCCTCCTTCTGGCTGAAGTTCGCAATTAGGATTTCAAATCCCAGAAAGATGAAGATAATGGGCCAGAGCTTAAATATAACTCCAAAGGATATGGCTGGGATAAATATTCTTAGCAGGAAGATGATACCAAAAGAAACCAGCATCCCGCCAAGGGTAAAGGTACCTACTCTGTGTGTTCGAACCATCTTTATAAATTCTCCTTTCCGTCATTTGAAAGGAGAATGTCTCCTTTATCCTGCAGCATAGTTGCTTCCACGGGGTAATCCAATTCCTTTTTCTTACCGCGGATCAGATACAGTCCCAGTGCAATAATGGCAGCTCCGATGAAAAGCTGGGGGAAATAATAACCGATATTATATAATGCGTTGGCAATATAGCTGGGAATAACATAACGCAGGATATCCATAAAATTATTCCAAAGGATGGATATACCGATTACGATTAATACCAGGGCTAAAATATTTCTATATTTGTTCTGGAAAATTTTCAATTTATCCATTGGAAGCTGGCTAATAGCCAAAAACTCATCCTCCTGTGCATAAAATTCATCCTCTGGCATGGCGCGCAGGTTATGGGTATCGAAGAATGCGTAAAACCAAAGGACTGGCATAATAAGCATGATAGCCTCGGTCCTTAATAGCATTGCCAGGAAGATCAGCAGGAAAAATGCGGACATTAAGCTTAATCCTCTCTTCATAAAGCCCATATACATCTGGCCGGCACCAGGTAACAGGGAAAAGCAAAATGTCAAAAAGCCGTTCTTTTTTCTAATCATTATTTTTTTACCTCCGTTTTCATAATGTTATTCGAAAAATTTAATATATTGTTGCCAAGCTCATTCATATTGTCCCATATCCTAGAAGTGAGGGATGAGGGATTTTTTTCAGATAGGTGATGCTCTGTCCTGGGTTTGGGGATAGGGGAGGAGTGGACGCCCAGCGGTCCGTTAAAATTCACTGTAAGCATTAACAGCAGTAGTGCCAGGACAGTAGCGCTTCCGACCTTCAGGCTGTATAAGAAGAGCTGCATCTGCTTTGAGGTCTGCTTCGCCTTTACCGCTAATTGGATCTCGGGTCTTTTGGTAGCCTTGAGAATGTTGTCCTTTAAGTCTCTTGGGGCAGCAATCATTTCTTCAGACATCGCTTCCGCGAATAAATTAGAGCAGTAATCACAGTTGCAGATATGCCCGAGGAAGAGTTCCTTTTCCTCCTTATCCATTAATTCATGGCGGAATGCATCAATTTGCGCTCCCGTAAGATGATTATGTTCATTCATTCAGCAGTGCCCCCTTTCGATAGGTCTTTTGCAACAATGCCCTTGCCCGGTAAATCTGGGTCTGGACTGTCTTTAGGTTTTTACCGGTGTTTTCAGCGATTTCAGCTGCTGACAGCTCCCGGTAGAAATGATCAAGAGCGATTTCCCGGTAAGGTGATTTTAAGCTGTTACACCGTTTGGATAGCTGGAGCCGGACCTCCTGCTCCAGTATATTTTCCTCAGGCGAAGCCTCCGGATTTCTTTGGCTGGTAAAGTATTCACCCTCCGTTGGGATGCTTTTCCGGTCTGACCGTTTAATGAAGTCAAGACATTTGTTTGTGGCAATCCGGCTCAGCCAGGCTTTTTCATATTGCCGGTCAAATTCAGATAAATGCTTGTAGGCGGAGAGGAAGGTTTCCTGGGCGAGGTCTTCCGCATCAAAATAATCATGAACAATTTTAAAGCATATTGAAAAGATTAGATTTTGATACGTGTCAATCAAGTATTCGTAATATTGCTCATTGTTTATGCTTTCCGCCCCCTTTCACCTTTTAGTCCTCTTTTGTGGTTGAACACTCTAGTATTATAACGATAGTATATTTGATTTGTCTTCAGGTTGAAATGTTTTTTTGCTGTCAAATATATGAAACTATCTTTAGGTTAATTTTGCCATGCGGCTCCTTTTGCGATGCGTAAGCCATGCGGCAGTTTTCTTGCCGGAGGATATGGATAAGAAAAGCAATAGGGGAAGAGCTAGGATAATAAATAATTTTTTCATGTTTATATACCTGTACCTTTCAATTTTTATGAGCTGTTTTAATACGACAGATATTACAGTAGGCGTCGTATTTGTTTTATAGATAACTAAGATTTGGGATCCCTGGTCTTTCATATTACACTATAACGCAGGAGGTGGGAGGTTATCTTCAATTATTTTAATAAAGTTAGTGGGAATTTGGAAAGAAACCGGCACTCCGGTCCAATTATCATGAATAAAAAAATTCCCCTCTGCCCTATGGAGTTAGTAACATAGAACAGAGAGGTTGTATGGGTATAGCAAATGTAAAGCTGGGGGAGTGATTTATATCGCGCGTATGCTCTTACCTAAAGGCAAAACCTATAACTTGAATTTCCCAACGATTCTCTTTAATGAATTTGCGTAATCATTATTTTTCTTAACCATATCCTGGGTTTTACCTGTCAGTGCCACAATATCAGTGTTTTTTCCAGCCACATCATTAACACCGGCAGAGGCTTCTCCAACCATCTGGTTGATCTCAGAGATGGAGTCCATGATTCCGAGGACATTGGAGTTTAAAAGATCAATCTGCTCCTGGATACTTTCCATGGTCTCGCTCATGGTTCCTGCATCGGTATTGTATTTGTCACTGTTGCTAAGGAAGAGCTGATAATCCGACAGTACATTTACATTGATAAAATGCAGGGTCTGCTCCAGATTTTTTGATAAATTGTCAACTGCCGCATATACTTCATCCACGGTTTCTGTGATACCCTTAACGGTAGTAGCGGATTGGTTGGCAAGGGAGCTGATTTCACTGGCAACTACGGCAAAGCCACGCCCGGCATCTCCTGCCCGGGCGGCTTCAATAGAGGCATTTAAGGCAAGGAGGTTTGTCTGGTTTGCGATATCTTTAATGGTATTGGTAAGGAACTGGATTTTTTCAACGGCCTTTGCCTGCTCAATTGCAGCCTCCGTTTTTAATTTAACCTCCTCATAGATCCGTTCCGTCGTATCTGCCGCTTGTGAAGTGGCGGTTGAGAGCTCCGTTGCCCGGGATATAATATCGGTGGATAATTTCGCGCCGAGGGAGACCTTTTCCGTGATATCCTTTGATCTGCCGCCAATCTGTTCGATTGTCGTATAGATCTGCTCCGTTGTCGCTGCCGTTTCCTGCATTCCGGCCGATAGCTCCTCTGCAGTTGCAGAGTTATCGGCGGCATGTTCATTTACGGAATAGGATATCGTGTTCAGACTGGCGGAGGAATCGGTAATCTGTGTTGATACCTCACTGATCTGCAAGACCATTTCCTTCATGATACCACGCATTTTTTCAATTGCCCGGCTCATCTCTCCCGTCTCATCCTGCCTCAGGGATAGGTTAGTGTACTTTGTATCCTCAGTGAAATCTAATTCAGCAGTTTTGTTGATTAATTGTGTAATATTTTTAATTGATCTGGTAATAGTTCCTGTAATGAGGAATGCCAGCAGGCTTACGATGGCCACTAACGCAATGGTTATGAGAATGGTTGTTGTGGAGGCGATATTAAGGGATGCTAACACCTCTTTTTGGTCTGCCACGGTAAATACGATCCAATTGCTGCCGGATTCAATACTATAGCCTGCATATTTCTCAATACCGTTATAATTATAAGTGATAATATTCTTCCCAGGAACCGTTCCTGCCTGAAGCTGGGAGATTAGATCATTGATTTCGGGTATATCCAGCTTCGTACCGATTAACTCTTCCTTTGGGTGATAAATGACATTGCCTTCAGAATCCAATATATAAGCGTATCCGCTCTCATAGCTTCCCACCTGGATATCTGACAGGCTGCTGCCAAATTCAGAGACCTTAACAGAGGTTATGATAGCGCCGGTGAATTCGGTAACGGGGGTTTGTCCCTCCGGATCTCCGCCTTCCTGTATGGCTGGAGCTGCTTGTGGATCGGGAACAGAAGTAGGATTATTTTCTGAGGGTATCCCTGTTGCAGCAGGTACGGCTGCATTTGGACCTAATCCAATCTGCATATCAGTGCGAAGCGGTATGGCAAAGGTGACGCAAGCTTCCCCGGAAGTCCCGGATAGAAATACATTTCCCTGTGTACTTAGCCCGCTGGATACCATATTGGTGAAATAGGCTTCACCGGATAAATCCTTACCAAGTAGGCCGGTATTTGAGCTATATAGTACGAGGCCGTTTTCATCAACAATACTAATATCTTCACAGGAGGTATTGGAATTCAGGAACATGGAGGCGTATTCCGCGACCTGGTCCGCATTTTCCTTTCCCTCAGAGCTTATGAAGGAGGAGATGGAAGCAGAGCTCATCATGAAATTAGCGGACTGGCTTATTTTCATGATGGTATCCGACAGGCTGCTGCTATAGGAGCTGGCTAATTGCTGCATGGTTACTTCGGTACTATTGGTAATTGCTTTTTTAGATATGTTTACCATGTAAAAGCAGGTTACAAATACAGCCAGGATAATCGAGCAGATGGATAGAAGTGTGATTTTAGTCCGGATAGAAAAGAAAGATTTTTCATGCTTATTCTTTAGTTTGTTTTTCATATGGTATCCTCTCTTATGTAAATTAGTGTCTTATAAAATGATTTGTATATTATCTATCATTATCTTATGTATATTTGATAGATTTAATATTAGGTTGGAAATGTGGAAGATTTGTGTGTGGGAAGTGAAAAAAATGTGAAAAGCAAAAATTAGCCGCCTGCAGAATTCTATTCAGGGGCGGGAGCCTGTTTACTTGTTTTTGCAGGGTCATTGCTATATAATGTTACTTATTATTAGGAAAGCTATGAGGAGATTGTCATGGAAACGATGGAATATGTGATTAATACAATTGAAAGACTTGTAAATATACCCAGCCCATCAGGCTTTACGAAGGAAGTAATAGCCTTTGTGGAAGCAGAGGCAGGACGCTTTGGATATTTTGGTGAGTATACCAATAAGGGCGGTTTTATCATAACGGTTAAGGGGAAAAGCGAAAAAGCAATAGGGATCTCAGCTCATGTTGATACGTTAGGAGCCATGGTCCGGTCCATTGATGGGGAAGGAACCTTAAGGTTCACCCTGATTGGCGGATATACCGTCCATAGTGTGGAGGGAGCCTATTGCAGCATCCATACACGGGACGGCCGCAAATATACCGGAACTATCCTGGTCAAGAGTCCTTCCGTCCACAGCTATGATGATGCCCGTACTTTGGAAAGGGCGGAACGCAATATGCTGATCCGGATTGACGAACCGGTAAAGAGTAAGGAGGATGTACTGGCTCTGGGGATTCAAAACGGGGATTATATAAGCTTCGATGCGTGCTTTCAATATACGGAAGGAGGCTTTATCAAGTCCAGGCATCTGGATGATAAAGCTTCCGTAGCTGTTATCCTGGGTATGCTGAAGGAAATATCAGAGCAGCATGCCGTGCCGGAAAATACGCTTAAGATTTTGATCAGTAATTATGAGGAGGTTGGCTTTGGTGCAAGCTGGGTACCCCAGGACATTACCGAATTATTGGCCGTAGATATGGGGGTAGTAGGAGATGACCTGAACGGGTCGGAATACACGGTATCTATCTGCGCTAAGGATACCAGGGGTCCTTATGACTATGAGATGACCAACCATCTGATTGCCCTGTCGAAGGAAAATGGGGTAGATTATGTTGTTGATATCTTTCCCCACTATGGATCCGATGTTTCGGCAGCCCTGTCCGGAGGTAATAATATCCGGGGAGCCTTAATCGGCCAGGGTATCCATGCTTCCCATGGAATGGAGAGAGCCCATAGGAGCGGTATTGAAAATACCTTAAAGCTGTTAAAATTATATATTGGGGTATAGTGACCGGGGGGGCTTTGGCGAAGCAGCTTCCGCTGCGAAGTTACTTTGGTAACATAGTTACGAAGGATATCCTCACCTTTTATTTGCTGATACATACAATAGTATCAGTAATATATGAGGAAAGGAATGTTACTGTTGAGTCATCAATACGATAACAATGACTCCAATGATGAAGCGAAAATGAATAGCCAGCAATTTTTCCCCGGTGGATTCCCCCAGGGAAATCAAGATAATAGGAATCGAAGGAATAATGACCGTGATCGTGACCGTGATCGTGATAGGGATCGTGACCGTGGTAGGGATGAAAGACCGGGTATGCCTGGGCCTCCTCCGGGAGCACCGGGAATGGGGGCAGCGCCGAGGACGGCTCCGCCTAACTTTACTCCGGAAGGGCCTGACATGAACCAAAGATCAATGATGGGACCCGGAATGAACCAGCCTGGTGCTGCAGGACGCTGGTTTGTAAGACCGGGGGACTTAAGAGGCTGTCTCTTCCGTTTTACCTTTATCTGGCTCATGAACGGGAACAGCTTCTGGTTCTATCCGACCTTTGTCGGAAGACAGTTTGTAGAAGGATTCCGTTGGAGAAGAAACCGCTGGGAATTTGAAAGAATTAACATACAGAGAATTTTCTTCTTCCGCTGCTACTAAGAGTACGATAGCAATAACAGCAGGGAACATGCCATGTGACTTTTTACTGGGAACAACTCTATAACAATTCATAAAACAGGGGCAGGAGCACTTGGGTATATAGGATACCCAGGTGATTCCTGCCCCTTCGGTTAATTCATTGATTTCTATAAAAGCCTATTCCTGTTCTGCTCCAGGATCCTCTGCAGGTGCTTTTTTCGCCTGCAAGCCTCTTACCACTACGATCCCCACACCGATCAGAAAGAGGAAAATCGCGATAAACTGGGAGGTGGACAGGACACCAACCTGACCCCGTTCGATATCCCCACGGAAAAATTCCAGGATAAAACGTCCCGCACTGTAAAAGATCAGGTAAAAGCCGGCAACCTGGCCATCTGCCTTTACCTTCCTTGAAATGAGGATCAGCACGGCAAAGTGTAAAAAGTCAAGAAAGCTTGAGATCGGCTGTGTAGGAATTAAGGGAACCCCATTTGGGGCAAACCTTGACTCGTGAAAAACGAGGGAAAAAGCATGTGACGTCTCTTCTCCATAGCAGCAGCCGGCAAGCAGGCAGCCGACCCGGCCAAAGCCCTGGGCCAAGGCGATGGAAGGCATCACGAGGTCAAAATATTTCAAGAAGCTTAACTTATGCTTTAGGCAGAAGAGATAGCCTGCCAAAATTCCGCCTATAATACCGCCATACACAACAAAGCCCTCTGAAAAATGGAGTAGGAGGGAGGGATCAGCAATAATATTTTTAATCTGGGTAATCAGGTATAGGAGCTTTGCACCAAGAATACCTCCGCCCAGGCACCACCAAAAGAGGTTAAAAATTAACTCATGCTGCATTCCTTTCTTCTTAGCCCTGTACTCTGCGAGAATATAAGCAGAAATGGCTCCGATGGCAATCATTAATCCATAGCCATGTACCGTAAACTGCCCAATGGTAAACAAATCATTTTTCATATGTAGATCCTTTCCTGTCTAAGTTTGATGATGAACCTCTGCTAACCTATATTATTGAATCCAAATACATGATTCGATAATCGGGATGCACGGCGCAAATACAGCGCCTTTTATCAGAAGTTTGAAAAGCAACTTCTGATAACCTATATTATCCGTTGTAGCATTCCCGGTGTCAACCTATTTTATAAATTGTTTTTCCAAACGATAAAGTGAGTTTTTTACAACCGATAAAATGGGTTTTACAAAATATAAAATAGTTCCTTTATAAAAGATAATAGTTTTCTGCAAAAAAATATAAAATAGTAGTTGACAACGAAACAATGTTATGTTACATTTTGAATTACAACAAAACAATGTTACGTTACGGAGGTGGTATGAATGAACCTGATATCAAAAAAGGATTTATTAGCGGTCACTGGAATATCCTACGGACAGCTGTACCGCTGGAAGAGGGAGCGGCTAATACCGGAGGAATGGTTTCTTAAGCAGTCAGCATATACTGGACAGGAGACCTTTTTTCCAAGGGAGCAGATTTTAAGCAGGATTAAATCGATCCTTGATTTAAAGGATATCTATTCCCTGGAAGAGCTGGCAAAGATACTTTCTCCTGATTCCTCGGTTGAGAAGATCGGCCTTGGGGATTTAACAGAGGTTGAGGAAATTCATAAGGAATTGCTGGAGGTTCTACCGGAGGTGTTTGGTGAAGACCAGTTTGAATTCTTTGAGGTAGCACTTTCCGTTGCAATCTCCCAGGCGGCAGAGAGGCTTGGTC
The DNA here is from genome assembly GCA_029974875.1 of Mobilitalea sp. The sequence continues at coordinate 17,715 of JARKQP010000166.1, forward strand.
TGTCAGGGGAAGCTGCAAAGAGCCTTCTGAGGAAAAGTGCGGCAGCAGCGATGAAGCATAAAACAGTGAACATATTCTGTACCATCTTTATGGTTGGGGAGGAGTATCACACAGTTTTTACTCCGAATTCAGTAGCCATGAGCTTTGATCATGAGATCGAGCTGAAGGAGGAGATTACCCTTAGCGAAATAACAGATAAGATAAAGATGAAATATAAGCATCTATTTATTAAATAAGTAGGATGGCTAAGAGACAATAGGAATTGCATAGTGATGCATTTTGAAGGAAATGGCTGTAAACAGCGGAAAAGGAGGTATGCTATGAAAGGTTTGAAGCTGGAAGGCGTAGGAAGAGTTAGCGGCGGAGAATACGACAGTATTAAATTACAAGGTGTCAGCAGCTGCTCTGATAACATAAAAGCAGAGGACATTGAAATCGATGGAGTCTTCACCTGCGGAGGTGAGGTTGAGGCAGGAAGGATGTATTGCCAGGGAGTTGCTGATTTTAAGTCTAATATCAGGGCAAAGAAGGTAATTGTCGCAGGTGTATTTAATTTAAAGGAAGGGGCAAAGCTGGAAGCCGAGGAGATCAGCTGTGAAGGTGTAATTAGGACCGGCGGGGAAATCTATGCGGATTTATTAAGAGCGGACGGATGCATCACTGCGAGGGAGGTATGTGGTGATAACATTACAATCGAAACACATTTTCCTGTGAACCGGATTGTAAAATTATTTAAGACAACAAAATCAGATATCAAGCTGATTGAGGCGACCACCATAACGCTCAGCGGAGTAACGGCAGATACGGTGAATGGGACGGATATTACCATTGGGCCAAATTGTAAGATAAATAGCATTGACTGCAGCGGAACCCTCTACGTGGACAGCAGCTCCACAGTAGGAAATATCACCGGAAATTATGCCAGAAGGGAATATTAACCGGACCGGCAGATAAGATATCCGGCGGCGCTGTCTTTGTACGCAGCAGTATGGGATATATTAGCCGGAGCTGGGCAAAGACAGGTTTGATTTAAAGCTGTAATTGGAAAATTATGAAATTTATATTGCATTTTTGAAGATTTCGGTTTACCATATCATTGTTATAAAGTGTAATATCCTTAAGAATAATAATAGGGGGCAAAGCCTCCTAGAAAAACAGGAGGCTTTGATATGGATATGAATAATTCAATGATGAATCCTGGGATGGTAACGGCCGGGAGAAAAAGAGGAATCAGCGGCAGTACATTGAAATTGGTTGCTATTTTTACAATGCTGATTGACCATACGGCTGCTACCATCCTGCAGAATATACTGGTCGCACGGGGGATGAATAACCTGGATCCGACTGATACCCAGGCTGTCATGCAGTTTTATGCAGATAACGCGTCCCTGAATGTTTTAATGGTGGCGATGAGGTTAATTGGCAGGATAGCATTCCCGATTTTCTGCTTTCTGCTTGTGGAAGGCTTCCTGCATACAAGGAATGTTGCAAAGTATGCAATTCGCTTAGCACTGTTCGCGGCTATATCAGAAATACCCTTTGATCTTGCGTTTTATAATAAAATACCGGCAAACAATCATCAGAATGTATTCTTCACGCTCCTGATCGGATTATTAACCTTAATCGGATTTAAGATAATTAAGGAAAAAGCGGAGAATACAAAGCAGGCAGGTGACACGGAAAAAGTGAAGGCCTGGCTACCTGTTTTAGGGGTACTGGGTGCGCTGGCAGTCGGTGGCTATATAGCACTTATCATACATAACATTATGAAAGTCCTTGTGGAAACCTTAAATACTATGGGCTTCACAATCTCAGTCTCCAGTACGGTGACTGCCATAGTCATAGCTGTAGTTCTTGCCGGCATTGCATTGGTTGTATATGCGGTCATGTGTAAACAGAAATCGCTTCAAACAGCCAGCCTGCGTTTTGCGGATCTTTTCATATTAATGGTTGGTATGGTGCTGGCGGATTTATTAAAAACGGATTATTCAGGCTTCGGCGTGTTGACCGTAGCTGTTATATACGGACTGCGTAAAAGTCATTTTAAAGCCATGCTGGGGGCATGTATCATACTTACGGTTATGACACCAATGGAAATAACGAGCTTTGTCAACCTGATTTTCATCCGTTTTTATAACGGTGCCCGTGGACTTAGCTTGAAATATATTTTCTATATCTTTTATCCGGCACACTTATTGATACTGTACCTGATATGCCGTTATGTCGTGCTTTAAGCTTGGTTCAATGCAAAGGTGAAAATAGAAGGTTTTCAATATTTAGAATAAGGGAGACATCCTCTGGCTGGCGGATGTCTCCCTTTAATTATGCTCACTTTATCTGGAATTTCTTAAAATTATAAGGGCATTACGGTCTTGCCAAATTCCTGGTTTAAAATCTGGGCCATGGAATTGTATATGGCAGAAGCTCCGCAGAGGATGCCCACATAGCCTGCCACTGTATGGATTGCATCGGAGCCGGTGAAGTTGGCAAGGGAAAGTAAAAAGAACAGAACCGTCAGGGAGCCGAATACGATCTGGGTTGCACGGTTATGCTTCAGGGTTCCAATGAACATGAACAGGGTAAAGATACCCCATAGCCCTAAGTAGAAGCCCATGCTTGCGGGATCGGCGGCCTCAATGCCTGAAAAAGGTTTGATCCAGATTAAGATCAGTGACCACCAGAAGAAGCCGTAGGCTGTAAAGGCGGTCGCCCCAAAGGTGTTATTTTTCTTAAATTCCATAATTCCTGCGATAATCTGGGCAGCTCCGCCTAAGGCAAAGCCCATGGCAACGATGACGATGGAAAGCTGTATAAAGCCTGCATTATGTAAGTTTAATAAGCAGGTAGTCATTCCAAATCCTAGTAGGCCCAGAGGCGCCGGATTGGCTATGGCTGATTGGTTTGCTTGAGTTGACATTATAAATAACGTCCTTTCCTATGTTTTATTTTACGCACAGGGCGCACGAAGCATATCGTACCATTTTTATGGACAAATATCAACAAAAAA
>JARKQP010000656.1 GCA_029974875.1 Mobilitalea sp.
GCTTTTCTTTGGTTGCCGTAATATGGATGCTCACCATATGACTCTTTTCCACGACCTCCTCCATAGAAACCATTTTTACTGCGTATTTCGCTGCCTCTTCCAAATCTGGATATAGGTCAAAGGCAATGATACCGCATTCAAAGGCTGCCAGTTTTTTTGCCACTAACCTTGCAATTGCGCCAAAGCCCATTAATCCTATGGTTTTCCCTTTGATTTCACTGCCGATATATCTTGGCCATTTTCCCTGCTCCACCTGTTTATGTAAAGGTAACACACCTCTTAGTATATCAATGATAAATGCCACTGTCAATTCAGCTACGGCATTTGAATTCTGCCCAGGTGCATTGAGCACTTTAATTCCATATTTTTTTGCAGCCCTGCCATCTATGTTATCAACACCGACACCGAATTTAGCTACCGCTTTCAGCTTGGGTGCAATTTTGAAAACTTCTTCATCATAAAGATCCATGCCAATCAAGGCGGCATCAATATCACCAATAATCCCTTTCAATTCCTCATAGGAATATGCCGGAAAGGGACGGTTGGGGTCAAAGATGACCTCATGCCCATGCTGTTCAAATAATTCATAGGCTTCCTTACATAATGTATTAAAATGTGAAGCTGATACTAATATTTTACCCATATGTTACTCATCCTTCCTTTAAAAAATGCCAGGATTACTTCACTATTACTTTTTTATAATCCAATCGCTTCATTTCTGCCAAAAGAGCTTGTTCCTGTTCCTGCGTAAGATTTTCCATGGGCCGTCTCATATTGGAGGTAGCAATGACACCCTCCTCCTTCAAAATCACCTTGTAAGCCGCAATATTATTAACCGCACACATAACCGAATTCAGCACATTAGTACGGCGCTGGTACTTCGTTGCAAGATCAAAATCCTTTTTCTGGACCGCATCCCAGATCGCTGCATAATGTTCCCTGATAACCATTGCATTACCCGACACCACACCCTCACCGCCAACAGCGCATAAGGCTTCAAAAAGATGGTCAGGCCCTACTAAAACACTGAAGTTTTCATTATTTACCAGCATGAATTGCTGTAATTTTGTAAAGTCAGGATAACTATATTTAATACCCAGCACATTGCTGCACTGTCTTGCAACCTCTTCACAAACTTCTACATTAACGTCATTGACAGCATTCTGCGGTATTGAATACAGATAAACCGGAAAATCCTTGGAAACACTGTTGGCTACTGCAACATAAAAATCTACTAATCCCTGGTCACTCAGTTTATAAAACACCGGTGTAACCACCCCGATACCATCGGCACCAATTGCCTGCGCATGCTGGGCTAATTCAATCGTATCCTTTAAGTTCCAGGCGCCCACATGGATAAATACCGGCACCCGGCCCGCTGCCTGTTCTACGGTTATCTCTGCAATTAATTTTCTTTCCTCCAGGGTCAGATACATCATCTCACCGGTTGTTCCGCAGGGATACAAGCATTGTAATCCACCATGAACCACATGATCTACCAGGCGTTTTAAAGATTCCACATCAATGGTATCTTCCTCTGTAAGCGGTGTAACAATAGGTACTACCGTCCCATATAATTTTTTCATCTTAATTCTCCTTTATGTAAATTTATAAATTCTGCCTATATTATTTTCAGACCTTTTTTGCCCTGCGGACCGATACAATGACTGACACCAGTACAATTAGCCCATAAGCCATCTTCTGTACTCCAAAGGGAAGATTCAAGGCCACCAGGATTCCAAGTAAAATGGTGATCGTCAAGGAGCCCGCTACTGTTCCAAGATAGTTACCATTGCCTCCAAGCAAGGAAGTCCCTCCGATCGCAACTGCCGCGATGGACTGGAATTGGTAGATATCTCCCATGGACAGATAGTAAGAGCCCACCTTACCAACCATCAGCATCCCAGCCAGGCCAGCCGTTAGCCCGCTGATTGCATACGCCAGTACAATGCTCTTCTTTACCTTGATGCCGGAATAATTTGCTACTACCGGATTATTGCCAATGGCAAACAGCTTACGGCCAAACTTCATCTTAAAGAGCATCAGCGTGATGATAACAGTTGCCGCAATCCAAACAATTACCAGATACGGAATTCCAAAGATTGAATTCTGCCCGACAGCAATCAGGAATTCTGATGCCCCCTGCCCCGGTCTTCCCTGGGTAATTGCCACTAAGGTCCCCTGTAGGATAATATTCATGCCAAGCGTCATGACGATGGCCGGAATTCTAAGGTAGGCAATACAAAAGCCATTCACTGCCCCCAATGAAAATGTAATGAAAAGCATGAAGGGAATTGCCCAAATCAAGCTGCCATTGTTCGAATCAATAAAATTTGTCACAAGGTACGCCGCAATTGTCATCATCCATGCGACAGACAGATCAATACCTCCGGTAATAATAACTAAGGTTTGCCCAATCGCTACAATACCAATTAACGCTGATTCTATAAAGATTGTCCTGATATGGGCCACACTGGCAAATCCCGGTGTATGCACGGAGAAGGCACCGAACAGAACAAATGCTATGATATAACAAAAAAATACGGATTGATGTCTCTTAAATACGCTCACGATATCCATTACTGCGTAATCTCCTTTCTCTCCTGCACAATTTCTGAAATTGTGGAAAATAATACAGCCACAATCAACAGTGTTCCCTGCAATAAGGTTGACCAGTAAGAAGAAGCTCCCGCAAACACCAGCATATCATTGATTGCTTTAAATACCAGTACGCCGATAATGGTTCCATACTGTCCGCCTATACCGCCGGTCAGAAGGGTTCCGCCAATCACAACCGCAGCGATGGCCTGGTTAAAGAAGCTGTCTCCTGCTGTCGGGGATCCTGTCGCCGTAATTGCCACTCTATATAAGCCGCATAATGCAGCAAAGACACCGGAAGCAGCATAGGCAAATAAATTCACCTTCAGCACATTAATTCCATTTAAAGAAGCGGCATGGGCATTATTGCCGACTGCATACAATGAGATTCCCAGCCTGGTTTTCCGGAACCAGGTCCATAAAATCAATGTGATAATGATGATCAGCAATGCTATGGAGAATTTTCCGCCGATCCGGTAGGACAATGCATTGGTAAAGGTCTCAGGCGGGGTACCGCCGTCCTTTGGCAGGATTAAATAAGCAATGCCGCTGCAGATATACCAGGTGGAAAATGTTACGATAAAGGGCTGGACCTTGAACTTATGTATCACATAACCGTTAAACAAGCCGATGCAAAGCCCGATTCCGATGCTTACCAGACTGATGAAGCATATGGAAAACAGGTTATCCTTCATATAAACTGCCGAAAAGCTGCTTATGATGCTAATAACTCCTGCGATAGACAAGTCAATTCCGCCGATCAGCAATACAAAGGTTTCTCCAATTGATGCAAACAGGAGCGTAATAGCAGATTCCGCTTTCAGGCTGGTCCAGCTTAGGCTCAACGTATTTGGCTGCAAATAGACCGTGACAGCCTGAACAATGATAAAGAGAATAATTGCTACTTTCGCAGGTGATTTCCAAAATCCAGATTGTTTTATTTTATTTATCATGTCAACCTCCCCTGTTAAATTGCTTCTTCGCCAACAGAAATACGGATAATATTTTCTCTGGAAACTAGTTCCCTATCGATACGCCCTGCAATTTTTCCATTGTTCATAATGATTACGCTATTACATACATTCATTAACTCCTCTGTGTCCGTAGAATAGAACAATATTCCTTTTCCTTCTTTGGCAAACTGCTTCACCATATTAAACATCTCCCTTTTAGTGCCCACATCAACGCCCCGGGTAATGTCATACATAAGAATAATATCCGGCTCAGTTGCCAGCTCCTTTGCCAATACTACTTTTTGCTGGTTGCCACCACTCAGGGTTCCTACTAAAGTCTCCGGGGATTCCGCTTTGACTGACAGCGCTTTCATTCCCTGGTTTACAATCTCCTTCTCTTTCTTCCTTGACAGGAAAAGTCCATTGCAGATCTTATCCAGACTGGCGAGAACAATATTCTCACGGACGCTTTGCTTCAATACGACTCCCTGCAGTCCGCGCTCTTCCGGAATCAGTGCCAGGCCTTCCCTCATTGCTATGGACGTATTATGTAATTTTACTGTCCGCTTCCTGACCTCTATTTTTCCTGTATAGGGCAACAAACCGAATAGGCATTTAAAAAGCTCTGACTGTCCCTGGCCTGCCAGCCCTCCAACACCAAGGATTTCTCCTGCCCTGATATCCAGGTCGATGTTTTTCAGGCGGTGGCCGCTCCTTACATTTTTCATAGAGACCAGCACTTCGTCCTCTTTGGTGAAATCCTCTTTCACCGGATAGTAGCCTCCAATTTCACGGCCAAGCATTAATGACACCAGCTGGTCCGGATCCGCTTCCTCCATCCCAAGGTCAGCAACATCCGTTCCCCCACGGTAAACAATAACTTTATTACATAAGGATTTGATCTCATCCAAACGGTGGGAGATAAAGATAATAACCTTCTTCTCTTCGGACAATCTTTTAATAATATTTATCAACCAATTTGCATTCTTTTCCGACAAAGCGGAGGTTGCCTCGTCAAATATCATGATGTCCCCATCACGGTTTAGCGCTTTTAAAATCTCCAAAACCTGTTTTTGTGAAAGGGAAAGCTTTTTGACCTTAAGCTTTGGATCCAGCAGGTCGACCTCATATTTTTGGAATAATTCCACAGTTTTCTTTTCCAATGCCTTATAATTCACACGCTTTATTTTATCTGTATCATAAAATCCCAAAAAAAGATTTTCTGCCACGGTCAATTCCGGCACTAAGCTCAATTCCTGATACACCGCGCATATCTTTTGTTCTATCGCATTTTTTGTGCTTGTTATATTCAGCTTCCTTCCCTCAAAATAAATCTCTCCGGAATCCGCCTTATACTCCCCGCATAAAACTTTTATTAATGTACTTTTTCCTGCACCATTCTCTCCAAGTAATGCTACAATATCTCCCCTGTCCGCATTAAAATTAGCATTATCCAGCGCCTTAACTCCCGGGAAGGTCTTGCATATATTTTTCATTTCAAAGTCTGGCATAGTAGTTCCTTTCTAAGCTGCATAGGGGCTGCGTTATATTGCACAGCCCCGTAAGCAACAACTTTTCTAAATGCTATTTGCCATCGTATCCTGTCTGTTTCCCCATTATTCTCCCGTCACAACGCTCATGGGAATATCAAGGCCAAAGGTACTTGGAACTGCCGGCCAGATCAATTCTGCCGGCTGATCCCGGAAGAAGTTGACACCTTCCTGGGCTACTTCGATGGGAACATCAGAATATTCACCCATGTCATACTCATTGGAGGTAGCGATGAATGCACAGTCAACGATTGTCTCCTCCTGCATCTGCTCACCGTCCATGATTCTGATCGCATAATTCAGGGCAATGGCACTGAGTCCGGCAATATAAACATCAATAATACCCTGCGCATTGTTATCAACCAATGAAATCAGATTGCCATTATAACCGCCGCCGCAGCTCACCGGGATGTCTAATCCGGCCTTCTTGAAGGCATTAATAACAGATGCGCAGTACCCCTGTGTTGTAACCGCATCGACATCAGGATTTGCTGCGATAACGCTCGCCAATGCCTGTTCGCCTTCCGATAAACCGTAATTACTCTGATAGTCAGCCACAATCTTAATGCCAGGTGCTGCTTCAAATACTGCTTTCGATGCATTGTATTCCAATTCCGCTTCTGCCGCACCCTTTAACCCCTGGTCCAGAACTACATTCCCTTGTCCGCCAATTGCCTGGATCATCCAGGTAGCCAGGATGCTGTAAGATCTTGCACCATCGATACGGATATGCCAGCAGCTTTCATCAGATACGGAAGCCGGCTGGTCAAATACAACTACCTTAATACCTGCGTCGCAGGCACGTTTGATCGCCTGGTTTACACCGGTTTCGGATGCCGGATCAACTAGGATACAGTCATAGCCCTGCTGGGCTAAAGCATCAATGGAGGCTGCCTGGGCCTCTGCGTCATTTTCACAATTTACAATCGTTAATTCACATCTACTTGCATACGGCTCCTGGGATGCTACGTATTCTGCAATACGCTCCATCTGCTGACGCCAGTCATTCCCCATATAAGAATTGCTTAGCGCAATTTTATACTTAGGACCATCTGTTTTGATTTTAGCTGTATCATTATCACCGCTTGTCTGTGCAGGGGCTGCTGTTGCACCTGTTGTACCTGTTGCAGTTTCGCCGGCTGCTTCTTGCCCAGTAGGTGCAGCCGTTGGCCCTGTTGTTGTTTCTGTTGATCCCGTCTTTGAACTGCTGCATCCTATTAGCATGGATGCTATCAATGAAACACTCAGAATAACACTTAAAATTTTCTTTCTCATCCTTTTTCCTCCTAAAAATTTAAAATCGTTATATTGGTAAGCTTCCCTAAGCTTAATCCCTTATTTAATCCCCCACGGGAACCGGTTGAGTGAAACCGCACCATTCTTTGTAACATGAAGCATGCGTTCCAGCCGGACTCCTGTCTTTCCGTTCTTTCCGGTGTACATCTGGGGCTCAATACACAGCACCATGTTTTCTTCAAGGACTGAGTCCTCCACATAAGTAAATCTTGGTTTTTCATTTACGCTGCAGCCAATCTGATGCCCCTGATAGCTACAGAAGTTCAATCCATGTTTTATGTATTGTGCTTCCATAACTGCGTTAACTTCGCTGAAGCTTACTCCAACCTGGATTGCTTCCAGCCCCGCATCAAATGCATCTCTTACGGCATAAAAATATTTCTTCTGCTCCTCGTCCGGCTCACTCCAGAATACTACGGAATTAGAGCAATCTCCCCAATATCCATTTACTCTTGGACTGATATCCATGATTGCAATGTCACCTTTTTCAACCCTTCGGTCCGCCGGCCCTAACGGATAATCACTTAGACCTGTTCTCGCTCCTGTTACCAGCTCTCCTACGAAGGGAGTTAAACAGCCTGCCGCCTTCGATACTGCATTTTGGACTTCAAACCAGATATCAAATTCAGTATAAACGCCTTCCTCTTGTGCAATTTCATATAATTTATCCTGGGCAGCATCAGCAACTCTTGCTGCTTCCTGCAACCCCCTGATGTCCTCCGGGGTTTTGATATACCTGCAATCCGCAAAAAGCTGGGAGGCATTTTCCCAGGAACATCCGGGAAAAACCTTTGTTATAATCTGCAATACGTACTGCGTTATAAAATTCGGTTCAACAGCAACTACTGGTTTCCCTTTCCCATCACCGAATTCCTCAAGTACTTTTTTTAAGGCTTCCTGATAATTCAAATCCGCATTATTTAGCTCCAAATGAGTAAAAGACCGGTAGATAACGGTATCTGTAATTCCCGAACGGATAATTTTACTTTTATACAGATCAGATGCAATCAGTTGTATCTTCTTTAATTTTGGACTAAGGACTGCCGTCACCATGGGTAAACCATTTGACACATCTCCCATCCACCCGGCTCCGTAAGGAACATCAAAGCCGCTTGCGTATTTTATATTGGAGCTGTCAGTTATAACAGCAATATCAATCCCCATTTCAAGCATTTTTTTAAAAACCTTTTGTAACCCTTCCATCGTATTCCTCCTCTTTCCCAAAGCCGTTCCCGGTAATCCTAAATACTACCCTTTCCTAAACCATCCTTTCCCCATGCCAATATTTCTTCAACCTCCTTTTTGTGCTGCTCTTCCAGCAATTTCGCCATAGCATTGTCCTTTTGGAAATTTTCAACGTTATCCCTGGAAGCTGCCAGATGCTCGTACATCATGTTCTTCGCCGATCTCGGATCCCTTTTTTCCAAGGCATCGAAGATTCTTTGATGCCTTAATGATGCATCCGCAATTCCTCCCTCAATAAAGATGCCCTTCTCTATCATATCCATGAACAAAATACGCATTGTTTGGATAAAGACAACCAGCAATGTATTACCTGCAGCCTCCGCAATTGCAGTATGGAAATTAATATCACACTCGCGCCGTTCCTTTACCGTAATACTGCGGTCATTTAAGCGGTCCAGTAATGCCTGCATATGATCAAGCTGCTCCCTGGTTACTCTTGAAGCTGCCATTTCTGCCGAAGCGGTCTCCAGAATAATCCGGATATCATAAATATCTTTAAAATCAATATCATCCATAGCCACGATACAGCTTACGATATTGGACAGATTACTTGCTTCCGGTTTTTTTACATAGCTTCCGGTTCCATTGCGCAAATCGACCAAGCCTCGTTCTTTTAGAAGCTTTAATGCCTCCCGGACCACATTCCGGCTTACTCCGAATTTTTCTGCTAACGTCTGCTCGGAAGGAAGTTTTTCATTCTCTTTGAAATTCTCCTGAATAATAATTTCTTTGAGCATATCCGCAATCTGTTCATAGAGGCTGGTTCTGACTACTTCATATTTTTCCTTAATCTTAGCACCTGACATCCGTATCATCCTTCCGTAGTAAATTCGCCTTGCTCTATACTTGTCCACCTGTACTATAGGTATACTACCATACAAATTTTTAAATCGCATACGATATCATCCATGATACAAATTTATAACTTTATAACAAAATCGTATTAAGTACGATTTTGTTATTTTCTATGTTTTTATGTATATGAGCTTAGTGCTATCAATCAAAATCAGGCAGATTTCTTATTATCTCTGGAAAATTACATATTTAGCGCCATGTAATATTTTAAATTTATTACGTATACAGCAATTGACAGCTACCACAAAGGTATCTGGAATTAAATTGTATATTTTTTCAGGTTTCACAGGAGAAGCTTTTATAGTAAAATAAGATTGACCGCCAAATATCACAGATTCTGACCTGCCCGGGATACATTACCCCAGATCTCCTTTTCTTGTTTTGCAATATTTGTGTCATTAAGTTTTTAGGGATAAAACGGATGAATATCATTGACAAAATATAAGGGGTGTTTTTATGTTTGATTTGATTGACGAGTACTGTTCGACACAAGAACAGAAAATCATAACTAAGGACAGGCATAAGGTTCCCGGCCTTGGTAATTTTGCGCACTGGAATTTTACTATATCTTCTTCACCGTCTCCTATGCATTATCATTCCAATATTATTGAAATACATTGCCTGGTGAAAGGCAAACGCTATGCCCAGATTGAAAAAGACGGTGAGCTGAAGAAATATATAACTACCGGTAATCAGGCCTTCATAAC
>JARKQP010000226.1 GCA_029974875.1 Mobilitalea sp.
ATTAATCGAGATGGTTACCGAAGGAAGGATAAGCCATGAGGAATTCAGCAAAATCATGCAAAATGCAGAAATGGATTACCAGGAGGATAATATCCGGGCGGGAAAGATAGGATCCTTTTTGATGAATAACCCGAAAAAATCAAACGAACTGCAAAGGATTGCCGTAGAGGAATCAAGGTTGGGGATCCCCCTGATCTTTGGCTATGATGTAATTCATGGCTGCAGGACTGTATTCCCGATTCCCTTGGCTGAGGTCTGCAGCTGGGACGAGGATATTTTTGAGGAAACCGCCAGAATTGCAGCCAGGGAAGCAAGATCACGTAACATCCATTGGGCATTTGCCCCAATGCTGGATCTTTCCCGAGATGCGAGATGGGGAAGGATTGCGGAATCACCGGGGGAGGATCCCTACCTGGCATCCCTGTATTCAAGGGCAAAGGTAAGGGGCTTCCAGGGCAAGAAGCTGGATGCGGGAGACAACCTTGCGGCCTGCCTGAAGCACTATGTGGCATACGGGGCAGCGGAAAGCGGTCAGGATTATAATACGGTATCCATGGCCAAATCCCTTCTTTATAATGCGTATCTTCCTCCCTTTAAGGCTGCTGTAGAGGAAGGCGCCGCAACGGTTATGGCGGCATTTAATGATTTTAACGGAGTTCCCTGTACCGTTAACGAATACCTGCTGCGTGAGGTTCTAAAGGAGAAATGCGGCTTCCAGGGCTTTGTCGTCAGCGATGCCAATGCGATTGATGATTGCATCAGGCATGGAATTGTAGCGGATCTGGAGGATGCCTCAAAGAAATCCTGTATCGCCGGTATGGATATGGACATGAATTCACATGCTTACAGCGGCTACCTAAAGCAGCAGGCCGAGACGGGGGAGGTTCCCGAAGCACTCCTTGATGATGCGGTCAGAAGGATCCTACGGGTTAAGATGGCCCTTGGGTTATTTGAAAATCCCTATTCTCCCGAGGAGAAGCACACCCTATATGACGTATTGCCAAAGGAGCATGTGGTGGCAGCCCTGGAGACAGCGAAGCGCTCCATCGTCCTGCTGAAGAATGAAAATATCCTGCCCCTGAAAAAGGGACAGAAAATTGCATTGGTTGGTGAGCTGGCGGATATGCCCTCAGAGATTGTTGGTTCCTGGTCAATGGGCTTTAATGTAGAGGACTGCGTCAGCATTTACCAGGGATTATTAAACGCCGGGGCAGACGTCTCCTATGCCAAGGCCTGCGGTGTAACCTCTCCATTCCAGCCGGAGGAGCTGCAGTCGGTGGTAAAGGATGCAGATATCATCGTAGCTGTGGTCGGTGAAACCATTTCCATGAGCGGAGAGGCATCCTCCAGGGCAGACCTTTCCCTTCCGGGAGAACAGGAAAAGCTGTTGGAAGCAGCGCTGGCTACGGGTAAGCCTGTGGTTGCAGTATTAATGAACGGCAGACCACTGACCATTCCCTGGGTTGACCAGAACGTACCAGCCATTGTGGAGGCCTGGCAGTTAGGAATCCAGATGGGAAATGCAATGGCAGAGGTGCTGCTCGGCAGCTATAATCCCAGCGGGAAATTATGCTGTACCTTCCCTGCGCTGGTAGGCCAGTGCCCCAGGTACTATAACCATCCAAGTACAGGAAGGCCAGGGGCTAAGAGCAAGTTTTCCTCCAGATACCTGGACGCACCATTAGAGCCTTTGTATCCCTTTGGCTATGGGCTTAGCTATACTACTTATCAATATGATAATTTTACGGTGGAACAGAAAGGGGACATGGTGGTAGCGAAAGTTGAAGTCACGAACACCGGCAATTGTCCGGGGGAAGAGACGGTTCAGCTGTACGTTCAGGATATAACCGCATCCCTGGTACGCCCGGTTAAGGAATTAAAGGCTTTCCAGAAGGTATATCTGCAGCCGGGGGAAAAGAAGGAAGTAGAGTTGAACCTTCCAAAAAGCAGCTTAGGCTTTTATGATGATGATATGAACTATCTCCTGGAGGACGGGGAATTCAATGTATATATCGGCACGAATTCTAGGGACTGCCTGGTAGAGAAGATTGCTATAATTTTTGGAAAGGATTGCTGATATGTCTGAACGAAAAATAAAGAACCCAATTATTCCAGGCTTTTACCCTGACCCGTCCATTTGCAGGGTAGGAGATGATTTTTACTTAATCTGCTCCAGCTTTGAACTGTATCCCGGAATACCGGTTTTCCACAGCAGGGATCTGGCAAACTGGGAGCTGATAGGACATGCCTTAACCAAAGAGAACGGGTTTCATGTGGAAGCCAATTCAATGTTTAATGGTGTTATGGCGCCCACGATCCGTTATAACAAGGGTACCTTCTATATCATTAATGCAAACTTCTGTGACCGGGGCAACTTTATCATTACGGCAAAGGATCCAAAGGGTCCCTGGTCCGAGCCCCATTGGCTGGAGGATGTGCCGGGAATTGATGCCTCCCTGTTCTTTGACCATGATGGGAAGGCTTACATTATGGGAACCGGAGATGTATGGGACAATGGCACGGGAGTGAAGGAAAGGGGAATCTGGCTGGCACCCTATGATATGATGGGCTTTAAGCTGGCGGGAGAGCCGGTAACGATTTTTAACAGCGCACTCAGGGGAGGGGCTTCACCGGAGGCACCCCATCTGTACCATGTGGGAGATTACTACTACCTGGTGATTGCGGAAGGGGGAACGGAGCACTACCATGCCGTTATGGTTGCAAGAAGCAAGGAGCTCTTTGGATGGTATGAGGGCTGCCCTGCCAATCCTGTGATGACCCACAGGCATTTCGGCTTCAATTTCCCGATTGTTAATGTAGGCCATGCGGATTTTGTGGATATCCCTGGCGGAGAATGGTATGCAGTTATGCTGGCCTCCCGCCTGATTGACGGACAGCATAAGAATTTAGGAAGAGAAACCTTCCTTTGTCCGGTTATATGGGAACGGGAATGGCCGATATTTAGTCCCGGGACAGGAAAAGTGGAATGGGAATATCCGGCTGCTTCCCTTCCTTGGACAGAATTTGACAAAGAGCCTGACAGGGATCATTTTGACAAGGAGAAGCTTGATAGCACCTGGACGCTTTGGGGAACTCCTTATGAAGATTTCTACCGGATAGCGGATTCAAAGCTGGCCTTAGCCTGCCGGAAGGAGGCCATGGCACCGGTCATCAAACCGGTTTTCTTAGGTCAGCCACCTTGTAGGGACAGGATCATAAGCTTTGTGGGAAAAAGACAGATCTATATCGATTTTACCGTAGCTGCCCGGATGGATTTTAAGCCGCAGGAGGGTGAAGCGGCAGGGCTGGTCCTGATGCAGTCCATGAACCATCAGCTGCGTATGGAACGCACCTGTGAAGAGGGCAGACAGCTCCTGAAGCTCATGGTTACCACAACGGAATGTGAGGGACGGCCCTATATGCCCGGCTTTTCCTATCAGCTTGAGGAGGAAATGCTTGCCTGCAGCCCCTGTGAGGACACGGAGCTTATCCTAGGCTTCCGGGCAAAGGGGCAAAGCTATGACTTTATATATAGAACCAGCCTGGGAAGTATGGAGTATCTGGCAAAGAGTGTTGACTGCGGAAGAATCAACCCGGAACATCTCGGGGGCTATGCCGGTACACTGATTGGAATGTTTGCCACTGCAGGCGGTAAGGAAAGCAATAATTTTGCGTATTTTGATTGGTTCGAAATGAAGGAAGTAAAAGAAGTGCAATAGGAGAAGCCAATAGCAAGCTGTATCATTGGACGCTAGACAGAAGAGACAGCGGCTAAACAGAAGGAACAATGTAAATTGCCGTAGCCTTCGGGTTTCGTGATCAGCGGTCAATACTATAAAATAAGGAGCAAAGCTTATGGGAAATATACCGGAAATAAGAAACTATAATGGAATAGACACACTCTTTGTCCATAACGAACCCTTTATCATCCTTGGAGGAGAAATCCATAATTCAAGCGCAAGCAATCTTGGGTTTATGGAGGAGACGGTCTGGCCTAATTTAAAGGGGTTAAATATGAATACGGTTCTTCTTCCGATCTACTGGGAGCTGATAGAAGCGGAGGAAGGAATCTTTGATTACACCATTTTAGATGGTATCATTGAGCAGGCAAGAAGGAATAAGCTGCATTTGGTCTTATTATGGTTTGGACTGTGGAAGAATTCGGAATCCTCTTATGTCCCGGGATGGATGAAACAGGATACCCAGACCTATTTCCGTGCCAGAAAGGTAAATGGAGAAGCGATTAATACCGTATCACCCCTGTGCCAGGCTGCAATTGAGAAGGATGCCAACGCCCTGGCGCATATCCTGGCACATTTAAAGGCCATGGACGGGGAGGAAAATACCGTCATTGCGATCCAGATTGAAAATGAAATGGGGCTTCTCGGAACGGACAGGGACTATTCCCTGGAGGGAGAGAAAAGCTTTGCCACGAAGGTTCCCGATGAGGTAGAAAAGGAATTTTCGGTCCAGGGAAGCTGGAAGGAATGCTTTGGCTATGAGGCAGGGGAATATTTTATGGCATATTATTTTGCCAGGGCGGTAGAGCATATCACCAGATCCGCCCAAAGGGAATATAACCTTCCCTGCTATGTAAATGCCTGGCTAAAGCAGCATCCCTGGTATCTGGGTTCCTATCCCTGTGGTGGACCCGTTGCATCAATGCGCAGGATGTGGAAGCTGATGGCGCCATCCCTATTTTGCCTTGCGCCGGATATTTATGTTCCCTACGTGCCCCAGGTAATGGAGGAGTATGCCCAGGAGGGCAACCCGCTCTTTATTCCTGAAGTACGTAAGGATGCCATCACCTCCTCCTATGCCCTATATGCTTTTGGTAAATATAATGCGGTCGGTTATTCCCCCTTTGCAGTTGAAGAATTAGCAATGGCTCCGGAAGAAATTAATAAGCCGCCGATGGAGGTAATGCTGGCATTAAACATTGACCCGTCAGCCTTTGATATTGAGGGCAGCAGGGAGTATCTTTCCAGGGTATATGGGCTGATGGAGGATATCAAGCCCTTGTATTTTAAATACCGGGGCACCCCGGCTTTGAAAAGCTTCATTAAAAAGTCGGAGACGGATTACGGCGGGCTGTTCCGCTTTAAGGAGTATGATTTTTTGGTAGGGTATGGCCAAAAGCAGCCCCATAAACCGCTGGCAGCCGGAATGATATTTGAGGTTGGGGAGAACAGCTTTTATATTATTGGCATGATGTGCAGCATTAAGCTGCTTCCGAAGCTGGGAGAAAACAGGAAGGTGGATATTCTGAAGCTGGAGGAGGGAGAATTTGAAAATGGTAAGTGGAAGAGCCGGCGTGTGTTAAATGGGGATGAAAAAATGGCTTTGCATTTAAAGGACCAGCTAAGCTGTTATTATCTTGAGTTATATAAATATTAGGATCGAATAATTATTTCATCTTAAGGAATAATAGGAACCGGGACAGTGTATTCTGTAAAGCCCATGTTCTGCGGCCTTCAATTTCAGGTGCTGACAATTTGTCAGCATCTGTTTCACGTATTCTTCATTAAGGGTACTCCTTCCGTTTTGCATAATAATTGCCTGTATTATGCTGTGCAGGCTGGTCCGAATGGAACCACTGTTAAGGGACTGCTGCTGTTATCAGCACAAAATAGTTGATACCGTTTGTAGTCCGAATGGAGCCGCTGTTGAGGAGTTGCAAGGGGACGATTTCAAGAGCTCAAATCTTTCCTTGTAGTCTGGAACCATTGTTAAGGGTCTGCTTGGCAACGGCCACCGGGCTGCAAATTATTTGGATGATTTTATAAAAATTATATATAAATAGAAAGGCAATAGTGCTATAATAAGTACAAACATTAAGAAAATTGGCACAATCTATCTTAATGTTAGTACAATATTCCTATCCGGCACAAAGTGTAAAACATTAGGACGGGGATGAGCTTGACATTTGGAATATGAAGGAGTGAGGCATAAATGGAGAAACTCAAGCAGCAGGCATTTAATCCATATTTACCAAGTTACGAATATGTCCCCGACGGGGAGCCCTATGTATTTGGGGATAGGGTATATATTTACGGGTCCCATGACAAATTCAATGGCAAAACCTTTTGCATGAATGATTATGTGTGCTGGTCGGCGCCAGTGGATGATCTGGCTGATTGGAGATATGAAGGGGTTATTTATAAGAAGACACAGGATCCTATGAATAAAGAGGGTAAGCATATGCTGTATGCACCGGACGTGGCCAGGGGTACGGACGGAAAATATTATCTTTACTATGCATTTGATTTCCTCAGTGTCATGGCGGTTGCAGTCTGCGATACGCCGGCAGGACAGTACGAGTTTTATGGATATATCCAGAACCCGGACGGCTCCATCCTTTGGCAGGAGAGCGGGGATCCCTTCTTATTTGATCCGGGGGTACTGGTTGACGACGATGGAAGCGTATATCTCTATTCCGGGTTTGCGCCTAAGAGCAAGGTCTTTTCCCTCCTGTCAGGGAAGAAGAGGAAGATGGACGGCGGCTATGTCATAGAGCTGGAGTCTGATATGAAGACGGTGAAAGGAAAGCCGAAGAAGCTTTTCAAGAAAGTGGGGGAAGCCCGGGGCACCGGCTTTGAGGGGCATGAGTTTTTTGAAGCCAGCTCAATCCGCAAGATTAAGGATACCTATTATTTTATCTATTCCTCCATTAATGGACATGAGCTTTGCTATGCGACAAGTAAAAGCCCGACGGAAGGCTTTGTGTACGGTGGGACAATCATCAGCAATGGTGACCTTTATTTGAACGGACACACAAAGGATACGAAGGCTTACAATTATATTGGCAACAATCACGGAAGCATTGTAGAAATTAATGGACAATGGTATGTATTCTACCATAGGCAGACAAACCGCCATATGTTCTCCAGACAGGCTATGGCAGAGCCGATTGAGATCCTGCCTGATGGCTCCATCCCCCAGGTGGAGCTGACCAGCTGTGGCTTAAATGGCGGACCCCTTCGTGGGGAAGGGGTGTATGAAGCCAGAATTGCATGCCATATGCGGTATGCCTATAGCGCCGGACGTTATAAGTTCGGGGCGGGGAACCTGGTCTTTAAGAAGCATCCTTACTTTACCCAGGAGGGTGGGGACAGGGAGGATAATCCGGATCAGTATATTGCAAATATGTACAATGGGGCATGGGTTGGCTTTAAATATTTTGAGATGGATGGTATAAGGTCCATTGCGGTGAAAATAAGGGGAAAGGCGACGGGAAGACTCCAGGTATATGACGGTATGAAAGGGAAAATGGTTGGAGAAATTGCGGTGAAGCCGACGACCCGTTGGACCATATTTAAAGCTCCGATAAAAATAGCGGACGGGAAGAGGGCCATCTATTTTATTTACCGTGGTAATGGCGTCATAGATTTTAA
>JARKQP010000658.1 GCA_029974875.1 Mobilitalea sp.
AGATATCCCATAGCACAAGCTAGTAAGGCCCCTGGGAGACGACCAGGTGGATAGGACAGGGGTGGAAGTGCGGCAACGCATGGAGCTGACTGTTACTAATAGGCCGAGGGCTTGACCTAAAAAGGTTTTTCAGTTATAATGGATGTAAATTTTCAATGAATACTTCGTATTCTATGTGTAGTATCAAATGGCCCAGTGGCTCAGTTGGTTAGAGCGCCGCCCTGTCACGGCGGAGGTCGAGGGTTCGAGTCCCTTCTGGGTCGTTAAAGTACTTGTAAAACAGTGTAAAAAAATACTTTTTAGGAAGTATTTTGATAGTTGGAAAATAGTTTCATATAAATTATTTTTGACTTTAGGATAGGAAAGCTGGAATAAGCAATAATAATCCCATGGGATCTTAGCTCAGCTGGGAGAGCATCTGCCTTACAAGCAGAGGGTCATAGGTTCGAGCCCTATAGGTCCCACTTAATACTTTAATTAGTATTGAAAAATGTATTAAGAATGCCGATGTGGCTCAATTGGCAGAGCAGCTGACTTGTAATCAGCAGGTTATCGGTTCGAGTCCGATCATCGGCTTTTCAACTAAATGCATATTTTATATGCATGGTTGATTTTATTTGGATGGGTTCCCGAGTGGCCAAAGGGGGCAGACTGTAAATCTGTTATCGACGATTTCGAAGGTTCGAATCCTTCCCCATCCATTGGCTTTACGCCAAAAAAAGTTTGCAGATATCAAGCAGACTTATAAATAGTGCCGCGGGGTGGAGCAGTCTGGAAGCTCGTCGGGCTCATAACCCGAAGGTCATAGGTTCAAATCCTATCCCCGCAACTGATATATAATACAAACTAAATAGTTTCGTAGACCATAGGAGTGTAAGTACTTACTTCAAGGAAAACGATGTTGACCTTGCCCAGATAGCTCAGTTGGTAGAGCAGAGGACTGAAAATCCTCGTGTCGCTGGTTCAATTCCGGCTCTGGGCATTTTGCTTTGATTAAGCATGGGATATTAGCTCAGCCGGTAGAGCACATGACTTTTAATCATGGTGTCCCGGGTTCGAATCCCGGATGTCTCATTAAAAAGACCTGTCGATGGGTCTTTTTTTATATTCTTTTATGTTCTTTTTTCTCTTTAAAAACTAGGTTAATCATAAGAGCTGTATCAATTAATATAATTTCAAGGATTATGTATTCCTATCAGATATCAAGTTTAAATATCAAGTTTAAAATTCAAGCTAAGATAATTCTTACAAGTAGATTACTAAATTCAATAGTATACAAGACATTTTGACAAATGTGCAATATCTAGTGTATGATAGAGAAGGTTAATTTGTAGGGAAAAAATACAAGGAGACCCTTATTTTACTAAACGAATGACTATAGAATTGACCAATGAGGAGAAGCTTAATGAGTTTTAATACACATAAGAATAGAACATCACCCCTGGTCCTATTTGCAATTTTCTGTATTCTTACTTCAATCGGGGCAGGACTGTTTCATATGGATCATATGGCGCAATACAGCTACCAGGAAAAGCTTGAGACGTATAATTCGATGACTAAGAGTATTGCGGTTTTATTAAAGCAGGAATTTGAGAATAATATTAATTACATGAAGGTTTCTGCTGATTTAATTGCCCAGGCAGGGAAGCTTGACAGCCGGAGTATAAGGGCATTTCTTCCTGTTATAGCGGAGGGAAAAGCTTATGTGGATCTCGCAATTGTTGATAGAAATGGAAATGGCTATAATGTAGCCAATGAAAGGATTAATATAGCTGATGAGGAATATTTTTTGGCTGCAAAAGAGGGAAAGCTTGTTTCTGGAGATGCTATAGTACCTACTCCGGAGCATGGCCCTGTTGAAATCTTTGCCATTCCCATCATGAAGAATGCAGCATGTATTGGCGTGCTGGTAGCTAAAGTGAGCCCTAAAATCAGTAATCAGGAATTATTTCAAAATGAGGAGGGGGACAAAACCCTAATCTATGTTCTTAATGAAGACCGTGAGTTGATAGGCTATGTACAGGATACAGAGCCCGCCAGCTTTAATTATAATAAAGTCACATCAGAGGGCTATTTTTTAAAGGACAGGAAGAAAATTTTAAATACAGTTAGATTAAAGAATTTTTTCTTTACAAATAAAGAGGGTAAGGATTCGTATGTATGGACTGAGGCTGGATTAGGGATGAAGGGCTGGTTCGTACTGGTTGGCAGGCCAAATGTCATCAGCCCGTTGACCAAAGACATCGTGAGGCTTACAAATCTAATGTGGGCGTTTATAACAACCGGTACTACCTTTTTAATTATACTTTTAATATTATTCCAGCGCAGAGCAGATAATAAGCTTGTGAAAATGATGTATTTAGATCCCGTTACAGGAGGAGACAACTGGTACAAATTCCGCCTTACGGCAAACAAGATCTTAAATAGTAAATTGAGCCATAAGAAAAGATACGCATTAGTGAATTTTGATATTAACCGCTTTAAGGTTATTAATGATGCCTATGGATATCAAAAAGGGGATGAGATCCTTAAGGAGATTTATAATGTAATTAAGAAATGGGCGAAACCGGGAGAGCCGTTTACAAGGTATGCTGCAGACCAGTTCTATGTTATGACCTCATTCCAGGAGGACGGGGAACTGACGGAGCGGGTCCACGAGCTTGACCGCAGGCTGCATAAGCTGAGATTTACCAGTACGACGAAAATATATTATGGAATCTACCATATAACGGAGCACCAGGATTCAATTGACCATATGGGTGAATTTTCAAGCATTGCGAAAAATAGCATCAAGGGCAGTGCCAAGGGAATCATAGCCTTCTTTGATGATGCTGCCCGTGACCGCCTGCTGGAAGAAGAAGAGATTGAGAGGACGATGAATGAGTCCATCCTTAATGAGGAGTTCCATATCTACCTCCAGCCTAAGTTCTCTCCCATTGAAGAGGTGCTGGAAGGCGCAGAAGCCTTGGTCCGCTGGTGTAAGAGCTGCGGGAGGGTGATTTCCCCAGGGAATTTTATACCGGTATTTGAAAAGAACGGTTTCATTATGGAGCTTGACTATTATATGCTGAGGAAGGTCTGTGCAATCATCCGGAATTGGATTAAGCTGGACTATGAGCCAATACCGATTTCGGTCAATATCTCCAGGCTGCATTTTGCTAATCCCCAATTGGCGGATGTCATTAAGGATATCGTTGATAAATATGATGTACCCCATCATTTCATTGAGCTGGAATTGACGGAGAGCGCATTTTTGCAGAATAAACAGATGATGATCCAGACGGTAACCAAGCTGAGGGAGTACGGCTTTATTGTGTCAATGGATGATTTTGGGGCAGGCTACTCTTCCTTGAACTCCCTGAAGGATCTGCCCTTAGATGTAGTAAAGCTGGACGGGGAGCTGTTCCGTCTGACGGATGAGGTGGAGCGTGGATTAACGGTGATCCGCAATACCATAACGATGGCTAAGGACCTGCATATGAAGGTAGTGGCAGAATGCATTGAAACAAAGGAACAGGTGGATTTTTTAGGCCATGTAGGATGTGATAGTATCCAGGGCTATTATTTTGCAAAGCCAATGCCGGTCCAAAAATTTGAAGAGCTATACTTTAATCTGGAGGTTGTTGTCTAAGTAAACATTTTTTTATTTAGTTATTATAAATGTGTGTTTAATTTGCCAATTGAATTCTTGCTAGTTTTATTGTATAGTTAATGAGGTATGTGTATAACCGATATGAAAACTCGGTCCAAAAGGCAGTATAGCTGGCTTTTAGATAGATGGAGTTATGCTTAAGAATTTTAGTTCTGAAGAGCTTTAATTCTGAAGAACTTTAGTTCTTTGATAAGCGGGGTCTTTGTTAAACCGATAGGAGGAGCAATCTTCCTAGAACCGGGGGGCGGAATTAATATGGACACTCCTAGAAACCATTAATTTTTAATGAAGAAAGACGAGACTTTATCTGCAGTGGCAGATTTATTTGCAAGGGTTATTTTTGCAGTGGTATTTCATGCCATGGATAGCAGGGTTAGAGTCCCAGTCCAAGGGAGGTTTTTATTTATGAAGCTGTTTCTCGATACGGCAAATGTGGAAGAAATCAGGAAAGCAAGTGAACTAGGTGTCATTTGCGGTGTAACTACCAATCCGTCCTTAATTGCGAAGGAAGGTAAAAAGTTGGAGGATGTAATTAGTGAGATCACAAGCCTTGTTGATGGACCTATCAGCGGCGAGGTAAAGGCTACCACCGTGAAAGCGGAGGATATGGTGGCAGAAGGCAGGGAGATCGCTAAGCTGCACCCTAATATGGTAGTTAAGATTCCTATGACAACGGAAGGCTTAAAGGCCACCAAGGTTCTTTCCAGCGAAGGTATCAAGACAAATGTAACATTAATTTTCTCAGCAAATCAGGCACTTCTGGCAGCCAGGGCTGGCGCAACCTATGTATCACCCTTTGTTGGCCGTCTTGACGATATTTCCATGCCGGGCACAGACTTAATTGAAATGATTGTGCAGATTTTCCGTACTTTTGATATTAAAACAGAAATTATCGCTGCTTCCATCCGTAATGTAGTCCATATTACGGAATGTGCGCTTGCAGGTGCAGATATTGCGACTGTTCCTTACGGTGTAATTGAACAGGCTACTAAGCATCCTTTAACCACAGCTGGAATTGAAAAGTTTATACAGGATTATAAAGCAGCATTTGGTGAGTAAAGAATACTCTAAAAAAGTGGAGGGAAAAGATGAAGAATATAGATACAATGTCAGTGAACGCTATAAGGGTATTATCCGCTGATGGTGTACAAAAGGCTAATTCAGGACATCCTGGTTTACCTCTGGGTGCAGCAGCAATGGCTTATGAGTTATGGGCAAAGCATATGAACCACAATCCGGCAAACCCGAAATGGGATAACAGGGATCGTTTCATCCTGTCCGGCGGACATGGCTCTATGCTGCTTTATTCCTTATTGCATTTATTCGGCTATGGGCTTAAGGCAGAGGACTTAGCGAACTTCAGGCAGGAGGGTTCCCTGACACCGGGTCATCCGGAGTATGGCCATACGGTTGGTGTGGAGGCTACAACAGGACCCCTTGGCGCAGGTATGGCCATGGCAGTTGGTATGGCAATGGGTGAGGCCCACCTGTCAGCCAAATTCAATAAAGAGGGATATCCGGTAGTAAATCACTATACCTATGTTCTCGGTGGCGACGGCTGTATGATGGAGGGTATTACCTCAGAGTCCATGTCACTGGCCGGCACTCTTGGCTTAGGTAAGCTAATTGTATTTTATGACAGTAATAAAATTTCCATCGAAGGAAGCACGGACATTGCATTTACAGAGGATGTCCAGAAGCGCTTTGAGGCCTATGGCTTCCAGACCTTGGTTGTAGAAGACGGTAATGATCTTGAATCCATCGGGAAAGCAATCGAAGCTGCAAAGGCGGATTTATCAAGACCATCCATGATTACAGTAAAAACACAGATTGGTTTTGGTAGCCCTAAGGAAGGCAAGGCAAGCGCCCATGGAGAGCCTCTTGGTGCAGATAATGTAGCTGCCATGAAGGAGAAGCTGGGCTGGCCGAGCCAGGAAGCTTTCTACGTTCCGGAAGAAGTCTATGAAAATTATAAGGCACTTGCGGCAGAGGGAGCTAAGGCAGAGGCTGCATGGAATGAGATGTTTGCTGACTATTGCAAGAAATATCCTGAGATGAAAGCATTATGGGATCAGCACCATGATGTGGACGTAGCGAAGGATTTAATAGATAAGGAAGAGTTCTGGGCATACGCCGACAAGCCGGATGCTACCAGAAATCTTTCCGGAGTTATGATTAATAGGATTAAGAATTATCTTCCAGGCTTTATTGGCGGATCAGCAGATCTTGCACCTTCCACCAAAACTTACATGAATGATATGGGAGATTTCTCAAAGGAGGATTATGCAGGACGCAATCTTCACTTTGGCGTAAGGGAGCTGGCGATGGCTGCAATCGGCAATGGCCTGGCACTCCATGGAGGCTTACGTGCTTATGTGTCCACCTTCTTTGTATTTAGTGATTATGTAAAGCCTATGGCAAGATTATCTGCATTAATGGGACTGCCCCTCACCTATGTGCTGACCCATGACAGTATCGGTGTCGGTGAAGATGGACCGACCCATGAGCCCATTGAGCAGCTGGCGATGCTTCGTGCAATGCCGAACTTCACCGTATTTAGGCCCGCTGATGCAACGGAATGTGCGGCTGCCTGGTATTATGCCATTACTTCCTCTGCAACACCGACAGCCTTAGTCCTTACCCGCCAGAACCTGCCCCAGCTGCCTGGTTCTTCAAAGGAAGCCTTAAAGGGCGCTTATATCGTATCTCCTTCCAAGAAGGAAGTGCCGGATGCAATCATCATGGCAAGCGGTTCTGAGGTGGAGCTTGGTGTTAATGCCCAAGCAGAGCTGGAGAAAGAAGGCATTGATGTAAGGGTAGTGAGCGTGCCGTCTATGGATCTTTTTGAGGCCCAGTCCAAGGAATATAAAGACAGCATTCTTCCTAAGAATGTAAGGGCAAGGGTAGCAGTGGAAGCCGGCGCTGACTTCGGCTGGGGCAAATATGTTGGACTCGACGGAGCTACAGTTACCATGAAGAGCTTCGGTGCATCCGCTCCGGCAGGTATCCTGTTCAAGAAGTTTGGCTTTACTACAGAAAATGTAGTAAATGCAATAAAAAGTATATTATAATTTTTAAGTTAAGATAAGTGAAAAGCTCCTAAGTTGTGGTTCAAGCCATAATTAGGGGCTTTTGCTATTGTTGCTCTTGGATTGTGAAGAACACTATCAAGAGGGTACTATAAAGAGCACAATCAAAAAGTACTATTAAAGAACACTATCGATGAGCACTATTAAAAATATTGACAAAGAGCGCCGCAAGAAAGTGTCATTAGAAATAAAAAAATTAAGAAGAAAAATAGTCTTATAGATATTGCCAAAAAAGGTGCAGATGTGATATTATTTTAACGAGCTCGCCGGTAATAACAAAGAGCACAGAGGGGACGTTAATCCGTGTAGTTGGAAGCGGGAGATCTGGTTATAAATAATCAGGGAACCGTATTCTTCGATGGGAATAGAATAGAATCAGATTAGGAGCCAGAACTTCTGGCTCCTATCTGATTTATTATCCCCATTCGTATGGGATAGTAAAGTATCAGGCTGGTTTATCCGGTTTCTAATGGAATTTTAATATACAGATATTGCAAAAGCAGATGCTAACCGATACAATGGAAACAGATATGCTGATACGGGCCCTTACTGGAGGTTCGTACCAGGAACGGTAAGGGAGGGCTTTTTTTGGCTAAGATATTGATTGTTGAGGATGAAGCGAAAATAGCGAGATTTTTGGAATTGGAATTAAAGCATGAGGGCTATGAGGTACTGGTAGCCGGAGATGGCAGGACAGGGCTCGAAAAGGCACAGAAAGAGAAGGTTGATTTAATTGTACTGGATATCATGCTTCCGGGCCTTAGTGGAATTGAAGTATGCCGGCGTGTCCGCTTAGAATCCAAGGTACCCATTATTATGCTTACCGCAAAGGATGATGTTACGGATAAGGTAGCCGGCCTTGATATGGGAGCCGATGACTATATGACGAAGCCCTTTGCAATTGAGGAGCTGCTGGCGAGGATCCGCGTAGCCTTGAACAGGGTTAAGAATACGCTGTCTGAGGTTAAGACCGATAAGCTTGAGACCTGCGGAGTGACCTTGAATTTGGCAAGCCATACGGCCTATTTTGGTGATGAAGAGCTTGTTCTTACGAAAAAGGAATACGAGCTGCTGGAGTATCTGATGCGTAACAAGAACATAGCCCTGACCAGGGAGCAGCTATTAAATAATGTATGGGATTATGAATATTTTGGCGATACGAATGTAGTGGATGTCTATATCCGCTATTTAAGACAGAAGATTGATGAAAAGTATGGGGTACATTTGATTTCAACCGTAAGGGGAGTTGGCTATATTATTAAGGAAAAAGAAATGGGGTAAAATCTGGCTAAGGTTACAGGAAGGGGAGTGGCAGCTACGAAGGGACAGTTATTAGAGATAATCCGCAGGATACTGAGAAGAATTGTTCTCCCCATCAGAAGAAGAAAAGAGAGGTGGATGGGCAGCCTTCGTCTATCCATAGCATTCCGGATCTCCATGGCTTATTTAAAGCTGATGCTGACCCATGGGATCCTGTTTATCTTTGGCTTTATCATCATTTATATGTATACTGAGAGAATCAATTTTGACCGGATGGCAGATAATCTGGTGGCTGCTATATTGGAGGAACCGGAAAAGGAGATATTCAACCCCTATATTGACCAGGGGGTTACTGTAAAAATTTCGAATAAGTATGCGAAAACCGTCTATTACGATGATTGTACACAGGATCAGCACATGGATAAGGAGTTTACCTTCGGCGTCCATTATGCCTGGAAGAATGATTTAAGCATATTGTTAATTGAAAGCCAAAGAGAATTCTCCATTGGAGCCACGCACTATACTGCGCAGTTTTGCTATGACCTGTCCGACAGCTATATCAAATGCATTGACCTGGTCTGGAAGCTGGTTTTATTATATCTGCTCATTGTATTTCTGGTAATACGTAAGGGCAAGCGCAGTGACGTCAAGCTGTTTGAGCCTGTCCGGGTAATGTCGGCCACAGCGAACCGGCTGACGGCGAATAATCTCCATAGTGAACGGCTGAATGTGGAAGGAACTAAGAATGAGCTAAAGGATTTGGCAAATGTGATCAATGCTATGCTGGACCGTATCGAGACCTCCTATGAGAGCCAGAAGCAGTTTGTATCGGATGCATCCCATGAGCTGCGTACCCCCATTGCCGTGATCCAGGGCTACGCAAACCTACTAAACCGCTGGGGTACAACGGATCCGGAGATCCTCCATGAATCCATTGAAGCAATCCAGAACGAATCCAGGTCTATGCAGGATCTGGTGGAAAAGCTGTTATTCCTATCCAGGCATGACAAAAAAACCTTAAAGCTAATCAAAAAAAGCTTTAATATGAGCAAGCTGGTGGAGGATATGGTTAAGGAAACAAAGCTGGTAGCGGATAACCGGGTGATTGAAGGCTCTGTGATGGAAAATGTCATTGTCTATGGTGATAAGCAGGCTTTAAAGCAGGCAATCCGTATTTTCATCGATAATGCTGTTAAGTATTCACGGGACGGTGATACCGTTACGATTAAATGTGAAAAGCAGAACGGGGATTACGTGATTACGGTTCAGGATACCGGAATAGGTATGACCAGGCAGGATGTCGACCATATCTTTGACCGTTTTTACCGTTCGGAGTACGTGCGGAACCAGAACATTAGCGGACATGGCCTCGGCCTTTCCCTGGCCAAGCTAATTATCCTGGCCCACACGGGGAAGATTAAGGTCAGGTCACAGTTTAAGAAAGGGACAAGCTTCATTATTACTTTACCGAAGCGGAGGATGTAAGCTAAGAGGAAGCATTAATATTCAAGAATAATAATTCAGCATGCAAGGGGCGGCCAGGAAACGGCTGCTCTTTTTGTGGTTCTATAATAAATGTTGGGGTGCGTGGATAACACAGTCCAACATTTATTATAGAACCTTTTTTGTCAGGAAACTATTGCGCTGTGATTAACATAGGCTTTAATTTTTACAGCTTAACCTTAGGAAAATGTATCTTACCCTTTGTGCTATTGTAAAAAGGCAAAAAGAAATTAAAATAATCTGTAGTGTATAGATGGCGGTACTTACTGCGCTGTTTCAAACGGTAGGAAGCAGGCTAATATGAAAAAATGCGTTAGTTTTTGGGCTTTGCAACCAGCTAAGTACAGGTAGTAAGAGAAGGTGAAGGATTGAAAGAAATAAACTAATAAGCGGAGGGAGGATCGGATCTGTGCCAGCACTTTTATGGTGATTTGTGCGGTAAAAGGGCAATGCCAGTACTGAAATGTGCAATACCCGTACTGAATTGCAATGCCCGAAATAAAAGGCATGGACATAAATATGGAGGATATTATTCAAGTAAAGCATTTAAAGAAATATTTCAAGGAAATAAAGGCAGTTGATGATATTAGCTTCCGGGTAAAGCGCGGTGAGCTATATGGATTTTTAGGAGTGAACGGAGCTGGAAAATCTACAACAATAAACATGCTTTGTACGCTTCTCCCAAGGGACGGCGGGGATGTAACCATCAGCGGTTACCGGTTAGGGGAGAAGGATCCCGG
>JARKQP010000251.1 GCA_029974875.1 Mobilitalea sp.
ACAAGAAAGGACATCAAAGAACCAAAGTTGTTATGAAAATGCTTACAAGATAGTATATATAATCCCTCATTATATATACTTCCCCCTTATATATTGTTCCCAGCAAGAAGCAGCCCCCACTCCCAAAGGGGGCTGTTTCAACGTGTAGGGCTATTTTTAACAACTATTAATGAAGCTAGTATTACAAAAGACTTAGAACAAAAGCGCGTTAACATAATGAAAACAGCAATACGCCTCTAAGTGGATAATTTAATTAATGCTGCTATGAAATTCCAATGCAATTTGGTATAATATCCCTGAATACAGCATGCGGGAAAGAGGATTCTGTGCCGCGTGACTGGGAAGCGTTGCATTATAGTAATTAGGCAAGGCTGGTGCTAAAAATACAATTTCATGTACGCAATAAAGGAGGAGCCTATGAGATACCGTGCACTGGGCAACACTGGGATGCAGGCCAGTATTATTGGCCTTGGCGCTGAGCATCTGGATGGAAAGCCTTACGAAATAGTAAAAGAAACCCTTGATGCAGCAATAGAAAATGGCATCAATATAATGGATGCCTTTATGCCCGGGCATGATATTCGCAGGAAGCTGGGCAAAGCGCTGAAAGGACGGCGTGAAAAAATGATTATTCAGGGGCATATTGGTTCCACCGATGTGAACCAGCAATATGATATATCAAGAGATATGCCCACGGTGAAAAAGTATTTCGAAAACCTATTGATAGATCTGGATACGGATTATATTGATGTGGGGATGCTTTTTTTCATTGATACAGAAGAACACTTTGATGCAGTGTTCCATTCGGATTTTATTAAATATGCACAGCAGCTAAAGCAGTCAGGCACAATCCGCGCCATAGGCGCCAGCTCCCACAACCCTGTCATCGCTAAAAAAGTGGTGGAGACCGGTATCGTCGAGCTATTGATGTTTAGTATCAACCCCGCATTTGATATGGTGCCAGCCAACACTGACGTGCTGGATTATCTGTCGAAAGCTTTTGAAAAAGAAAAAATGCTTAAAATAGAAGAAAAAAGGCTGGAGCTATACCTTTTTTGTGAGCAGCACAATATTCCCATCACTGTTATGAAAACCTTTGGTGGCGGTAAATTACTCTCCAAGGAGCATACTCCCTTTGCCTCGGCACTGACCCCCAAGCAATGCATCCATTATGCCCTGACCCGGCCAGGAGTTGCCAGCGCATTGGTGGGCTGCCAAAGCAGGGCTGAAGTGCTGGAAGCAATAGCTTATATTAACAGCCGGGAAGAGGAGCTGGATTTCACAGCAGCCATCAGCAGCATGAATGAGAACTTCAAAGGCAACTGTGTCTATTGTAACCATTGCCTGCCCTGTCCCAGTAATATTGATATTGCGGCAGTTAATAAATACCTTGATATCGCCCTGGTTGATCAAACAGCTGCCGGCAAAGGGGCGGGCCAGCATTATAGGGAGCTTTCTGCCCATGGCAGCGACTGTATCGAATGTGGAAGCTGTGAGAGTAAGTGCCCGTTTTCAGTTTCCATTATCCATAACATGAAAAGGGCTGTTGAGATTTTCTCTGTGTAGAAAATATTCGCTTTTGATGTGACATCCTAAGACCTAGGCGAAGGACTTCTGGTCAAGATACAAATGGTAGATCAATATTTAAAAATGGAAATGTAACTATTGCTGATGATATAAGTTATGTAAGTCAGTGCGGCATAGCTTTACACTGAAATGGCCCGGATGTTAACCATCTGGGCCATTTCGAAACCTTATATTTTAATCGATTACTTTATACCAGACTTTACCTTATTCCATTCATCATTATAGAATGCTTCTACCTCTGCGCCAAGATAGGAGAAGGTAGAACATCTGTCAAGGACACTCTGCTCAGGGAAGGCAACGGGGCTGTTCTTAATGTCTTCATC
>JARKQP010000269.1 GCA_029974875.1 Mobilitalea sp.
TAAGGGCATTAATAAAGTCATGCTTTCATATCTTTGTTGACCAGCTTCTAATACTGTTCCAAGCACATAAACAACACATACAAGAATTATTATAAGAATTAACAAAAGAATAATTCTCTCTATTCCTTCTTTTCCCATACTTAACTCTTACTATTCATTTTAGTATTTAAATTTTTACTATTTCATGAGGCAACCACTTATGACCACTGTTGAAAACGTCCTATTAGCATTCCAAGGAGCAGACCAAGGCGCAGGCTCACTAATAAGCAGCTTGGGCACTCAAATGCTCGGAATGGGCAAAAGTGTGGATAGTGTGGGCGCCCGGTTCAAACAAATGGGCTTAGACGTTAAAGGCGCTATGATGATGGCAGGGGGCGCCGCCCTTGGTACAGGATACCTCTATTTCATTCAACAAGCAGCCCAATCCGCAGCTTCCAGTGAGCAGAATGTGGGTAAATTCACAGTAGCATTGGGTTATACGTGTATGGAGATCGCTAATGTTCGTAAAGAATACGGTGATATGGTTAGCAGCATCCAAGCGAACACGGGGCGTATGAAGGGGGATATTATAAATGCTCTGGGTGACCTGGCACGTGTAGGTGTGCGTGATAAGACTATAATGCAGCAATCAGCTGAAAGTATAGCGGCATTATCCTATTTAACACAATCCGATTTTGGTACTATCGAACAGGCTTATGTTAAGCTGATTGGTAAGTCTCAGATAATGGAAAAAACCTTAATGAGTGTAGGTATACGTGGAAATATCTTTAATGAGGTGCTTAAACAGAATGGCCTCACTATGAAAGATTGGGGTCGTTTGACTGAGGAACAGCGTGCTAATCTCCTGAATCAAGCGGTGGCTATGCAAAACGGCGCCGCTGCCAATGAAGCATACAAGATGAGTTATGAAGGATTGATGAATCTGATTGATCAGACCTGGAAATCCTTCGTAACAGACGTGGGTAATGCTATACTCCCAGCGTTAAAGATTATCGCCTCGGAACTTATACCGATCCTACAATTTCTCCTGGGGATTTTCACGGGACTTCCAGACCCATTAAAAGTATTCATACTAATGTTACCACTCGCTACCGCTGCTGTTATGACATTGGGTGGGGCTTTTATACTTATGAAGGCTACGTTTGGCGGTGCTGGTGGTATAATCTCACTCTTTGCCGATGTTGTCAAATACCTTGGTCTAATCACTACAGAGTCTGCCAGCGCCGCTGCAGGAATAGAAACCGTTAACGCTGCCTCTTCTTATGGAGGTGTGGTAAATAAAGCAGGATTAGCCGGATCTGCAAGTAGTAAGGCTGGCGGTATAAATATGACTGCAGGGACTGCAATTTCAATATTAGGCGCTGCAACATTGGCAGCTGCAGCTATATATATAGTTGGAAATATAGTCGAGAGTGGAAATCAACGATACGCTGAAAAAACCCCCGCTACCACCTCAGAAGGAAGTGCATTAGAAAGGGTTATCAGTTCACTACCACTAAAATTAGGAGACTCTTTACTAGGGTACAGTCTTAAGAATGCTTATTTTGGTGCTGAAGCTTCCCCTGGCAATATTGGTGGAATGATTAGCCATGGATTAGGATTATTTGGTCAGGATATAAGTAAAACATTAGGTTTAACCGGTGGTACCGCTCATGCTGCTGAGCCAGGATATAAAAAACCTACTATCTATGAGGATATTCAAAATATGATGGGTAGGGGATTTGGTAAAGGTAGCTGGTTTGACACTTCAACGTGGAAGTTACCTGATTTTGGTTATGAGGAACGTAAAAAAGATAACTTGAAATT
>JARKQP010000292.1 GCA_029974875.1 Mobilitalea sp.
TATGAACTTTTATGAAAAGATGGGAATAAAGACTATTATAAACGCAAGCGAAACCTACACGGTCCTGGGCTGCTCACTTAAGGAGGAGCAGACAGTTCAGGCAAAGGCGGAGGCGGCTTCACACATTATAAAATTGGAGGAGCTTATGGACGCAGACAGACAAAAGGCAGCGTGCCTGACAAAGAATGATGGGGCCTTTGTTACCTCCGGGGCGGCCGGAGGCCTTATCCTGTCTGTGGCTGCTTGTATTTGCGGGGATGATACGGAGAAGATGGAGATGCTTCCTAATGTGGAAGGGCTCCAAAAAAATGAAGTTTTAATCTATGACGGGGCATTCCATGAGCTGGCGCCATACTGGAAGCTGATCCGGCTGACCGGGGCAAGAATTGTATTTGTCCCGCCCTCTGTTGATGCAATTAAGGAGGCTGTTAATGAGCATACGGCTGCATTCGTCCTCTTTCCCGCCTTGCTGTATGAGAAGGGGATTCCGACCTGTGAGGAGAGCATCCCGGAGCTGAAAAGATTGGGCGTGCCGGTTATTGTTGATGCGGCGGCACAGCTGCCGCCGATATCCAACCTGTGGTATTATACGAAAGAGCTTGGCTGTGATGCGACGGTTTTCAGCGGTGGAAAGCATATAAGGGGACCCCAAAGCACGGGGCTTATTGTAGGGGAACCCAAGCTGCTCCAAAATTGCAGGAAGCTGGCAAGTCCAAATTGCAGAATCGGGCGGGCTTTTAAAACGGGAAAAGAGGAGCTGGCAGCCTTCATTACAGCGTTAGAGCTGTTTATAGCGGAGCCGGAGGAGATTAAATTTGGCAGACAGCTTGCAATTCTTACAAAAATGCAAAAGAGGTTTTCAAGTAAGACAGAATTAAAACAGCAGATGAACTCTGAGGGAAGGCTCGGCACGCACCAGCCTCTGCTGTTAGTGACTTTGCCGGAAGGAAAAACAGCGAAGGAATGCAATGCGTTTACAAGAAGCTATGGGATACCGGTTGATATAGGTGTGTATCCTCCGGAATTCGACATGCCTGACAATGTAATATTTCTGAATGCCTATAATCTGAAAGAAGAGGAGGCGGATATTGTTGTGGATGCGGTTTTGGCATATCTGGCGGATTAATCTTTTGGATACCCATGGCGATGCTGTCTCCATGCAAATTATTGCTAATGTCACTGATCGTCTGAGAATATTAGCGGAGAGCTTAAAAACAGCGGTCAACAGGTTCCGGGTAAGTGCGGAAGACAGTGGCCAGGATACGGAAAAAAATAAAAGGTAGCCTTTAGCTACCTTCTATTATTAAATTCAGGCCCCGTTATTATTTAAGGATGCGGGTGAACCACCTGTAGGATTCTACATATTTATTGTGATTTCTTTTTACATGTATGTAATAGCAAGCGCTTAGGATGAGTGAGTATACAAGAAGGATAATAATGAAATTTAATAGCATAGAGACCACCCCTTTATAATATTTTCTTTGCAATAATATTATAAAATAAAAATTATCTGACAAATATCATAGTCAGGTTAATATTATGTAAAATTTGTGTTTGGTTTGTAAAATGATAAATAAAAAGCACGGTTGTTGACCCAAAATGCGGGCAGTTAAGGGAAAACAGAAGTTGTCAGAAAAGGAGATTTAATAAAAAACAGACAAAAAAGAAACATAGTTATTGACTTAAGTGAGAGGAAATAGTAGAATATATACGTTGCGTATAGCGAATCAACAGAACAGACAGATGAATGGATTCATCAACAATTTTATAGGTGTTAAGCTTGTTTATAGCGGGCTTTTCATAGATGTCCTCATAGCTCAGTTGGATAGAGCGATCGCCTCCTAAGCGATAGGTCGGACGTTCAAGTCGTCTTGGGGACGCTGGGAAGTATTGAAAACATTAGATTTTTCAATACTTCCTTTTTTGTATTAATCATCAGCTTCGGCTGTTATTGTAACAGCAGTATAAGAGTTCTACTTCCTTTATTATTAGGAAGCTTCTCATCTGAAAATATCCTCCGGCTGGAGGTTAGATCTGCATATCCTGTAAGCCTTGGTATTTGCTTTCCGCGGCCATTAAAGTCCTCCGGCTTAAGAAGTTGTCCGTCGTAGTATTCCCACTCCCCGTTTAAATTGACAGTTCCATCCTTGTCAAAATTCCATTGGGAAAGATCAATCCTTCCCTTTTCTGCGAGCTGATCCTTATTCATACGAATATGGCCGGCAAAAAGGTAAAGGACAGAAAAAAACAGTATTGCAATAAGTATTACCTGTATTATCTTTTGTTTCAAGGTCTTCCATCCATTTCTTTTATGCTATTTGACGGATTTTATATTAATCCATGGCTTAAGTCAAGGGCTCAGCCGTCACATCTTGATATGGCTTGCTTTTTACCCTGGAAATGGTGCTGTTTTACATAAACTTTACAAAAACTGAACATTACTATGGTATTACAGACCATAAATTAATGTTATTTTTGTATTGTAAGAAACGAAGAGAATGAAACGAAATCAAAAGGAGAGTTAGAATGAGGAGAACAATTAAAGGAATAGCAGCGCTTTTATTAATGATGGTTTTTGTGATTGGTACTTTTACTGCATGTGGAGAAAAGGCTTCGGCACCTGATACAACAACAGATGGATCAACAGATACCACAACGGATGGATCAAAGGATGATACAACAGATACATCAAATGACACAGCAGATTTAAGCGGAACAATTACCCTGGCAGGCTCCACTTCCATGGAGAAGCTGGCTAACACAGCAGCAGAGGCATTTATGGAGAAATATCCAAATGTCACTGTAACAGCAGAGTTCACTGGCTCCAGTGCAGGTATTGAGGCATTATTAGCAGGGACAGTTAATATTGGTAATTCCTCCAGAAATTTAAAGGATACTGAAATTAGCTCAGGAGCTGTGGAGAATATCGTAGCAATCGATGGCATTGCAGTAATTACTGACAAGGCAAACACGGTAGCTGAATTAACAAAGGACCAGTTAACACAAATCTTTACCGGTGAAACCACTAACTGGAGCCAGCTTGGCGGAAATGACCAGCCAATCGTTGTAATCGGCAGGGAAGCAGGATCCGGTACAAGAGGAGCTTTTGAAGAGCTTTTGAAGGTGGAGGATGCATGCAAGTATTCGAATGAAATCAACAGTACCGGCGGTGTTATGGCAAAGGTAGCATCCACTCCCGGAGCAATCGGATATGTATCCCTGGATGTTGTAGATGATTCTGTCGGAACCATGAACCTGGATGGAGTAGAGCCTACAGAAGAGAATATTAAGGCAGGTTCCTATCTGCTTAGCAGACCGTTTGTAATGGCTACCAAAGGAGCTATCGCAGACCAGAGCGAATTAGTGCAAGCGTTCTTAAACTACATGCTGTCAGCAGAGGGCCAGGAATTAGTAAAGACCGTTGGATTAATCACAGTAGAGTAATTCATTATTAGGATTACAGTACAGAGGAAGAGCTGCATCTGCGGTGTGTATTTTCAGACACACATAGGGGGGCTCTTCCTAAAGCTGTTATTATATATATTTATTTTGTGTATAGAAGGAGTCTATATGAGTGATAAGAGCATCTCTATCATAGGTAGTTATAAAACAAAAAAAACAGTAGAAAAAGTAGCGGGATATATTTTTACGGCCTGTGCTTTCTTTACTGTTTTAGCTGTCTTTTCAATTACCTTATATATGTTTATCAGCGGTACTCCCGCGATTTTTGAGGTAGGGCTGAAGGATATTTTATTTAGCTCCCTGTGGAAGCCCACTGCCTCAGATCCGAGCTATGGTATTTTATATGTAATTTTAACCTCCCTTGTCGGTACTGCCATGGCAATAATAATCGGTGTTCCCATCGGTGTATTGACGGCGGTTTTCCTGGCAGAAACAGCGCCAAAGAAGCTGGCGGGTGTTGTCCGTCCGGCTGTAGAGCTGCTGGCCGGTATTCCTTCCGTAATTTATGGTTTATTAGGCATTCTCATCCTATGTCCCCTTATTTATAAAATAGAAATGAACATATTCAAAGACTCAGCAACCCATCAATTTACCGGCGGCTCCAATCTGGTATCCGCTGTGTTGGTATTGGCGATCATGATATTGCCAACAGTTATTAACATAAGTGAAGCGGCTTTGAAGGCGGTTCCGGGCCACTACAAGCACGCATCCTTGGCTCTGGGAGCCACAAAAATACAAACTATTTTTAAGGTAATACTGCCGGCAGCCAAATCAGGCATTGTTACAGCAATCGTCCTGGGCGTAGGCAGGGCAATCGGCGAAGCAATGGCCATCAGCCTGGTTGCAGGAAATAGCGCCAATTTACCGCTGCCCTTTAATTCAGTCCGGTTTTTAACCACGGCAGTTGTCAGCGAGATGTCCTATGCGGCCGATACCCATAAACGAGTATTATTTACAATTGGTTTAATACTATTCTTATTTATTATGATTATAAATTTATTTCTCAACCGGATAATGAAGGGAGGCGCAAAGGATGCCGATAGCTAGTATTTATGACAAGAAACTCAGGCTTTTTGACATGCTCGTCCATGCCATCATATATCTCTGCTCATCCATATCAATTATCATCCTGGCAGTTATCGTCGGATATGTAACCTTCCGGGGCATCTCGGTGGTAAACTGGTCCTTCCTGACCCATGTACCCAGCATGCTGAAAGGAACCTTTGGTATTGCCGGAAATATTGTGAACACCCTGTACATTATTATTCTTACCTTAATTATAGTAATTCCTTTGGGGGTGGGAGCGGCAATCTATTTAAATGAATATGCGAAGCCGGGGAAGATAGTCCGGTTAATCGAATTTACCACAGAGACACTGGCCGGGATACCTTCCATTATCTTTGGATTGTTTGGCTATGTATTTTTTGGGATAACCTTGAAGCTGGGCTATTCTGTTTTGACAGGTTCTTTAACACTTACCTTAATGGTACTCCCGTTAATTACGAGGAATACCCAGGAAGCGTTGAAGACGGTGCCCTCCAGCTACCGCAGCGGTGCTTTAGGTATCGGTGCCACCAAGTGGTATATGATACGGACGATCCTTTTGCCCTCTGCCATGCCTGGTATTATTACAGGAATTATCCTTGCCATAGGCCGTATTGTGGGGGAATCGGCGGCACTGCTCTTCACCGCAGGAAGCGGTTACCTGTTACCGAAGCTTGGGAATTATGGTGAAGGATTATTGGAAAAGGTTCTTCAGCCGGGAGGTACCCTGACCATACAGATGTACCTTAAGATGGAGGAAGGAAAATACGATATTTCATTTGGAATCGCATTTGTATTGCTTGTGATCGTGTTTGGTATAAATATATTGACTAAGTATTTATCAAAGAAGCTCGATGTAAATAAGTAATTCATTATAAAGCTGATTACCATCGGCAAAGCCGGCTAAGGTCAGTAAAGCCGGTTACCATCAGCAAAGCCGGTGGTCATCGGCTTGGAGAAAAAGGCTCCGTCAAAAGGGACGGATTGGAGGAAGATATGATTAAAGATAAAATCATTACAAAGGACCTGAATTTATACTACGGTACGAACCATGCACTGAAAGACGTAGGCATGAATATTAAGGAAAAATCAATTACGGCATTTATCGGGCCATCCGGCTGTGGAAAGTCAACCTTTTTAAAGACTTTAAATAGAATGAATGATTTAATCCCCAGTGTTAAAATTGAGGGGCTGGTAACCCTTGATGGGGAAAATATCTATGACCCGAGGGTGGACACGACCCTGCTCCGTAAAAAGATAGGTATGGTATTCCAGCAGCCGAATCCCTTCCCTATGTCCATCTATGATAATGTTGCCTACGGCCCAAGAATCCATGGGATCAAATCGAAGGCTAAGCTGGATGAGCTTGTGGAGGAGAGCTTAAGGGGAGCGGCTTTGATTGATGAGGTAAAGGACCGTTTGAAAAAATCCGCTTTAGGGCTATCCGGGGGACAACAGCAAAGGCTATGTATTGCAAGAGCCCTTGCCGTGGAGCCGGAGGTATTATTAATGGATGAACCTACCTCTGCGCTGGATCCTATCTCAACCTTAAAGATTGAGGACCTGATGTCCGAGCTAAAGGAAAAATATACGGTGGCCATTGTAACCCATAACATGCAACAGGCGGCGCGTATTTCTGACTATACTGCATTTTTCCTGGTGGGGGAAGTGGTGGAATTTGCGTCGACGGATGCTTTATTTACCCGGCCGGCGGATAAGAGGACGGAGGATTACATTACCGGCAGGTTCGGCTGATTTGACACAAATTATCCAGAAGACTATAATTATATTTAGTATGAAGAAGAATCTTTGATCCGATTTTTTCGTGGTCAATAAAAGGAGGTTTTTATGACAGCCAGATTAACGTTTGAACATGAATTGTCACTGCTTAGGGATAACTTGACTGAGATGGGACATTTAATCGAGGATGCAATAGATAAAACCCTGCAAGCCTTTGAAAGCGAGGATGAAGAGCTCGCGAAGGATATTATCCAGGGGGACCGTAATATTAATGATATCGAAAAAACAATTGAATCCAGGTGCCTTTCCCTGATCCTAAAGCAGCAGCCTGTGGCAAGGGATCTGCGGGTCGTTACCACTGCCCTGAAGGTGGTGACGGACATGGAGCGTATCGGTGACCATGCTGCGGATATTGCAGAATTAATTATCCGGGAGAAGCGGGAGCCAATCTATAATCTTGTAAAGCATATTCCTGAGATGGGTAGGGTGGCAAAGGAAATGGTACATGATGCCGTTGTTGCATTTACTACCTTGGACATCGATATGGCAAGAAGGATTATTAAACAGGATGACGTGGTAGATGAACTGTTTGATAAGGTAAAGGAAGAGGTGGCATCCATGCTCAGGACATCGAATGAGCATGTGGACCAGTGCGTGGATATTTTAATGATCGCAAAGTATTTTGAACGAATTGGCGACCATGCGGTTAACCTATGTGAGTGGACCGAGTTTAATGA
Source organism: Mobilitalea sp. (assembly GCA_029974875.1). The sequence goes on from JARKQP010000292.1 coordinate 6,984, forward strand.
GACAGGATCCGTAAATAATATCAGAATATTATAAACGGGAGAAAACAGCTTAAAAGAAAGTGAAATAAAAGAGCGAAGGGAGGGACCGAATCCATGCCAGCACTTTCATATCGATTTGTGCGAGGAGGGGCATGGACATATACATGGAGAGAATATATGTTATTGAGGATGATGAGAGTATCCGCGAGCTGCTGAAGGTTGCCCTGGAGGGTTTCGGATACCAGTTAAGTGCCTATGAAGCGGCTGAGCCTGCCCTTCTGGATATGAAGGAGGATAAACCGGATCTGGTATTATTTGATGTGATGCTGCCCGGGATGGACGGACTTTCTGCAATTAAATTACTCCGTCAGGACGCCCAATTAAAGAATGTTCCGGTGATTTGCCTTACTGCGAAGGACAAAGAATTAGATAAGGTCATGGGGCTTGATGTGGGAGCCGATGATTACATTACGAAGCCTTTTGGCGTGCTGGAGCTGGCGGCAAGGATTAGATCCCTGCTGCGCAGGTCCAGCCGGGAGGATAGTCCGGATATTATCCGGTTCATGACACTGGTCATTAACCCGGCGACCCGCGAGGTGCGCAATAACGGAGCCTTAGTGGAGCTGACCTATAAGGAATATGAGCTTTTGCTTTATCTGATTGAGCATAATAACCGTGTTGTGACAAGGGATGAGCTGCTAAACCATATCTGGGGCTATGAATATGATGGTGAGACAAGAACCCTGGATATCCATATACGTACCCTAAGACAAAAGCTGGGCAATATAGGGGCCGAATGTATCAGGACTGTGAGAAGTGTGGGCTACCGTTTTGCCAAGCCGGAATATTAATTAAAGCTGTAACAGGAAGGTGGGGTTTTCTTGAAGAAAGCAATTTTTCGAAGATTTGCGTTGATTATTGCGCTGGCAATTATTTTAAGCTGCGGTATTTTTGGTGTGGCCATCAGCAATATCATTCTGACGAGATCGGAGGAGAGTATGCTTTATACCGTCCGGATAGCAGACCATGGGCTGGATTATAGCGGTGATCTGAAGGCACAGGTGGATGCCCTGAGGCAGGTAAAAGGAAATGAGAGAACCCGTTTTACTATTATAGATATGGATGGGGATGTAATTGCGGATAGTGATGTGGAAAATAGCCTGGTAATGGAGAACCATTTGGACAGGGAAGAGGTACAGGAGGCTTTAAGGTCCGGGTTAGGCTATGCAATCCGCAAATCGGAAACCTTAAAGGTTTCCATGCTTTACGTGGCATCACTGTCGGAAAACGGGGACTATATCCTACGGATTGCCATCCCCTTCTCAGGGATGGAGCAGTATATCGGGATATTAATTCCTGCCATACTGATCAGCATCAGTGTTACCCTGGTAGTATCCCTTATTCTGGCAAACCGGTTCTCCCGCTCCGTGACCAGTCCCATGCTTGAGATAGCGGATGAGATGAGGAAGCTAAAGGATAAAAATCCGGAATTTCATTTTGAACGTTACCAGTACGATGAGATGAACGTCATTGCTGATACGACCCTGCAGATGTCGCAGGCAGTAAAGGAATCCATGGACCGTATCGAGTTTGAAAAATTAATACGCCAGGAGTTCTTCTCCAATGCTTCCCATGAGCTTAAGACACCATTAACCTCCATCCGCGGGTATATTGAGCTGCTGCAGAATGATATGGCGACAGATGAGAAGATGAAGAAGGAGTTTCTCTCAAGGATTAGGCTGGAAGCGGATAATATGACAAACCTGATTAATGATATCCTGATGATTTCCCGGTTGGAAACGAAGGAAGCAGAGGTAGTTATATCGGATGTCAGGATTAGCCCGTTGCTGCAGGAGGTATGCAAGACCCTGGAGCCCCTTGCGAAGGAATGCCAGGTGGAGCTTAAGACAAATTGTAAACCCCTGTCCATGACCGCTAATATGCAGCAGTTAAGGGAGCTGTTTAGCAATTTAATCAATAACGCAATTAAATATAATAAGCCGGGTGGAAAGGTGAGAATTACGGTGACCTCGGAAGCCCAGGAAATGGTGATGACCGTTGCGGATACGGGTGTTGGGATCGCGCAGGAGGATTTGCAGCGGATCTTTGAACGCTTTTACCGGGTTGACAAGGGAAGAAGTAAAAAGGTTGGAGGAACCGGATTGGGGCTTTCTATTGTAAAGCATATCGTGAATTATTATGATGGGTCAATTCAGGTGGAAAGTAAATTAGGGGAAGGAACCAGGTTTACGGTCCGTTTGCCGTTAAGGCGGGATTTTTCTGAATAATGTGTTTATTATATCAGGACGTCTGCTATATTAATGAGTTTATGGCATTAGTTGGGTACTATATTAGGCACAGATATCGGCCTGGAGGCGTTTTTATCCGGTGCAGATATCTGTTTTTTATGCATTTTATTCCAAAAGTCGATAATATGGCCTCCTTATTTCTAATTACAGATTGATTTGTATAGGCCTTTTATATTATTATGTATATAGATTATTTTGTATACGTGAGAAAAAGCTAATGGATTAGATGGGAGAGCGCTGGTTATGAAGACAAAGAAACATATAATTGCAATGGGCAGTTGTTTTATTATTACTTTATTGCTTCAGATGTACAGCATAGGATTGGTGGAGGTAGGCCCGGTGGTTCCAATAGGATTGGGAATGGTCACGGTACTTCTTGGCTATCTTTTTATGGATGCAATCCGCAAACAGATTGAGCAGATACAAAAGGATGACAAGTTTTATTTGGACCAAATGATCGGGAATGAATCAGAGAAGTGGCTTGAGCGCTATACGGAGCTGTTAAATATGCAAAAAGCCTCCTATACCGCAACGAAGAAGAATGGGGAGTATCAGGCAAAGCAGTTTAGCGAACTATTATTAAGGCTGGAGGGTCTGGAAAAAAAGCAGGCTGCCTCTTTATATAAGGTAGTTGAACTACAGAAAAGGTCCCTGGAAGGACAGAAGAAAGCACTGAATCTTGAGGTAAACCATGGAAGGGAAAATACGAGAAGGATCATGGGGCTTCTCAAGGAGGCGCAGCAGGCTTCCTCCGAAATTCCCTTTGATAAGCTTTTGTCCCTGCAGGAAGGCAGCCAGGAGCTTATCAAAGAGCAATTGAAGCAGCTGGAGGAGATAAAGAGCCAGCTGGAAGCGGCAAAGGAGCTGTCAGGAGATTTCTATGCTAAGGCCGGGGCTGTGGATTCTATTGGTCTGCCGGATGGGGAAGAGGAAAAAGAAAATGCCCCAGAGGCTGATTGGCTTTTAGAGGAGCCAGGGCTTGAGGCAGTTGATTCTGATGGGAAAGCAGTTTCTAAGCCGGCGGAGGTGATCCCGCTTTACAGTGACCCCAATAAGGCATTGACAACGGATGAGATTGCCAGTTTATTTGCTTCCTTTGGGCAATAGCACTAATTTAAAGATCCAGGAATTTATCATCGTGGTATTTCCGGTTGGCACGCTTGCGGTAATAAGCTTTCCTCCTCTTTAAACGGGGGCGTTCAATGATAAAGTAGTATAAAGCTACGGCTAAGACTAATAATCCTGCAGCTACGCAAATAATAATAACGAGGGGGCGTCCTGATTTCTCGGGAGGGCTTGTCTCGGAAGGCGTATCTGCGGGTTTTTCCTCGCTGTCCTGGATCAATACCAGGGGATTGGTAGCTTTATATAATATATTTGCGCCGCCGACATATTTTCCGTCATAGGTATAGGAGATCTTTCCGATGACCTTGCCTCCGGTCTGGGTATCAGCGGAGGACGTTGTATCAGTGCCGTCCTGCGGGGAGTAGAAGGTCACTTCCTTTTTGGCATCCTTAAAGGATGCGGAATTTGGAAGAATCAGATAGCCGTTTTTATCGATGTTAATAGGCGACTGGGTATCGCTGAGTAAAGCGTTATATTTGGTGAACATGGGTGACTCGGTAACTGTATCCGGGGATTCCAAATCATTGGTCGGATAGATGGAGAAGTTATCAAAGCCATAGTCAAATAATTTCTGGGTATCGACATATTGATGTGCATTACTGTCATCCCTCATTACAACGCAGATCAGCTCAAGATCACCCCGTTTGGCAACGGAAACTAAAGTGTATTTGGCAACGGAGGTATAGCCGGTCTTGCCGCCGATGCAGTCATTGTAGAGATAATCCTGCCTTAATACAAAGCGGTGGTGGTTCCTTAAATACCGGGTTTCGGACTGAATATTCGTGGGTGGGATCTGGTAAGTCCTCGTATTAAAAATCTTGCGGAAGGTAGCATTTTTCATCGCTTCCTTCGTAATTAAGGCCATATCGTAGGGGCTGGTATAATGCTCCTCGTTATGAAGCCCGTGGGGATTCACGAAATTAGTATTAACACAGCCAAGGCTTTTCGCGCGGTCATTCATCATCTTGGCAAAGGCGGGAATGGAGCCTGCTACATGCTCTGCGACAGCGTAGGTGACTTCATTTGCAGATTCAAGAAGAATGGCGTATAGGCACTGCTGCATGGTAAGCTGCTCGCCGACATCAATGCCGATCCGGCTGCTGTCTAAATCCACGTCAAAAATTGCTTCCCTTGAAAAGGTAACCGTGTCCCCCATGGAAGAGTTTTCAATAGCCAGAAGGGCGGTCATGATCTTCGTGATACTTGCCGGATAATAGGCCTTCTGCGCATTCTTTTCATATAGGACCAGGCCGGTAGAGGCTTCCATGACAATCGCGGCATCTGCATAGACCTTTGGCCCGGCGGGCCAGGTCACAGAGGAGTCTTCGGTGCTTGCAGCTTCTGTGGCTGAATTGGCAGTAGCCTCTGCTGCGGCTACCCTTGACTGGGGTGAGACGGTACTTAATAGAACGCTGGCTATAATAAAAAAAGAAAAAATACGCTGCTTCATAGAATCCTCCTAAGACAAAACAATAAAACCCAAAGAAAGTAATAAATCCTGTAGTATAACAAAAGGTTGGTGTACTGTCAGGGCAGTACACCTGGCACTTCTTACATCATAATTGAAAATCCAATGGAAATCAATCCATATTTCTAAGGAATCTTCCAAGGGAAGGCCCTTGGAAAAGCTGTTTGCACGTTCCATTTTACTATAGGTGATTTCCGATGTAAATAAGAAAATGGAAGCAAATGTGAAATCTTGAAGTGATTTTGTGGGATATGAAAATTGTTGGTAAAATTAGCTGGCTAGTGAAATTATTGCTGGCTGGTGAAATTATTGTTGGCTGGTGAAATTATTGTTGGCTGTGAAATTATTGTTGGCTGGTGAAATTAAAGCTGGCTGATGAAATTATTGCTGGCTAGTGAAATTAAAGCTGACTGGTGAAATTATTTCCGGCTGGTTTTGAAAAAGAATCTTAGTACTATTAATAGGAAGAGAGGCTGGCGCAAATCGGAGAATTGACGAATTCGGGGAGAGACTTTATAATAAGACAGTGAAATCTTGGCTGTGTGGAGGAAAATCCTTTGCCAGCAAAGAATTAGGAGGTAAATATGAGATTAAGAAATATAAGGGGCTCCAGGGAAGTGGTTGCAGCCCATGATTATGTCGTCCATGAGCCGGAGCGGCTAAAGGGGAAATGGGATACCTTGTTTGGCAATGGCCATCCAATCCATGTAGAGATTGGAATGGGTAAGGGAAAGTTTATTATGAAGCTGGCAGAGATGAATCCCCAGATTAATTATATAGGTATTGAGAAATATTCCAGTGTACTTTTGCGGGCACTGGAAAAGAGGGATGGGACGGAGCTGCCCAATCTGTATTTTATACGGTTTGATGCAGAATATCTGAATGATATCTTTGGCCCGGAGGAGCTTTCAAGGATATATCTCAATTTTTCGGATCCCTGGCCAAAGGATCGCCATGCAAAGAGACGCCTTACCTCTAAAGAGTTCTTAGGCCGCTATGACAAATGCCTTAAGAAGGAGGGGGAGGTTATCTTCAAGACGGACAACCGCCTTTTATTTGATTTTTCTTTGGAAGAAGTAAAGCTTGCGGGATGGGAGCTTAGGGAGGTAACCTTCGACCTGCACCACAGTGAATATGTGGAGGGGAATGTGATGACGGAGTACGAGGAGCGCTTTGTGGCTCTTGGGAACCCGATCCACAGGCTGGTCGCATACCGTAAATAATGCAACGCCCACTAAATAACCGGGCACCTTATACTGGTCTAAATTCCCGATAGCACAGAATATTGGGACGAAAAGCCTTCTTTCATCATATGATAGTAAAAAGAGTCTGGAAGGTGCATCCATGAAGAAGGACTGGAAGAGCAAGATAGCAAAGGCGACAGCCGGAAACCGCGAGCTGGACCGTAGGATTTTGGGGCTGAAGGCCTCCTGGGATGAAGTGGAGGGCTTGCTCAACAAGCCTGCCAAAAAGAAGCGGAAATAGGAAAATAGGAAAACCACTTGTAAAAAATGGCTGTCTGTTGTAATATTTCCTTGTAAGACACATAAAAGCAGTAAGATGTGAGATACTATAAACAAACGGATAAAATTGGGATATCATCAGGTATGTTAGCCCGACTCAACTTAGAATGGAGGAAAACAGATGGCTCTTCAATTTACAGATGCAAATTTTCAACAAGAAGTATTGGAATCAAACATTCCTGTATTAGTAGATTTTTATGCTGACTGGTGCGGTCCCTGCAAAATGATTGCTCCTATTGTGGCAGAATTGGCAGAGGAATATAAGGATACATTCAAGATTGGCAAGCTAAATGTGGATGACAGTCCGGAAACTGCCCAGAAATACCGCGTAATGTCAATTCCCACGTTAATTATCTTTAAGAATGGGGCTGCCGTAGAAACTGTTGTAGGCGCTGTTCCAAAGAAAGCATTACAGGAAAAATTGGACGCACATAAATAATTTTGTAGGAATAAAATGTAATTATTTATACGGACATAGGTGAAAAAGCCCTGTTTATAGGGCTTTTTCACAGCTTAAATGTAAAAAGTGTATATTTTTCAAAAAAAACAAAAAAAATGCTTGCAATTTGTTTTCAGATTATATATAATAATTTTTGCGTTCAGAAATAATAAAAATACAGAGAAAAATAGGACACGCGCCTCTAGCTCAGTTGGTAGAGCACCTGACTCTTAATCAGGGTGTCCAGGGTTCGAGCCCCTGGAGGCGCACTTACAAAGGTATCGGTTTGACAGACGTAGGAGCTGTTGGGTCGGTGCTTTTTTCTTGTAATTTTTTCAATTCTATGTTTCAATTCTATGGATGCGGCGATATCCGCACATGGAAGGATACTTTATACATTATATGTTATATGTAATTTGCGGCATCCTTGTCTATAAGAAGGATGCCGCAAATGATATAAGAAAATATTTTTAGTATAACTTAGCACCAGAATCCACATCTGCGTCTACGACGACAGCGGCTTCTACAAGAACGTCCACGACGGCCACATATACAACACATGTTAAATGCTCCTTTACAATATTAATTAAATTCTCATAATTATTATATGATATTTGTGGCATATCGTGTCAAATTATCTCAAAATAAGCATACGGAAGTAGTTTTCCGTCAAATAGAAGTAATATTTCTGACCAATTATCCTCAAGAAATAATAAACAGGTACTGTCACAAATTATTGCATATGTCAACGAAAAACATCAAATTTCATTATTATACGACAAAGAGCAAAGCAAATTTAAGAAGAATGAATATATTAATAGTGTCTGTGATCGATGTTTTAGGGGCTTTTAAAATTATTTTAAGGCATTAAGGATTAAGGGGACGTATTGATGAGCAAAGAGGAGGAATCAGGATGAAGACGGAGACGAAAGGAATTAAATTAATAGAGAAGTTTGAAGGCTGTAGTTTAAAAGCATACAGATGTCCTGCCGGAGTATGGACAATTGGAATCGGCCATACAGGAACAGTTCTCGGAAAAAAGGTTGGGGCAGGGATGAAAATAACTTATCCTCATGCAATCAGGATACTAAATACGGATATTAAGAAATTTGAGACGTATGTGAAGCAGTACGTACAGGTACCTGTTACACAAAACCAGTTTGACGCATTGGTGTCCTTCTGCTTTAATGTAGGGCCGGCAAACCTAAAAAAATCTACCCTGCTTAAAAAACTAAATAAAAAAGATTATGCAGGAGCAGCAGCTGAATTTCCAAAATGGAATAAAGGAGATGTTGACGGAAACGGCAACCTTGTCGCGATTGCAGGATTGACGCGGCGCAGGAAGGCAGAGCAGGAATTATTTATCCAGAAATAAAAAATAGATTCCTGATCAAATATGGGGGTTAAGAATATTATGGCATCCCGGAGGAAAATAACTGCACCGGACGGTTACCTTATCCATTCTTTTGGCCGATATTTGTATTAACAAAAGAAATCTTAGGCCCCAAGGTGAGAATATGATTATAGATATTGATATAAAAATTGCAGACAGCAATGGGAAGATGCTTCAGCACTTCGTAAAGCGGCTTGATAATATTGATTCCACAGACGACCGGTTGAGCTTCAGTCTGGATCTCGGAAAAAGCTTCGAGCATTTTTTAGCTGAGTATATGTCCTACAGCGGGCGCAGAATTCAGGAAAAACTGTTTACGGACAACAAATATCCCTTATATGGCAGATATTATCTGCCTAATGGGAGCTTTATGCCCAGTGAAGAAGTACAGTTTAATGAGGATCTCACATCCGGTGGAGCAATACAAGGGGATGAGGGACTTCCGGCTGCTAAAGAGATTCCTTTCCAGCATCAGGAGAATATCCTGCAGAAAGACCTTCCCACCGACAAAAAAGTAGAAAGCCGGGAAATCCAATACTTAATCCGTATTGGGAACGGGAGTATTTTCTCCGGTAAATTTCCTGTTAAACAGCTTATCGAGGTTAGGGATATGAGGGGATCCCAGGAATCGGAATCCGTAAATAGCCCGGAGGCAGAAGGTGAGGATTTAAGTTATTTGATGCAGAAAGCCATAGAGAAATATGAAACTACTTTTTATCACATTACCCAGGATCAGGAAGCCGGGGACTTTTATAGTCCCCGGTAAAGCCATTGATTTTCGGCTACGAATAAATCGGCAGCCTGTGTGTCATAAATATTTTCTTCATTTAATATGGGCTTATCACATTTATTGCAGATGGGTTTATTAGAGTTGTATATGATGGTATCACAATAAATACATTGGGCTTCCTTAAAAATAAATTGCCTCATATCCTGGTTATAGAAGTGCTGGTACAGCTTCCTGTCTATGTCGGTCATACCATATGTCTTTGCACTATAAAGCCATCTTTCATAAAATTCCTTGGCATATTTGGCGCACTCAAGTGAGATGTTAAATAAGTTTGCAATCTCCCGTATGTTGGTAAGCCTGGAGAAATGCAGGGCAATGGAGGGGCATAAAATATTGCTGGAAAATAGATTTGCCTCGGTTTCATTATCCGTATTTAATTCAATATGGCCCAGCTCATGCATAAGAGAGAAACGGATCCTGCGGGGAGATTTCCTGTCGTTATAATAAATAGTGTCACCAATGGTGCAGGAATCCGGGCTAAGCTCCATACAGGCCTGGTATTTACTTTCTGACAGCTGGGAGTATTTTTTACAGGTAAAGCCTTTCTGTGTAAGGAGGTGGAAGCAGTCAAAAGGAAGCTCCGTTATGTTGCATTGCTCATAGATTAAAACGGCGGTATATTTTATTCTGTCATAATCCATATCCTATTCCTCATCATCTGATAGTATAATTTTAGCCAGTTTCATTTTTTCCTGGGGTGTTAAAGTACTTTTACCACGGGTATAAATCTTAATCATCTCATCGTATGTAGGCAGCGCTTCCGGTTTTTTATTTTCCAGTAAATCTGAATTTTTGACCCCTAACCAATTAGCAATTAATTGAACCTTATCCATACGGGGCAGCTTTTGGCCCGTGCACCAGTTCGATACCGTTGATGAGCTGACATTAATAAAATCAACCAGATCCTTCTGTGTTTTATTTCTTTCCTCTAATAACCGGGTTAAATTTTTTGAAAAAATTCTTCTTATCTCGTCTTCTGACATGGGGATACCTACCTTTCATTAAGATTATAGCATGATATCCAGGGGTTTTGCAAGCTAAAAGTGAGTAAATTATACTATAAAAGTAAAAAAGTTTAACTTTTAGCTTGACAGCTTTCTTAAAGCGAGTATAATGAGAAATACAAATCAGTGATATGAAAAACCCATGGGATATATTTTTTTACTATTTAACTAGCTAAAAGAGAGTAAAACACAATGAAACAGGTAAAATACAAGTCGAAAAGAGAGATAACCCGAGGCGTTTTATACAAATCTGAGAAATAATTTATTTATAGATGGCTATAAAACCAACTTTAGGTTGACTATAAGAAAGCTGGGGAGACCTGGGCAGTAATAAGATGCCTGAGCCAAAATGCAAATAAGACTGAATCATAAGGAGGACTTTTTATATGACAGAACATGAATTAAGCCAATATAGGGCAATCCAAAAAGAGATTGAAGATCTCAGCCTGAGAATTAAAAGATTTGAGAATATGGGAACGCCTATGGTGTCCGATAGGGTGAAGGGCTCATCAAGACATTTTCCATATATAGAAAAGTATTATTATGTGTCCGGAGTTGATACGGAAGCGAATAATAAACGAAAGAAGCTTATTTTGGAATTACAGAAAAAGCGTAATGATAAAGTGGACGAGCTTCTTAAGATGGAGAATGAGATCCATGATTATATTTACACTATTCCAGATAGTGAGATTAGGCAGATATTTGTCTTCCGCTATATCGACGGCCTTTCACAGGAAGAAATAGGGGAGAAGCTACATATGGACCGGAGTGGCGTGTCAAAGAGAATTACGAAGTATCTGGGGGTGGCGAAGGCTAGAAGCAAATAGGCTGAAAAGGCAGAATAGGATGAAAAAGGGGAATAAGCTAAAAAGACAAATAAGCCGAGAAGGCAAATAAGATGAGAAGGCAAATAAACTAAGAAGACAAATAAACTAAGAAGACAAATAAGCTGAGAATACATTTAAGCTGGTAAGGATCCTAAAATGAAATCCGTTGGAGAGCTGTTCGGAAATTCATTCTTGGATCCTTCTCTATTGGGTGCATATCAACCGGGGGATACAGGCAAGAACAATAATTATCGAATAAAATCCAATTGGAACACAAATCACAAAAGAACCTGCTATAATAGTAGTATGGAAAGCTATCAAAATTAACTGAATACAAATAAAGAGTTTGTTTAGGGGACTGATATAAAATGGAATTCTAAGAATTAGGAAGGTTTAAATCCTAGTGGGAGCCGTTTTGTGGCAGCCCTCTTTTCTTTCCATATAAAAAGGTAGCCAAGGTGGCTGCAGAGATCAAAATGAATTAAGAAATAAATTGATATCCGTATCCACCCTGCACACAAATCACAAAAGAACCTGCTATAATAGTATTATGGAAAACTATCAAAATCATTGATAGGCATAAAGAGCCAGCTTCAGGAGCTGCCGCAAAACAAATCTAAGGATTAGTAATTTTAGTCCTTAGGATAAAGGTTTTGTGGTGGCTTCTTCTTTCATATGGTTTGGATAAAATATGGTTGTGTTATAAACACGGGGAAACGTAATCAAGAGATAATTCGGGGTGGGCATTTGATTACAACTAGTTTGGAAGGAAATATGATCAGGCATTCAATTAGGGAATTCTCAGGTTATTTTATAAATGGCCTAAGATTTATATAAATTATCATTCCAGGTCTTTTTGCTGTCTTGCAGACGTAAAAGAACAAGGCAGACACTGTATCAGAGAAGGAACACTCGTAAACACCGTAGATATGGAAGGGAGAGATTAGTTTGGAGTACACGAAGCTTTTGGAAGGACAAGGGTTGTCAGAGGAGCAGATAAATGCAATTGTAAAGGCGATGAGGAAAAGCAGGATATTCATTACCCATGAGGAACACCTGGAAGTGAGATATCAGAAGATGAGGCACCAAAGAGATCTT
>JARKQP010000662.1 GCA_029974875.1 Mobilitalea sp.
ATAGCCAAGCCCCTGCCAGATATCAGAGATCAAATTAATTGCCCAGAAATAATTCGGGTTCTGCAACAGGTTTTGTCTCTTGATATGGAATACGGATACCATCAGGTCTGTTACCACACCATTGGTGGCACAAAACTCAAGAATTAACCCCGCGATAACCACCATGGATACAAAATAGGGCAGATAATGGATGGTCTGCACTGCCTTCTTAAAGAATTTCCTGTATATCTCATTCAACATCAGGGCATAGACAATTGTCAGTGGAAATGAAATGCCCAGGCTCAGCAGGTTGATAACCAACGTGTTACGAAAAATCGTTTTAAAATTCGGTCCGGAGAAGAAATCGATAAAATTCTTAAGCCCTACCCAGTTACTTCCCAGCAGCCCTTTTGCCGGTTTATAATCCTCAAAGGCCATCAGGATTCCAGCCATGGGAGCATAGTTGAATATAATAAAATAAATAATAATGGGAATGGCCAGTACATACAGCCATTTGTTCATCTTTATGTCATACAGCCATGAACGCTTTCCCTGATAAGGTTTCATTTGGTTTTCCTTTTTCATGCCTTACTCCTTTGCATTGTACTATCATGCATACTTTTTAAAATCCCTTCGGTGATGCCATTTTCATTAAAAGCATCAACCCTTACGTAGTAATCTGTCCCCTTTACCAGTGCCCCTATGTTTTTCTCCGTCTCATAGGTCAGGCAGCTGTGGTACAGCTTATCCGGCCTGTGCCCCCACAGAATTACATGCCCAACCGCTTCATCCGGTTCAATCGTAACCAGCATATCCGTTGCCCCGTTGTAAGCAATCTTAAAATCAGGTACATCAGGAGCTGCCCCATCTCCTTTTCCAAAGACCCGGAGGCCGGAGATACTCACAGGCTGACCATAAGGAACCTCAAACACGGTCAGCCGCAGATAACGCAGCACGCAGCCTTCCTCCAATACAATCAGGTCATGTGCAAAATCCGTATCCGCTTTGGATTTATCCGTCAGCACCTTATAATTGACACCGTCTGGGGAGCCCTCCAGCTTCCACCGGGTAAAAGCATCCACTTCTTCGATATAGCGTCCCTTCTGTAAGGTCTTCCCTTCCACGGATACCTTTAACTCCCCACTATCATCGGCAAAGTTAACCTGTATGGCGTGAACCAACTGCCCGGCACCCAGATCCACCTCTAACCAAGGGCTCTTTTCCTCACCGGCTGTCCACCAGGTCTGGACATTCTCATCCAGCGCCAGCTCCGGACCATGCCCCTCTTTGCTGGATGAAGCAGCAGCTTTCTTGCCATAGCTTAACAGCATCCACTCCGGCTTCTGCCAGGGATCTCTTTTCCCCGCCCCACGGCTCATGGGCCAGTCTCCATACCGCTGGTTACAAAATAGCCCGCCATCCCCGTCAAAGCCTGCAGGCCAGATTCCTATCCGACGCTCAAAATTATGGTTCTTGCTAATCCGCATGGTTGCGGCGTGCCAATAGTTCCCATCCCCATCCTGGAATGTGGAGCCGTGCCCTGCCCCGGGGAAGAAGCTGCCCGGAGAATAGGAATAGGGGTTATTATCTGCCAATCCAAAAGGTCCTAAGGGAGATTTGGATATATATACTCCATCTCCGTAGATGTTATATTGGGTTCCGGCAAATGCATACTGCAGATAATACCGGTTCTGATAGCGGTTCATCCAGGCACCCTCTATATAAGGACGGTTTTTCA
>JARKQP010000326.1 GCA_029974875.1 Mobilitalea sp.
TACGCCATTCACCTTTGCCCATTCATCAAGGGCTGCCTGCTTCGCCTGCATATATTTTTCTGAGCCGGCAGACTTCATCTTCTCTACCATCTCCGGAATACCTATTGCCGGATCTGTAAAGCCGAATATTAAAGGCTTGCAATACTCTGTATATACATTGAACAAAGCGGTATACTCAGTTGCAACGCTGCTATTGTCAAAGCTGAAGCCGAGCGCCTTTGATTTTACGGATTCGCTATTGAATTTCTCCATGCGCTCCCAAATATCAAGATCGTTTCCAACCCAGATATCTGCAATAAACTGATTTGGCATTTGCCAGTTAACATTGTTAAAATATTCAGAGCTCTGTGCATCTACACCATCGGCGAAGGTGATATGTCCATCGTCCGTCTTCACATATTCTTTTCCTTCTTCACCCCAGCAGAGCATGTTAGAAAGTACCGGATCTGTATAGAAAGCATTCAATACCTGCATAGTTGCTACCGGATCCTCGGTACCGGAATTGATACACCATGGCATTGTAGCTACCGCAGAGGATTTTAAGAAATCATTACCCGTCTGGAAGATAATCATGTCACGCCCACAAAGGCCGGATTCCTGTGCCCTGATACCAGGCTTTGTTGCTGTAGCATATGCCATTGCTGTACCTGCTTTTACTTGTGCGGTAGATGCCGTATCATCGGTTAACGCATCCTTTGAAATATAGCCTTCCTTATTCCATTGATACATTGTATTACAAAAGTCTTTAAACATATCGCTTCCCCAGAGATCCTCTACCTTCAGGCTATTTGCAGGATCTAACAGCACACCATAGTTATCACCGCCAAGAACATCGTATTGATTATGCTGTGTCAGAGTTGCCTCTTGTGGAGCAAATACATAGAGCTTCGGATATTTTTCATGTAATTTAGCGAAGATGTCACTAATGGTATTCATATCTGTATAGATAACTTCATCGCCTTCTTTATACATGGAATTATAATCGAACCCAATACCGTCCAGATATTCGGCTCCGATTGCAAATCCACCCTGGCCAATTGCCATATCCCTTTGCTGGGGAAGTCCATATAATACACCACCAACACGGCAGGCATTTACATAATCCTGATTCATTGTATCAATAATTCCCTTGCCATAGGTCTGGATCAAATCATTCTCTTCCAGATCAAGTGTATACCCTTTATTAATAGAAGCCGTATATCCCACTGCAATTGCGTTGAAGATATCTACCTGCTCGCCTGAGGACAACATCAGTGTCATTTCCTGCTGATAGGATGCATAATCCATGATTTCAAGCTCTACAGAAATACCAAGTTTCTCTTCTGTATAATCACTGATTAATCCCTGAACTCTTTCCAAACCTGCTGGTGAACCAGCCCAGTTCATAAACGCCATAACCACTGTCGGATATTTTCCGCTTGCTTTTCTGTCTGCAATTGCCTGTGCTGCCGGATCAGCTGCTGCCCCCTCTGTTACCGTAGCTGAAGTGTCACCGCCTGTGTTGCCCGTGTTACCTGTGT
>JARKQP010000362.1 GCA_029974875.1 Mobilitalea sp.
AAAATTTATATTTTTCCCTATCATTTTATATCATTCCATAAAAAAAAATTAATAACGCAGTGGACATGGGTGCCTATATATTAATCTGGGCGCAGACCGGGCCTCCCGTGGTTGCCTGCACTTGGAAATCATGGGATGTTAAAGGCAAGCCCAGGTGTATAGATAGGCACCCATGTCCACCTCACTGCCTAAATCAGACCCTAACTCCCATCACAAAAGCTCTTCAATTACTCTGCGCAAAGAATCATCCTCCCCCACATTTCCAGGAAAAATAATATACGGTATCCCCGGAAATCTGCTGTTATCATCAGTTTTCCATACCGGAATCCCCGGTAAAACCTGCCCCAGAACATAAGCCTTCCGCACATGCAGCGCTTTTACACCGATATCACTCGAGGTAATGCCGCCCTTTGCAACAACAAATTTGGGCACTGCAGATAGATTTTGTACCAGCTCCTGCACTGCCTCAGAAATCTTAACGGAACGAAGCAACGCCTCTTCCTTTGTATCATTTTCCAGGGTAAGAAGCGTTCGTCTGGTGTAGATCACAACGGTTTTTCCCTGCTCGATACACATACTGCTTAATTGTGTGATGCGCCTTACCTCCTCTTCCAATCTGTCTTCCAGCACCAGATCCGAATTAAATTCAAAGAACACCAGCTGCTCCATATGTCTGAGAGCCAACAGCTGCTCCGTGGTCTTGGCAGTATGGGAACCGATAACGACGATTCCGCCCCGCCCGCCATCCTCTGTAATCATATCCCCCTTTGTGAGAAGTGCCTTTTCAGCGATACCGCCGGCGGCTCTTACAAAGTCAGCAGCGGTACGGAGCAGAAAATATTTCCCATTCCTGATGGCACGGTATAAAGCCACACTGAAGACTTCCAAATCCTTTGGTTCGATGGCATTCACAATCACCTTGCCAAATCCGGTTACGCCCTCAAGCACTTTTTCTATGGAATCCAGCCTTGCACTGCGGACCTCCATCAGGCTGACCACTGCCACATCCTCGGACCGGTATGAACCCTGGGTTTTTTCCTCAATATATTCGCATAAATTTGATTTTATATATCCGAAGGTTTTATCCCTGGCAAATTCCGTCTCGGCAGCCGGCACTAATTCCTCTCCATATTTCACATAGTGGACATTGTCTATGGTAAACCGGCCTCCGACCCGAAAAAATGGTATCAATATCTCTCCGTCCACCCTGATTCCCTCACCTTGCTCCAGCTCCTCCTTAAGAAGCTTTGTTTCCAATGGATAATGTCCTCTTAGGGTGGAATCACTTCTGCTGATTATCAGGAATTCCCTTCCGGTCTGCCGGGATGCTTTTATGACATTTTGCACGATCTCCTTGTGGAGCTGCGTTGTCTGGTCTTCCGTGAGACCCCTGGAATTCGTCAGAAGATAGAAAAGCCTTCCCTCCTCCATAAATCCCTGCAGGACACTTTCATACCCCCAGTCTGTATAAACATAAACGCCGTGGACCGTCTGTACTCCTGTCGGATCATCATCCAACACAACCAGCTTCAAATCACTTTTCTCAATCTCTTCCTTCAGCAGCTGTGCAATATTTTGGCTGTCATACTCACTTTGCTGGTATTTACTTTCTATTTCGTTCCATATTAAATGTTCCATGCCTTTACCTGCCTTACCTATGATATAAACCGAAGTCAACAAAGCTGCCTTTCCTCACAACAAGACGGACGGGTAAGCTAAAAATGAGGTCTGCTATTTGTCATCCGTAAATTCTCTGCGCTTCATCAAATAATGCTTTGATGTTTGCAGGCGGTATATCATTCATAATCGCTTCATGGCTCGGAGAAATGATCAGACCTGTTGGAAACAGGCTCCTAAGCTCCCTGACCCTCCTGCGGACCTCCTCTTCACTTGCATGCACCAGCAGCTTCTGTGTATCCACGCCTCCGCAAAAGGAAATCCTTCCTTCAAACCTTTCCTTCAGATTCTCTGCCTGCATTCCTTCTGCCAGGGCCTGGATCGGATGGATCACGTCCACACCTGCTTCAATCAGGTCCGGTATCACATCTGCGATGGAGCCGCAGGAATGGTAAATAACCTTCAGTCCATAGGAATGGGCCTGTTCCACAAGCTTTTTGCAGCCCGGCATGACAAACCTGCGAACCATCTCCGGCGATAGGATCAAACCTCTCTGGCTTCCCATATCATTTCCGATTAAAACGGCATGAAGCTTTCCTTTCGTCGCCTCATAGAAAATCTCATTGGCCTTCAGATAAAACTCTATGATTTTTTCGTCAACTGCTTCCACGATCTCCGGATTTGCTATCATGTTCATAAGAGCCGTCTCCATACCGAAGGCTGCGCAGGTATCCTGAAAATGTGCGGACCACATCATACCGAGTAAAACCTTATCGCCAGGTGCTGCCTCCACTCTTTTGGCACACTCTGCAACGTCTATGTATTTAGCAGGATCAGGCCATTGAAAGAAAGCCAGGTCTTCTATTTCCTCTGCCTCCTTAAAGCATCCATCAGCCGTAAGGGTCCGCTCCTGCATATCAACATTTCCGTCCATATACCAGTCAAAGGCTGCATAGATTGCATTTGCTTCCGGAGAGTGATAAGGAACCTCGACTGCATAAAAATCATCTCCGACAGAAACCTTAAGCTCATGCAGGCTTTTTACTCCGTAATAATCAAACAGGGCAGGCTGTGCCTTGATATCAGGCATACCAAGCCAAGCTGCAGGACGGTCAACCGGTCTTCTTTCCACCGTATTATAAAAGCGCTCGATACTATTCATCTTATTAACCTCCATGATACCACATTAGGCATTTTATATCTCTAAACTTAACATAAAGTCCCCTTAATTCACATGAATTATTTTCAACGCTTTATGGAAATTCTTCAGCTTTTCCCATCCAATCTTACGATAATACATATCCCCCGGATAAACCATGTACACGAAAGAAAGAAATGACCCGTAAGACCCTGGGAGCCATTTCTTTCCTTCCGTTCATTGCTCTTGCTGCTGTTGTAAATCGAGCTGCTTCCTATGCTCAGTCTTCCTTAACTACCAGCACAGCATCCTCTCCATCCTCTCTCTCCGGCGGAAGGAAGGCTGCCTCCTCCATCCCCGTCACCTCCCGGATGAAGCTTTTTGCTCCCGTCACCGGGTCAAACCAGTATGCGGAAAGCCTTTTTCCTCGATAGGCCTTCAAAGAGATCCGTATTTCCCTGCCGGTATAGGTATGGGCAAATAAGAAATCCTCTCCTGCAAAAACGCTGATGCGTTCATACCTCTTCCCCTGCTCGGACAGCAGATATTCGCCGGCAGGCCTTCCGTGGGCAAAATCCACGGAGGTCATCAGCCCGGCCAGATGCTTCATCTGGGCGCCGCCGGGATGATGGAGGGCCTCCCTCCATAAATGCTTTACCCCAAATGCACCTTCCCGGGATTTGTCGCCATAGAACTGCATAATAGCGTTGTGCCCATAAGTGTGGCCTGCGGCTCCTGCAAACACATTCCAGTAGGCATAGCGCCTTACATCTGCCGCTTTCCAGTAAGGCTGGGTCTTATCATGGAGCCCCTGTAGAACCCACTCATAAGAGGGCTCTCCGTCCAGGACGGGCTTGAAGGGAATTCTTGCCCCATCCCGCTCCACATACCGCCAGCAATCTTCACCAAAGCACTCTTCCGCACCCGCATTATCATCCCATTCATCAAGCCGGGTTTGGTCATATCTGCGGTGTCCCGACTGAAACAGGTTAAAATCCAGCCAGTCCTCCTCATGGAACCACTGGGCAGAGCTGGTCCGTCCAAAGGGATGGTAGCCCACCAGGCGCTCCGGGCGGTCTGCCTTCATCATCCTGCCCATGTTACAAAAAACATGCGGATTTATATCGCCCCGGACATCGCCGCCCACAATCCATACAATGTTCGGACTATCGTGGTAC
>JARKQP010000374.1 GCA_029974875.1 Mobilitalea sp.
AGTACCTCTTATGTCTGCTCCAAAGAATCCAAGAATAACCCTAGATCCTGGGGCTCATCATGCCCTCTGTATTCAGGCCGCGATAGAGCAAACCTCCCCAGGCTCTCTGGCCTCTAGAATGATCCTCTCCCGGTATTGGATATCCCCAATTTAGAAAGATTCATATCATACAAATTTCTATGATAAATCCTAATCATAACTGAATACTTAATTTATAGGAGGAACCATGCCATACTGCCAGAACTGCGGATCTGAGTATCGAGAAGGAAGTAAATTTTGCCAGTCTTGTGGCCATAAGCTTGATACAATACCAACAGCTCATCATGAAGACACCTCAATATCCAAAATAGAGCGATGGACAGGTGAATATACTTACGACAAATCTGGATTTTTCAGTTCATTACTTAATCCTCGCCACCCCATAGCATTTTCAGCGGACCTGGTTTTCGATGGTAACAAATTGTCTGGCACGATTAAGGAGGGCAATACTTTCCTCACGCAATACGGGGAGGATCATCCTCGATACTTAGTCGCTAATATTAGTGGCTACATAGATGGCGATGTAATTGTATTCAATAAGAAATATGATGGCGGTGGAGGTTATCAGCAGACGGTAGAGTACAAGGGAAAATTTGATGCCGAGGGCGGAAAGATCTTTGGGACTTGGACCCTCTCTAGATATAAAGGGAAATTTGAAATGAGCCGAATCGCAAAAGTACTACCTACAAGTCTGCTACTTGTTCTCTAATATTGATACTATGGGGCGTGAACGTTACCTGGGCCCTTCCCAAAGGATGAGCAGAGAGGAGGCTTGGCATCCTAAATTCCAAGTTAACCACCTACTATGTCTCAAAGGTTGCATCAGGCTTCCGAGGAGGATTTTTCGCTTTTGGTAAGAGTTCTTTGAGATCATTTTCCCTTCCAAACATGCCTGTTACGTCTCACCATGACAGCATGGTATCCCTGGTAGATTCCATGCTCGCCCTTAATAAGCAGCTCCAAGAGGCTCACACGCCCCATGAGAAGACCGCCCTTCAACGTCAAATAGAAGCTACAGACCATCCAAATAAACACCTTGGTCTATGAGCTTTATGGGCTGACAGAAGAGGAAATTAAGTTTGTAGAAAGTGTGTAAGCTTGCCCTACAGGCTTCCCTCAACCTTCCCTTAACTTTCCCTTTCCCAGGTATGTATAACAGGTAAGGTTCAACCTTGATTTCCCCTCTCCCTCTACTATCCAGGCCAAAAGGCCAAAA
>JARKQP010000402.1 GCA_029974875.1 Mobilitalea sp.
CTTTGGCCGCAAATGGTGCACTGGCCATGGCATCAGGGAAATCAAGGTCCGTTGCTATAATGACAGTGTCAAAGTTTTTCTCCAGTTTAACCTTTTGCCCGACTGCCACAGCAGTATTATAGCGGTCGCTTCCCTCTATCCTCTCAATATTATATTTTTGTTTTAGCTGAAGTTCTATGCTTTCCGATATTACTCCGGTGCCGCCTATGATGTAGATATTCTTTGTACCAAGGCGCTCTATTTCCTTAATAGTGTCATCATTAAGGCTGTCCTTCATTGTAAGCAAAACAGGGGCATCCTTTAATCCTGCGAGTGTTACACCTGTCAATGCATCAGCATATCCTTCGCCACTTGCAATTATAACATTATCGGATTTTTCCCATCCTTTTTTGCTTATGGCTGCTGCTGTTTTATACCTGTCATCTCCAAAGATTCTCTCTTTGAGGACCTTGCCCATGATGACGAATTTGCACAAGTGGTTTGTACTTACACTTATGGCATGCTGTCCCGGCAGGTATTCTCCACCAAGTTCTACCAAGCTTCCAGTGGCTTCATCCATTTTGTATACCTTTAATGAGGCCGGGTCGATACCTTGCAGGTCTTCATCCTTCAATTTGAATGTAAGAGTTATATCGCCATTTAACTGTGTTATTGGATTGGACTGCCCGTTTACTACTTCATTTATGGTAACGCTGTATCCTACTCCGATCCATCTCCCATCCGGCGCCATAACATATAAGGTATTAAGCATGTTGGGGTCGGTTACGGGTGTTGCATTAATCTGTATGCTGCCTCCATTTTGAGGTGTGGGCAGGGCATTAGGATTTAGGCCGAGTTCCAATTCCGGATATTGCACATTCAAGGTTATATTGTTACTGTCAAGCTGTGATATATTTTGGCCATTTAAGACTACGTTCCCGCCACTTGTCAAAGACATATTTGCATACTTCCAGCCATTTGTTACAGCTTGTCTTATAGCCTCTCCGGCAGGATTATTGCTGCTACTTGAACCGGAACTTCCACCGGAATGATTGGCTCTATCACGTGTAACTGTTATGGTATATGTCTTTGTTGTCGTACCATTTTCTGCGGTTACTACAACATCTATCGTATTAGATCCCACATTAA
>JARKQP010000406.1 GCA_029974875.1 Mobilitalea sp.
GGAGGAGGTTTCATAGCCCCATCGGTGCCTTTCGCAGAAAGGCGGATTTATAGATATGGAAAAGAAGATGTTTATTGCCTTTATGATAATAATGCCAATCCTATTATTAGGCGGCTGCAAAAAGACGGCTTCCGATAGTGAAGACATGATGAAAATAGCCCGTGAAGAAATACCCATTGCTGATGCCGAGATAATAGACATGCAAATCATTGGCACCATCGATAAGGATGAAATCCGCCTGGTCTGTTTTATGACGGGGAATGAATATCAGGCACAGACCTTTTTCCCCATAGAATTCAAAAGGATTAGCCATGAAAAGTATGAGTTTGTCAAGGTTCATGAAATGCTGGGGAGAGGCATGGATATCCACGTAGAGCCTTCCTGGAAGGATGGGTATGTTTTCATTGTCAATAACGATAGGTGTAAAAGTATACAGATAACATCATCAGACGGAGAGCTGCAATTGGTTGAGGTCGGAAAACTTCCTTTTTTATTTTATTTTGAAGAGATTCCCAAAGAATACGATTTTCTTGACGCTGACGGTAACCCGCTGAATTAAAGCCTTGCCGCATTCTTTTCAGATCCCAAAGAATATTATTTCTTATTGTCAAGGTATATCGAGGAGGAACAAATTTGAGAAGAAGTTTTTTTGTTTTTTTAATCATTTTCTTTACACTGACGCTCTGTTCCTGTACAAACACCGGCAGGCAACTGGAGCCGTTAAGAACAGAAACAGTTGATTTTGACATTAATACAGCCGCACAGATGGTTCAAAAGGGTGAAAAAATCATTGCAGATATATCCCTTAAGGACACTGTTACAAGGGATGAGTTCAATCAATTTTTAGCTGCTTTGGATGAGGCCTATGACGGATATGAAAATGCACAGTGGGAATACATGTTTTTCTATAATGAAGAATTTGAGGATGAACAGGCCGCTGTTCTTCATTTAAATAAGGATATGTTTTATCCAACCATATATCATAAAGACGTAAAGATCGTGTCTGCCCAGATAAAAAATGAATATTACCAGGATGAGAGCTTTAACAACAGTATATTGAACATAAGAGAAGAATATTTAGGCGAAGACAACAAATTAAAGGGCTGGTACAGGGAATGCCTTTACCGGAAAAATGATAAGGATGAATGGGTGTTTTATGCGTTTGGCGGCCAGATAAATTTGGGGGAAGAGGGTATTACATCTGATCACCTTGGATTAAAATAAAAAGTTGAGGTTAAAAACGGACAAATAAAGATTTTGAACAGTTCAGAATCAGTGCACATAAATAGCACCAAGGGCTTCAGAGTTTGATGACTCTGAAGCCCTTGGTGTTATTTATGTGCAGTTAACTATTCTCATATATAAAAGACATATTAATATCCTGTTCATAATCCCCGAAATTCTGCCCGAACAAGTTAAACCCGCCAGGGTAATCCGCATTCTCCTTATTCCCGATACGCACAGTAATAAAACTATTCTCTTTCAGCGATAAGGTTGATAATCCAATTCGGCTGCTTTCCTCATTATTAATTAAGGAGGACGTTTCAGTAATGGTCAAGGTTGTAAGCAATCCATATTGGGTCACTCCGTTTTCCCACCAGGAAGGATTTAACCTGCCCCTTCGGGCTCCAAAGTCACCGGGGCAGCGCCAAGTGCCGCATTCATAACCATTAATCCATATAGTTATATCAGACTTCCAGTTTTCACGGTAATTGGCAACCTCCGAACAGGCCTCAAAGGTCAGGACTAATTGCTTCAGCTTAATATCAAGATCAATAGGATATGGAAATTTATATTCCACGTAGCCTCCCGCAGTCCAAAGCAGCTGGGCATTAAAGCGGGTCGGCAGGAAGAAATTAGATGGCCGGTCTTCATATCCTATGTAACCGTTGACATCGGCAAGACCGCAGGTAGGGGTTATTTTGCAGTCCGTGTATGCGCCTACAGGCATTGAGATGGTAGAGATTTGATCCACTCCTTTGGAAATCCCATTTAAACGTATATTTACAAAATCATTTTTTCTGCTGCATAGCTTCATGGAGCCGCGGCACCCGGGCTGCTGCTCCGTATGGATTAGGTTGGCACCCTCTAAAATCTTGACATGCAAGGCTGCCGTAGAGGCGGGGATTTGCAGCAGGTCCGCTATTTCCCCGATATTATAGCTATTATAATATAGAAGCTTTATGATTTTAATCCGGTCCTTTGATGAAAGTGCTTTCGCCACATTACAAAGAATCTCTTCATTATCTGCATTCAGATCCAGAATTTTCGGCATAGGATACCTCCAATAAAGTTGTTTTAAAATGATAATAACATATAAAATAAAAAATGTCCATAAAAAGCATGAAACGTATAAATAACAAATATAATGTTATAAAAGGGTAATAATCACAAAAATAATAATAAAATAGAAATATATATTGACATAAATGTAGTGTAATGATAAGATTTAATTAAATAAAAACAAAAATAATGTTATTAATTAATGAGAGCGAAAGGAGAGAAAGGGAAAAAAGATATGATTAAAACATTATTATTGTTTGAAAACATTTTATTAAGGAGGAGTTTGTAGCATGAAGAAAATAATGGCTGTAATTTTAGTGATGGCTATGTCCATCATTAGCTTGGCGGGATGCTCAGGAAAAACGGATAAGGATGCGGTTAAACCAACAGAACAGGGAAAAGTAGGGACAGACGATACAACGCAAGGGCAGGATGAGAAAATAAACCTTAAATTCATGGGCTGGGGAAATGATTCCGAGGTTGCCACGTTCCAAGCCATGATTGACCAGTTTGAAGAAAAATATAAGAATGTAACGGTTGAATATATCGTGGTACCATCCGGTGATTACGATGCGAAGCTGCAGAATATGATTGCGGCAGAGGACCAGCCGGATGTATTTTACTGCGGTGTTGACTACGTGATGAAATATGCGGCAACCGGGAACCTATATGATTTAACTACATACGTAAATGATAATGAGGTTTTTGATGTAAGCAACATATGGGAAAATGCCATTAATATTTATAGATATGATGGAACAGGCTTAGGAAATGGATCTATTTATGCATTGCCAAAGGATGTAAGTGCATTTCCGGTTGTGTATAACAAGGACCTGTTTAAAGCAGCCGGAATAACACCTCCGACAGAAGCGGATCCCTGGGATTGGAATGATTATCTTGATGCGGCAAAGAAGCTGACAAAGGGCGATGTATATGGTACTGCAATGTATTTCATGGAATCAGCAGTGTGGTCCAACGGCGCTAATTGGCTCGATGATTCTTTGACAAAGGTTGCATTTACAGATCCAAAATTTACGGAAGCATTTCAATTTGTTGCAGATCTACGTTCTAAATACAAGGTGGCTCCCTCCTCAGCAGAGGAAGCATCTTTAAGCAGCTATGACCGCTTTATGCAGGGTAAGCTGGGGATGATGGGTGTTGGCTCCTGGGCAACAGCAGATCTGTGGAACAATTGTGACTTTGAATGGGATATCATGGATTGGCCTGTAAGCCCGAATACCGGTGAAAAGGCTATCTGGTTTGGCAGCGCCGGCCTGGCAGTGGCACCGACAAGCAAGAATATAGAAGCGGCCTGCAATTTAGCAGCATTCCTTGCCTTTAATGAGGATGCACAGCGCACGAGTTATACGAAGGGCATGTCAGTGCCTACTTTAAAAGATATGGCTTACGGCGAATATATGGAAATGGATAAAGCACCTGCCAATAAGAAAGCATTTTTAAATGTTTTGGATGACTACGGAAGGCTGGCAACACAGTCCCGTACCTTTAACCAGGAATGGTGGAGTGAGTTTAACTCCGGCCTTGATTCTGTTTATGACGGGGAGATAAGTGCTAAGGATTATTGTGAATCGGTGGCAGATTCTGTCCAGCAGTTACTTGATAAAAGCATTGAACAGCAGAAGGCGCTGAAAAAATAAAAATATGGTATACATTAGCGGGAGCCTGCTCTCGCTAATGTATTTCAAAAACGAAATGCATAATTAAAAAAGCAGTATGGAAAACCAGTTTAATAAATAAAATTTTGGTGTTTTGCAAAGACTGCCTTTTTATATAACAGAGGATGCCGGTTAATAAAATAGCCTTAGGGCTAAGCTTGTAAAGAGGGAGTTAAGTTGCCATATGTTCAAAAGAAATATGAAGTATAAGGAAAGAATGGCCGGATTGTTATTTGTGATGCCTTCACTCCTCCAATTTGTTTTTTTCTTTTTACTGCCGCTGTGTTTGTGTATTTTTGCGTCTATGACAGATTGGAATGTGCTGGTCCGTGACAAATCATTTATTGGAATTAAGAATTTTATTGAGATTTTCCAGGACAGTAAGTTCTGGATTGCCCTAAGAAATACATTTTATATGCTTTTACCGATCCCTGTCTATATGACCTTGGGGTTGTTGTTCGCTATGGCCTGTGATAAGAAGATAAAGGGGGATAAGATTTTCAGGGTGCTCTATTATTTACCCTATATCTCCTCCATCGTAGCCCTGGTTCTTCTTTGGAAATGGCTGTTTAATTCTGAATTTGGCCTGGTAAACCAGGTGCTTGGCTTCTTTGGGATCGGAGGCCCGAATTGGCTCAATGATCCGGTATGGACAAAGAGAATGATAGTAATCATGATATCCTGGAAAATGATCGGAATAACAGCAATCTATTTTCTTGCAAGCTTAAAAAATATCCCTGGTCCTTATTATGAGGCAGCTACCATAGATGGGGCAAATGCTGTCCAGCGGTTCTTTAAAATAACCTTGCCTTTGCTCACTCCGATTATTTTCTATCTGTTAACGGTTAATATCATTGGATCGCTGCAAACCTTCATTGAAGTAGATTTATTTACTAAGGATGGAGGCCGCAATTACGGTGTTGCAACAATCATTTATTATATCTGGCAGAAGGCTTTTAACTATAGCCAGATGGGTTATGCCTGTGCAGCTGCTATTTTATTTGGAGTGATGATATTGCTTCTGACGTTAATACAGTTTAAGATTTCTAATAAGTGGGTTTATGAGGGAGAATGATGTATGAAGGCTAAAAATAAAACAAGAATAGTCCGGGGACTGGCCTTTATAATCCTGCTGGCAGGAGCTTTTACCATGGTCATACCCTTTTTGTGGATGCTTTCCACTTCATTGAAAGAGGCTAAGTATGTGTATCAGATTCCACCCCAATGGATACCGGATCCTGTGGACTGGGAAAATTATATAGAATTGTGGGGAAATTCGAGGCTGCTCAGCGGCTTGAAAAATAGCACCATAGTATCGGCCTGTGTCGTGCTGATCGGGACATTTTCCTCTACACTTTCCGCATTTGCTTTTGCGAAGCTGGAGGTACCTTTCAAAAAGGGTCTGTTCCTGTGCGTGCTGTCATCAATGATGATTCCTTTTGTTGTACTGCTCGTTCCGCAATACATCATATACACAAAAATCAAATGGATTAATACCCTGCTTCCCCTGATCGTTCCCGGGGCCCTGGGGAATGTATCCATGATGTTCTTTCTGAGGCAGTACATGACCGGTTTGCCCACAGAGCTGCTAGAAGCGGCAAAGATTGATGGGTGTGGCTACTTTAAAATCTATTACAGGATATTCATGCCCTTAAGTAAGCCGGCGATTGTCAGCAACATCATTATGATATTTATGGCAACCTGGAATGATTACTTTGGTCCCATGATCTTTATCAACGATGAAAGGAAGCAGACGATCCAGGTGGTTATAGCAATGCTTAATTCCTACCATGAGACACAGACGGATATTCCGCTGGTAATGGCCGCGGCGTTAATCGCCATATTGCCCGTATTAACCGTCTTTATCATCTGCCAGAAATACTTTACCGAGTCCTTTGCGATAACAGGGCTAAAAGGATAGACGCAATGAAAACAGTGTAGAAATGAGGAAAACATGACAAAGACATATCAGAATCCAATAGCAAAAGATGGGGATTTCGCAGATCCCTTCGTATTAAGGCATAACGGGGTATATTACCTCTATAGCACCACGCCGTATATAAGCTGCTGGAGTTCAGCGGATTTGCTGGAATGGAAATTAGAAGGGGATGCAATAGAAAAGGATACCTTCCCGGGGCTGGTTCCATTTGCGCCTGAAGTAGTGTATTCAAACGGAAAATTCTATATGTATACCTCTCCGTCCGGATTTGGCCATTACGTATTAGAAAGTGAAAATCCGGCGGGACCCTTCCGGAAAATCAGTGATAATATACAGCATGCAATCGACGGAACGGTTTTCATTGATGATGACGGAAGGTGGTATTTTTACTGGGCCGGTGATGAGGGTATCTGGGGCTGTGAAATGAAGTCGCCGACGGAGCTGGGAAAACCGGTTTTAACAGGGGCGAGCATGCATGGCTGGACAGAAGGAGCCTTTGTATGTAAGCATAATGGAATTTACCATATGACCTATACGGGGAACCATTACCTGAGCAAGGGCTACCGTATTAACGGGGCCTGGAGTGCCCACCCTCTAAGGGGCTACCAGGACGTGGCATATAATCCTATAGTCATACACACCCAGGGAGAGGTTGTAGGCCTTGGGCACAGCTGTACGGTGACGGGACCGGATCTGGTTTCCAGCTATCTGGTCTACCATAATATGAATGAGGATTTAACCCGGCATCTGAATATAGACCGCCAGTTATGGCGTGAAAATGTTACCCAGGTCCTGGGACCCACAAGAACACACCAGCCTGCACCTGCGGCAGCTGATTATTCCTTTCCGGCAGGCGGGAGAAATGAGCTGCAATGGAGAGCTCTCCTCGGGGGCTGGGAATATAAGAAGGATGTTTACTGTAGCAATGGGGATAACTTCTTTGTCATCTCGGAGCAGAAATTTAATCCAGGCTTTACCGCGGAGTTTAATATAATAAACCAAAAGGGCAGTAAGGATGGAACATGTGGAATCGTATTGGGAGAAAGCAGGGCCAGGTTCTATAGCCTTGTATTTGATATAGCTACACACAGTATGCAGCTGTGGTATAGCGGGAGAAATGACAAAGAACTTGTAAAACAATCCCCGCTGCCGGCCGATTATATATTTGAGGCACTTCATTGTGTCCGTGTAGAATGCAGGCAGGATGGACTGATATCTGTTTTTGTTGATAACAGGCTTCAAATCCAGGAAACAGGGATTAAGCTTATATCAGCCAGAATTGGCTATTTCTCCAGCGGGAGGGAAATTGGCTGCGGCTTTACGGCAATCACGGAGGCAATTTCTGAAGAGGCATCAGAGCGGATACTTATTCCGGCGGGCACCTCCTTTTATCCTGTATTCGGCCAAGGTGAATTTAAGAGGAACCAGGATGGAAGTATTTTATTAAAGGAAGGTCAGGAGGCAGTATATCGGATTTTAATTGCAGCTGGGATGGAATATCAATTTTTTGTTGCCGGTGAAAGCGGAAATGATGATGCCGAAGCAGGGCTCTTAATAGACAACGAAAAGCTGGGGCTTTTTACCGGAAAACAAGGGCTGCAGTCTTACCGGGCAGAATTATCGGAAGGTATCCATGTCCTGAAGGTATGCGGAAGCGGCAAAGAATTAACCATAAAGAAAATTTGCTTCATCCAAAGGGAGGACGGGGAAGAAAACCAAGAGTTACCCTTACCGATGAAGGTGGGCAGGTATGAAAAAAGAATATTTGGAAAAGCAGACTGGAGCGATTACACCGTCACGGCAGCAATCATTCCGGAGCTAACGGGTGAAGAAGGTAATGCCGGGGTGTTGCTCCGGGTTACGGAGCCTTCCGAGGGCGGAGAAGGAGATGATACGGTATTAGGTATCCACTTTTTCATCGGCTACTCCGTGAGCTTTACGAAAAAAGAATTGGTCGTTGCCCGCCATAGCTATGACAGCAGGATACTGGCAAGACGTCCCTTTACATTGGAACCGGGCCGGTGCTACGAATTACGTGCAGAGCTACGTGGGGCAGAGATTTCAGTATATGTTGACCAAAGTGAAGCGCCCCAGATAGTAGTAGCTGATACCGAACCGATCATGTATGGATGCCCGGGAGTTTGGGCAAAGGATAGCCTGCTGGCAGTTGAGCGGTTTGGGATTAGCGTGTGAATAAAAGGTGTTAATGGAAGGGCAGGCTGGTAAGCCTGAGATACAAAACAAATTGATAAATAGAAAACTACGTTACGCCAACGCTGAGGCGTATCATAAGACGATAGACAGGAGACAAGAAAAAATGAACAAAATTTTAAGACCGGAATATCCACGTCCCCAATTTGAAAGAAAAGCTTGGATGTCCCTAAACGGTATCTGGGATTTTTCCTTTGAAAAAGAAATATATGACCAGACAATCTGTGTACCCTTTGCATATGAGTCCAAGCTATCAGGCATCGGGAAAAGGGATTTGTTTGAAACGGTCTGGTACCGGAGATATTTTCAGGTTCCAAGGGAATGGGCTGGAAAGCGTGTAATACTCCATTTTGGGGCAGTTGATTATGAATGTAAGGTATGGGTTAATCATCAGCTGGTCACCAGCCATGTGGGAGGCCAGACAAGCTTTTCCGTTGATATATCTGATTACCTCATACCGGATGACAATGAATTAAGAATTTGTGTTAAGGATTATCATAAGGAGCTGGACATACCGCGGGGGAAGCAATTTTGGGAGGAAGAATCAACAAGTATCTTCTATACCCCCACTACCGGAATCTGGCAGAGCGTTTGGCTGGAGCCGGTTTCTGAAAAATACATCAGGCAAGTGTTTATCACCCCATTATTTGATGAGAAATCAGTAAAATTTGAATATGAGACAGAGAACTCAATTGGATGCACCCTGGAAACGAAGATTACATATGAGGGTAAGCTGATCAGCAAAACCGCGGTTCTGGTCCAAAAAGCAAAAAGTACCCATACGGTAGCACTGGACGAAACAGTGGTTGGATGCTGGAATATGGTGGAGGATTTGGCCTGGACGCCGGAACAGCCCAGATTGTTTGACGTGGAATACTCCCTAAAAGATGACGATAATCTATTGGATGAGGTACAGTCCTATTTTGGAATGCGGAAGATATCCGTTGAAAATGGAAGGTTTTTATTAAATAACCGTCCGTATTTCCAAAAATTGCTCCTGGACCAGGGTTACTGGCCCGACGGGCTTATGACAGCTCCCTCCGACGAGGATTTTGTTAACGACATTATCCTTGCAAAAAAGATGGGGTTTAATGGGGTGCGCAAGCACCAGAAGGTTGAAGATCCGAGGTTTTTATACCATGCAGACCGTTTAGGGCTTCTGGTCTGGGGAGAGATTGGGGCAGGCTATGCTTATTCGAGGCGTCTTGTGGCGGATATGATGCAGGAATGGCTGGACGCTGTTGCAAGGGATTATAATCATCCCTGTATTGTGGTGTGGACCCCCTTAAATGAGTCCTGGGGAGTACCGGAGATATCGCAAAGTACAGAGCAGCAGCATTTTTGCAGGGCGCTGTATGCTGTCACAAAAGCAATAGATACAACACGGTTGGTTGTTGATAATGACGGATGGGAGCACGTGGAAAGTGATTTATTTACAATACATGATTATGAGTCTGACGGTGAAATCCTGTCAAAACGGTATGCCGCCATGGAGCATATCCTAAATGACCGTCCGTCCGAAAGAGCCTTATACGTTAAAGGCGGGAAGTATCATAATGAACCGGTTATCATAAGCGAGTTCGGAGGGATCTCCTTTGAGAGGAATGGTGCAAAGGGCTGGGGATATTCCAGCGCATCCTCAGAGGAAGACTTCTTAAAGCGATACAGGGAGGTAGTAACGCCATTACTGCAATCGGGGAATATTCAGGGTTTTTGCTATACACAGTTAACGGATGTCGAGCAGGAGATCAATGGACTGCTTACCTATGACCGGAAGCCGAAGGCTGATTTGGAAGAAATAAAAAGAATTACCTGTGGAAAGGATAAGTAGATTTAAAATTGATATAAAAATTAGTGTATTAATTAGGAACCAGAAAAATCGACAGGCATGCCGGGATTGGCAAACTGAGGTTGATTTTTCTGGTTTTTACTGTTTATCCCGATCTTGGCGTACTTTTCCATGTACTTTCCAAAACGGTAATCTAATGAGCGAAAGCCCTGTTTTAGTGCAGCCTCCGGTACTCATCCGGAGAATAACCTGTTATCTTCTTAAAAATTTTACAAAAATAACTGGTACTCTCAAACCCGCATAGGACGCCAATCTCCTTCACGGTCTTCTCCGGATAATGAACCAGATAATATTTTGCATGGGCAATCCGTATTACCTGGAGATGCTGGGAGATAGTCTGCTGCATATGCTTCTTAAACAAGGTACATAAATATTCCTTCCGAAGATCAACAAGCTCCGCCAATGTATCAAGGGAAATAGGCTGGCTAAAATGATCAATAAGGTACTGGTCAACAATCCGAAGCACTTTATTCTCCATCGCCGGCTCCGATATATGGATACGCTGGATATCATATGATAAATCAAGCAAAAAAATATAAAGCTCCTTGGAATAAATCCTATCAAGGCGAGGGGTCTTCGCCTTCTGATGCATTTTCATCTCCTCAACAAATTTCCTGATAATATCAAAATTAGTCACCTGATAAACCCCGGACTGCTTCAGCCCGAGGCCATTTAAGATCTGCTCACAGGCAGAACCGCTAAAGCTTATATTATGCGTAATCCATTGATCCGTAGTGCCATAATAAGAGTGGGGAATATTGGCCTTCAAAAGGATTCCCCGGCCTTCCCTGATAATAATCTTCTGCTCATCCAATATCACTTCGCCGGCACCCTTTATGCACTGGATCCATTGATAAAAAGGAATACCGTTCGGCCGTTTAATCGGCTCCTGGGGATAATAGAAGAGAAGTCCATCCAATGACAAGGGAAGGCCAGGATTACTATATATAAACTCCTCTGTTAAAGTTTCAGCTCTTTTATCTGTAGACATCCCTATTCTCCCTTCATAATCTAACCCGCCCAGCCTGAATCCTCATTTAACATCCCAATCATATCTTAAATGAGTTATATGGATATTATTATATTTATATTTACTTTGTTCCGCAAGGGTAGATATAATGAAAATAACCAGTTGTTTTTGAGCAGGTCCACATACTTAAGCTTTAATATAAGGTTGTATTATTATGAAATAAGAAAAATACGACTTGTTGAAAATACAAGATAGGAGGTATTTATAATGTCCAATCAATGGTTATCAGAAATGCAGGAACAAAAAATTGAAGAATTACTGAGCAAAATGACCCTGGACGAAAAGGTAGGGCAGATGAACCAGCTGTCCCCATCCATAGTCGGGGGCTTTGATTTGCCCTTTCCCGAATTAATCGAGATGGTTACCGAAGGAAGGATAAGCCATGAGGAATTCAGCAAAATCATGCAAAATGCAGAAATGGATTACCAGGAGGATAATATCCGGGCAGGCAGGATAGGATCCTTTTTGATGAATAATCCGAAAAAATCAAACGAACTGCAGAGGATTGCCGTAGAGGAATCAAGGTTGGGGATTCCCTTGATCTTTGGCTATGATGTAATTCATGGCTGCAGGACCGTATTCCCGATTCCCTTGGCTGAGGCCTGCAGCTGGGACGAGGGTATTTTTGAGGAAACCGCCAGAATTGCAGCCAGGGAAGCAAGGTCACGTAACATCCATTGGGCATTTGCCCCAATGCTGGATCTTTCCCGAGATGCGAGATGGGGAAGGATTGCGGAATCACCGGGGG
>JARKQP010000408.1 GCA_029974875.1 Mobilitalea sp.
AACGCCAGGACAAGAAACGCTAGGACAAGAAACGCCAGGACAAGAAACGCTAGGACAAGAAACGCCAGGACAAGAAACGCTAGGACAAGAAACGCCAGGACAAGAAATGCCAGGACAAGAAACGCTAGGACAAGAAAAGCCAGGACAAGAAACTCCAGGACAAGAAATGCCAGGACAAGAAACGCTAGGACAGGAAATACTAGGGAAGAAAAGACCCGGAAAAGAGACACCGGGACTTGGACTTGGCTTAACTGTGACAAAGAAGCTGGTTCAGCTGATGGGAGGGGAGATATGGGCAGCCTCAGAAGCTGGAAAAGGCAGTGCATTTACCGTCAGCCTTCCGTTGGCAGGAGCGGAGGATGAGGCAAAGAATAAAGCAAAGAATGAGATAAAGGATAAAACAAAGAATGAGATAAAGGATAGAGCGAAGAATGAGATAAAGAATAAAGCGAAGGGTGAGGTAAAAAATAAAGCAAGGGATGAGGTAAAGGATAAGGAAGGCAGCCCTGAAATGGCAGAAAAGACGGGGACAGTCCTGGCACCAAAGGATGGGGAAGGATCTTGGGCGGAAGGAAAAGTGAGCTATCAGCCGGACAGACCAGGTCAGGAGGTAATCCTTGCAGTTGGGGATATTCTTCATGCCAGCGAAATGTTGGAGTGGCTGGGGGAGGCTTTAGACTGTGCGGTTACAGCGTTGGGCAGTGGCAGGGAGGCGTTGGAATACACCGCAAGAAACCGGGTGGATCTGGTGCTTATCAGCCTGCATCCCAGCGATATGTCCGGTTATGAGCTTTGCCGCAAGCTTCGTGGGGAATACATTATCCTAGAGCTGCCTGTCATTATTCTGGGCGGTGCAGGACACCGGGAGGATTTGGGCAGATCCTTCCAAGCAGGAGCAAGTGACTTTTTATCAAGACCCGTTGCCTGGGAAGAATTGAAAGAAAGAATCAGGATAAGGCTTTCCGTCAAAAAGGCTGCAGAAGAAGCGGTGATAAAGGAGCTTAAAAATCTCCATGCACAGATTATGCCCCATTTCCTGTACAATACCCTGAATACAATTACGGCCCTGAGTTATAAGGACACAGAAAAAACCTGTGAGGCCTTGCAGCATCTTTCGGTCTATTTCAGGGCAAAGCTGGATTTCTCCGGAACCACTTCCGTTGTCTCCCTGGATCAGGAGCTGGAGCTTGTGAAGGCATATCTGGCCATTGAGAAAATGCGGTTTAACGAGCGCCTGGAAATTATTTATGAGATTGATGAGACAGTCCATTTCATGCTTCCGTCCCTGACGCTGCAGCCCCTGGTGGAAAATGCGGTTCATCATGGAATCATCGGCAACAATTCCAGGCTGACAATTAGGATAAGCATACGGAGGAATTCGGACAGGGGCTATGTCATAAAGATATCGGACGACGGACCAGGGATATCGGAGGAAAAACAGCAGGAAATGTTGTCCGGGGGTTACCAGAGGATCGGCTTCTCTAATGTGCTTAAGAAGATAAGGCTGTTGAAGGGTGCTGATTTGTGGTTGGAGAGCGGTGAGGAGTCTGGTACCTGCGTTACTATTTACATTTCAAATAAATTACAGTATGGAAAGCAGGATGCTTGACGTGGATTTCTGGGGCATTGCAGTCCGTATAGTAACCAAGGTTCATGTAAAAAGACTTAAATGGAAACCAGGAATTATGTAAAATTAAAGGATGTAAAATTAAAGAATATAAAATCAAAAGATATAAAATCAAAGGGTGTAAAATCAAAGTATATAAAATCAAAGATTAGATAGAAGCCAAGGTTCGTATAAGGGTCTTGGGGAATATTACAGAGAGGTGGGAGCTGCAATGAATGTATTGCTGGTAGATGACGAGGAGCTTGCACTGGAGGTATTGGAGCGGCTATTGATGAAGCTTGAAGATATTCAGATATGCGGCAAATATGTGGATGCGGAGCAGGCATTAAAGAGGCTGGAGGATAATGATATTGACGTGGTATTTCTAGACCTGGAAATGGGAAGGGTGCATGGGCTCCAATTTTCAGAGGAGCTTCTGAACAGGAATATTGCTACGGAGATTGTCTTTGTCACGGCGCATTCCCAATATGCCGTGGATGCCTTCGGTCTTGGCGCCGTGGATTATCTGTTGAAGCCGGTGGCTATGGACAGGCTTCTTAAGGCGGTAAAAAAGCTGCAGGAGAGACAGGAGCTTAAGAAAATGAAGGAAAGCCATGCCTCGAGCCAGCCATCCGGCCTGCTCCTCCGTTCCTTCGGAACCTTAAGGGTATATGGAACAGGAGAGGAAGCCTCCCGGCCTATTAAATGGAGGACGAAGAAGGTAAAGGAATTATTCTGCTATCTGTGGCAGAACAGCGCACGTCCGGTTGGAAAATATCAGATCATGGAGGAGCTGTGGCCTGAAACAGAGCCGGATAAAGGCATGGTCTTATTGCATACCACAGTATATCAATTGAGGAAGGCATTAAAGGAGCTGGGCTTCGAGAACGGGATACAGTTTAGCAACGAGCAGTACCAATTAGCCGTTCCGATAAAAAGTGACCTGGAAGAGCTTCGTGGGTTACTGGAGGAAAATGCCCCGGACATCAAGGATATCAGAAGGCTGTTAGAGCTTTACGAGGGTGACTATCTGGAGCAGGAGGAATATCTCTGGAGCATCTATATGCAGCAGGCGTTTAAGAACACCTATCTGGGCTACCTGAAGGAATATGTAGACAGAAATATGGAGCAGAAATCCAGGAATCACGTACTGGAAAACTGCCTGCAGAAGCTGGTACAGCTGGATCCCTATAATGAGGAATATGCCTGTATGATGATGACCTATTATGCTGAGGAAGGGAATGCAAGGGGAGTTGTCAAGGTGTATGAAGAATATTACAGGAATGTAAAGGAGGAGCTTGGATTAAATCCGTCCCGGAGGATCGTGGAACGGTATGGGGATTTTATTAAAAATAAGTAAAGTGTAAAATTAAACCTATGGGTTTGCTTCCTATTGTTCAGAATATGTTCAGTTCCAAGCGTTATAATTAGGAGCTACAGTATAGTTTTTGCTATCCTGTCAGAGCGGTGGTGCAAAACTATGCGACAAATATAGAAGGATAGGAGGTAAAAACATGAAAACCCTGAAAAACATAATGAAATCATTGTTGTTAACTGTGCTGATCACCAGTATGGTGCTGGAAGCGCCATTCGCGGCATTCGGTTCCTGGCATGCCGCCAAAGCGGCGGTGAACTTAGGTAATATTCTTACGAATGTTACATTGGTTAAAATGAATGGAATGACGGAAGAACCGCTAGATCTGGAGAACCCCATAGAGATCACGGAAGATACAGTGATAAGACTCAAAATGGATTGGGCAATTGAGGAAGATGTGGAAGTACTGAACGGCTACACAGCAACAATTCCGATACCGAATCTATTTCTGCCGGCAGGAACGCCACCGGTAACCGGACCTTTAAAGTTTGGTGCTGCCATAGTGGGTACGTATACTTTGGATAGTGCTAATAATCTTATTCTCACCTTTAATAACGAATTGCGATTAGATGGAGATTATGGTGAGAATCGTCACGGTACGGTTGAAATTAATTTCAATATTGACGTAACGAAATTTGACGATGGCTTAACAGAAGTGGTTAAGTTTGGTGACGGCATTGGTCTTACCTTTCCAATCACTGTAAAGCCAAAGAATGCAGGTACGTCCATATCAAAAGATGGAGCGGTCAATGATCCGGCAAATCCAAAATCCATCAACTGGACCATAGACGTGAATGCCGATG
The DNA here is from genome assembly GCA_029974875.1 of Mobilitalea sp. The sequence continues at coordinate 3,785 of JARKQP010000408.1, forward strand.
AAGCTCATATGGCAAATGCAATTGTATCCGATGTCATACCGACGGGCTTAAAGCTGGATCCGGGCAGCGTGAAGATCTATCATCTTAATATGGGTTATAGCGGTCCAGTGTTAGGAGCTGAGACCACCCAAACGGTAAGCGGAGGAGCAATTAGTGTAGCTACCGGCAGTAGTCTTACGGTAACCTTTGGAGAGATTAACACAGCATACCGGATTTCGTATAGTACTGCGATTGAGACATATGGCATAACATATACCAATACGGCAGGCATACAGGATGGGGATACAGGAACTCCGGTAACATCGACTAAGGTACTGGGACCATATACTAAGGCTTCCCTCCTGGAGAAAAAGGGAGAGGTACAGAAGGATAGCAAGGGAAATGTCAGGACAATCCAGTGGACGATTGATGTTAATAAGCTCCAAGAGGATATTGACAATGCAGTAATTGAAGATGAACTTGGCTCATACCAAAGAATAATCGAAACTTCTGTTAAAATCTATCCACTGAATAAAAGTGGAAGTAACTGGAATCCGGGTAGTGCGATAACATTGCCCTCCGGTGATATGAAGGTTGATACGGCTTCAGGATCTTCGCTCAAGATCACCTTGGGGAAACTGGAAGGAAAGGCATATCGGATTGTATACCAGTCTCAGGTTGATTACCCGGAAGAATTTGTACCAAGCCTAACTTGCACCAATACAGCAATTCTAAAGGATGGCGACGATGAACTGGGTACAGCAACAGCTACGGTTGAAGCTACCCGACAGGTACTGCTCACAAAAGGAGAAGATGCTTTCACTGTCAACTATACGGATAAAAAAATCAAATGGAAGTTGACCGTCAATGCCAGTGAACATTCGATTACGAATGCAATTTTACACGATACACTTCCGTCTGGATTGACCTTGGATAAGGATTCTATTGTAATTATAGACCATAACGATACTATCATTTATTCAAAGGATGTGACAAATGAAGGGATCACAGCTCCGGATACTAATGTTTCTGGGCCAGATACCTTTACCATTGAACTTGGTAATATTGATAAAAAGCTGATAATTACATATGAAACGAAGATAGAATCAACACACTGGGGTAAAGATATAGAATTTGAGAATAATGCTTGGCTTTCAGGAACAGGCATAGGACCTGGTAGTGGTCCGGGATATGATGTAGTAAAGGCGCCAGTCACACACACAATTGAAAATACCTTTTTTAAAAATGAATTTTCAGGAACAGAGACAGTTGGTGGTGTGACTTATGGTCCGATCAGTTATACGGATAAGACCATGAGCTGGAAGCTGACGATCAAGCCGACAAAGGAGGCTATTACCCAGCTTATTATTACCGATACCTTCCCACAGGATGGCTTGTATCTTCTAACAGAGTCCATAAGATTCAAGAAGGGAACTGCTAATCTGAACTGGACGGAAGGTAATCAGTACACAATCGCTCCTATTAGTCCATACACTGGAACCGCGTATCAACACGGTTTTGTCTTGACAATAAATGGGCCCCTGTCAGATTCAGACTATACGGTGTATTACAAGACCAGCTTTGACCGTGATCAAAATCCTGATATTCTGGAGAATAAGTCACCTGATCAACGTCTTTACGAGAATCAAGCAAAGTTCCTCTATTCTAAGGATGGAAATCCCCCTAGTATATCAGGTGGAACGAGCAAAGCATCTTATACAATGAATCAGACCTCTTATAACAATGGTAGGAAGATAGGAATTAAGGATCTTCAGGGTAGAAAGATTACCTGGCAGATTTATGCTAATGATCAGGCGACAACGGTAAGCAGCGGATCTTTGGTAATTCAGGATCGGCTTAAGTTGGGGAATCATGAACTAAGCGCTGACTTGGCAACGACATTAACCGTTCATGAATATACTGTTAATTCTGGTAATAATAATCCGATTAAGGGAAATCAATTATCATCAGATAAATATGAGTTATCGGTTGATGCGGATAACAAGGGCTTTACCCTAACAATCAAAAATGTTACGAACGGGAGATATCTGATTGAATATACCACAGATATCCTAGGAATATCGGATCAGAAATACAGTAATGAAGCTACGATATTGGGTAAGACGTATACAGCCGAAGTGACGAATAATAACTATAGGAACTTCCTGGAGAAAACTGCAACAAACGCGGGATCAACGGTATCTCCGGATGATGAGATTGAATGGAAGGTCGTGTTAAACAAGAGCTTGTCTAAGATAAATGGTGCAACCTTTAAAGATATAATCAGCGGAGGTCATCAGTACGTAACAGGAAGCTTGCGGGTATATCAGGTAAATGTCAATGTTAATCCTAATACGAGGACAGATGTAGATGCATCAGCCTATACTGCTACGACAGTGAAGGATCCGGTTTCAGGAAACTGGACAATTACATTGCAATTTAATGGATCAATAACCCATCAGTATGAACTGGAATATAATACAGTGGTTACGGGGCCGATAGGCGGGCAGATAAAGAATAATGCCTCCTTTATTGGAACAGGTGTCTCCGGCACTACAACCGGCAACAAGGAATATAATATTACAGCATATTCTTCTGGAACTGGAAGTGGAACTTCATCCAAAGGTGATTTGGTTATTGAGAAAAGGGATGAGGCAACAGGAGGGTTGATTACCCAGGAGGCAACCTTCGAGCTGTATTATTATTTAAATGGGGATAAGATTGTGGTCGGAGGCGGATCAAAAAAGACCTCCAGCGGTA
>JARKQP010000416.1 GCA_029974875.1 Mobilitalea sp.
ATTTCGTCTATTTTGCTCCTTATCCTTGATTAGCTATAATTGTTTACAGACGGACAACGCTTTTAGCGCCTATGCTACCCCCGCTGCAGATCCTTGGCTAGCTATAATTGCTGCAGACCCGGATCACATTCCGTCTTCCAGGAGTCTCCTGACGTTCAGCAGTCCCCAGCCCTGGCGCTCCCAGTGCTGCCCAAGGTCGACCGCACTGCTGCGGAGCCTGAGCTTCACTTCCCGGTTTGTCATATCCGGATATTTTGATAACAGTAACGCGATTGCGCCGGAAACTACCGGTGTTGCCATTGAGGTTCCGCTTTTTACCGTGTACATCATGGGTGAATTGGCATAGGTCAGCCGGACCTCACCACTTCCCGACTTTGTTGTATGGCGGCTGATATTACAGGATATGATGTTGGAGCCAGGGGCTACAATATCCGGCTTTTTGATGCAGAAGGGGGTGGGTCCCCTCCCGGAATAGTCCTTTGACCGGCCGCCTCCAAATACTTCAACTGCCATACTGTCATCAGAGGAGCCAACGGTAATTACCTTCCTGCTAATCCCCGGAGTCGATATGGACATTGGCCCCGGACCATTATTCCCTGCCGCAACGATCACCACAATCCCGCTGTCCCATACCGCATTCACTCCCTGGACCAGCAATGAATTCTCGTCCAGCACCTCCTTTGCGGAGGTGCCTACGGATATATTCACGATTCTGATGTTGTAGCGTTTACGGTTATCCATGACCCATTGCAGTCCGGCCAGTACATCTGATATATTCCCGTCACCGCGATGGTCAAGCACCTTTACTCCTATAAGGTTGCACCGGGGTGCCACCCCGATATATTTACCCCTGGAGGAATACCCGTTTCCGCCAATAATGCCAGCCACATGGGTGCCATGTCCGTTGTCATCATAGGGATCTGTTTTTTGGTTGACAAAATCAGAAAACCCGACCACCCGGTTGCTATCCTCTGTAAAATCCTTATGCAGAGCAATCCCTGTGTCTACGATGGCTATACCAATGCCCTGGCCCTGAATTCCCCGGTTATGGGCCCACTTGGCTTCAATGATTTCATTCACATGATTCATCTGGGCCGTAATATGCGTATCCTGCTCCAGCCCAAGTACACCTTCCATAGTCCGGATTTCCTCAAGCTGCTCTTCCTCTATCTCAAGTACATAGGCATCGATCATCGGAAGCCTGTATTTAATGTATCCTACGCCTTCAAAAGCCTTCTGTCGCTTCTCATACTCACTAAAACTGACAATAACCTGGACTTTATGTTTCTTAACCACAGAAAGACTCCAATATCTTTTTTAACATACTATTCCGGAGGCTTTTCTATTATACACCATTCTTAGTGTGAAATGAAGATCCTTTCACATCATTATATTAATCCTAACCATTAAAAAATTACGGTCAGAAGCATTTTTAATTGTTCCTCCCCATAGACAGCGTGGGGCACATGATTTGGCATAATTAAGGTTTCGCCTTTATTCAGGATGAACACCTCATCACCGACGGTAAATTTTCCGGTTCCGTCAAGTACGGTTACCATGGCGTCTCCGTCAGAGGAATGGGAGCTGATCTCTTCCCCTTTGTCAAAGGAGAACAGGGTCATGCTGACATTCTTATTCTGGACCAAGGTCTTACTGACCACCTGCCCTTTTTGATAGATCAATTCCTCCTCCAGCTTCAATACCTTTGCAATCTCAATATTTTTTAATTTGTATTGCTGTTCCATATCAATTTCTCCTTTCCTTGATTTGTCAACTGGGTGATTAGTCACTTTCATCAATAAATGAATCTGCCATCCATAGGATTGGCCTTTCTACAGCTTAGTATACCATGAAGAAAAACCGCCATGGTATGGCACTACGTGCCAAAATGCGCACTCCCTTCCGCCCGCACCAATGTCCGCAGGCGGACGTGGTATAATGTCTACCACCATTATACCATGATTATCCAGCTTATATGTAGCTATAGCTACATATCCATGATATAAACTATTGTCTTGTATTAATTTGTCGGAAAATCAACCTCTTTTTCTAAAATAATTTCTCCTAAAAAGAGGAAATCAGTCAAGCCCTATAACATATGATAACATTGTAATTGATATTAGGAGGAACATACAATGAGTGATTTACAAGCAACCCATTGCGATTCAGGATCAAGTAATGATTGCAGTTGGATTCTCATCCTCATACTTTTACTGTGCTGCTGTGGTAA
>JARKQP010000427.1 GCA_029974875.1 Mobilitalea sp.
GGAGGAGGTACGGGAGCTGGTCGCCGAATCCATCAAAGCAGAGGACGCAGCCATCCACAAGTATTCCAAACAGGCACGTACCATCCGGGACAGAAACATCGTGGCAATCTTACAGCGCATCATACGTGACGAGGAGCGCCATCTCCAGATTTTCAATGAGATATACCGGCAGCTATGAGGGTTTTTAAGACGGAACGGAGGTGCTACTACCCTTGTCCTACGAAAGGCACCTCCAAAAAAGCACCCTACCAATTCCTTGATAGGGTGCCAGGAAGCATTCCTTATTCATAATTCACATAGCCTGCCCCGGGATGGATACCAGGTTATTTTACACTCTGCTTTCCGAGTACCTTGCTGGAATCATCCATTTTGAAGGAATCCTTATATTCCTTTTTCGTAAAATATACATCACCGTCTATAATGGCGTCAACCAGCTCGAAGCCAGCTACATCAACGTAGAGGTCACCCTTAAAGGTTCCGCGCTGGATGCTTGCCTTTGGGCTGGTAACCGTCAGCTTTGGTGCGGTTAGAACATATTTTCCTGTGATTGTCCTGTTTTCATCCTGGGAATACAGTGCGAGCTTCCTCTGGATAACCTCCTTGCCGGCATCATCCTTCTTACCGTTTTTGAATTCTCCCTCCATGACAAGCTCCTTATTAACTGTCATATCCTTGGTTATACAAACGATCCAGGTTCCGTTTTTACTAAGGGCTTTCAGCAAGGCATCCTCTGTATCAACAATAGATGCAGTGGTTGTTACGTCTGTTCCGGCACCCTTCGTGGCCTCCGGTGTTGTGGCACCGTTTGTAGCTGCAGGTGTTCCAGCCGCTCCCGTAGCTTCCGGCGAAGCAGCCGGTGAAGTGACTGTCGGGGAGACGGCAGTACCCTGGGTCGGATTGGGTGTAGTTGTTGCATTATTGTTATTTGGCGTTTTATTTCCGCATCCGGTTAACAATAGTGTAAACATAACTAATGTTAATAATATTGCTTTTAATTTCATAAAAAATCCTCCTTCATGCATAATAGATAGCTTTAAATAGCTTTTGTACAATTTAGGAAATCCCAATATCCCTTAATATACAATTTTACTTACTATCATTATCTCCAAAAAAAATAAAACAATACAAACCCCATTTTTTTAAGATAAAATCAGGAAAACTGGCGAACGGCATAAAAAATCAGGGGCTGCAAGCAGCCCCTGGATCAGTTAGTACTTTCCATATTCTTTTCACGTTTTACCTGCCACTATTTCCTCTTATTACGGGTAATAATATCAAAAGCAACCGCCAGGATAAAAATCACGCCCTTTACGATGTACTGATAAGAAATATCTATACCCATCAGGTTCATGCCATTGGTCAGGGACATGATGACAAAGGCGCCGACAATCGTATTGGTAACCCTACCGATACCACCGTTTACGGATACGCCGCCGATATAGGAGGATGCAATGGCATCCAGCTCAAAGCCGTTACCTGCGGTAGGTGTCGCGGATGCAAGTCTTGAGGAGTAAAGGATTCCACCAAGGGCTGACAGCATGCTGACGGAGCAGAAGGCAAACATGGTGATCTTCTGGACATTGACACCGGAAAGCTCTGCCGCCTCCGCATTGCCTCCGATACCGTAGACATACCTGCCTAAACGGGTTTTATTTAAGATAAAATTATAAATCAGAAGCACAATTGCCACAATGACAGCGGTCCAGGGGATTCCCTTATAGCCGGCCAGGGTCCACATGATGTACATGATAATCGCCGACAGGAAGATAATCTTACCCACCAGGATCGGCATGGAGCTTACCTCAAAATTGTATTTGCGCAAATTGTTCCTTGCCTTGATCTGGGAATAAATCAGGAGACAGATTGCCAGGATTCCGACAATCAGTGTCAGGGCATGGATATTTCCCGCAAGAGGAAGATCCGGTATAAAATCATTGGAAATCGCCTTATAGGCCTTATCCTTAATAATAATCGTCCCGGTGCCTGCCGTCGTCAAAGAGAGCAGTCCACGGAATATGAACATACCCGCCAGGGTCACTACAAAGGCCGGGACCCCTACCTTTGCAACCAGCGTTCCCTGATAAATACCGACCAGGATACCACATACCAATACAATCGGAATTGCGCCCCAGGCCGGAATTCCATTCTTCATAAGAATTGCTGCCACAGCTCCTAAAAAGCCTGCCACATAGCCAACGGAAAGGTCAATGTGCTTAATGATCAGGATAACCGTCATACCGATGGCAATGATTGCAACATAGCCTGCCTGGTTAACCAAGTCACTTAAGTTTCTTGGCGACAGGAACAGCCCATTGGTAGCAATACCAAAGATTACAAAGATTACTACCAGCGCAATATACATAACATAGTCGCGGATATTTGACTTTAACAGCCCTATCAATTCCTCGCCTAAACCAATTTTTCCTGTTTCTTTTGACTCGCTCATTATACTTCCTCCTCTACTCTTGTAGCCATAGCCATTACATTCTGCTCCGTAGCCTCTTCAGCGGATAAGCAGCCGGTAATCGAGCCCTCCGACATGACATATACACGGTCACTCATACCGAGTACCTCCAGTAGCTCGGAGGAGATCATTATGATGCTCATTCCCTGCTCCACCAGCTTGTTCATCAGGGAATATATCTCGAACTTTGCACCGACATCAATACCCCTTGTCGGTTCATCCAGGATTAATACCCTGGGGCCAACAAAAAGACACTTAGCCAGTGATACCTTCTGCTGGTTTCCGCCGCTTAAATTACCCACTATCTGCCGGATCGAGGGGGCTTTAATATTAATGGAGCTCTGATACTCCTTTGCTATGGTTATTTCCTTATTCTCATTCAAGGAGACACCTTCCGTTAACTGCTGCAGGTTTGCTATTGTTATATTATATTTAATGTCCTGAATTAGAATTAACCCGTTTCCCTTTCTGTCCTCCGATACATAGGCAACGCCGGCATCCAGGGCTTCCTTCGGATGCTTGAAGCGCTTTGGCATACCGTCTACGGATAGTTCACCGCTGGTGATACTATATCTCGGAGTATTCCCAAATACACTAAGTGCCAGCTCCGTCCGTCCTGCGCCCATCAGGCCCGCGATACCGATGATCTCACCACGGCGTACGTTCAGGTTAACATTATGCAATATTTCACGGTCTAAAGCAGGATTACGAACTGTCCAATTTTTAATCTCGAAGCAGACATCCCCGATGGTATTCTTTTCCCGTTTCGGATAGATATTGTCTATTTCCCTGCCTACCATATATTTAATAATCTCATGCTCAGAAATCCTGCGCTCCTTGGCATCCAGGGAACATACGGTACTTCCGTCGCGGATTACGGTTATTGTATCAGCAATTGACACAACCTCCTTTAATTTGTGGGAGATCATAATGGAGGTTACTCCCTGGTCTTTCAGCTGTCTGAGTAGCTCCAACAAATTCGCACTGTCATCCTCATTCAAAGCAGCTGTCGGTTCATCCAGTACCAGCAGCTTAACATTCTTACTCAAGGCCTTTGCTATTTCTACCAACTGCCTTTTACCAACGGATAAATCCTTGATTTTTACAGAAGGCTTCACATCCAGCTTAACTTTTTTCAACATTTCCTGTGCGTTGACAATGGTACGGTTCCAATTAATTACCTTGCCTTCCATTAATTCATGTCCGAAATAAATATTTTCATAGACACTTAATTCAGGAATCAGCGCCAGTTCCTGATAAATAATTGCAATTCCTTCTTGCTCACTGTCAGCAATTGATTTAAATTGTTTTTCATTTCCGTTATAGATAATATTCCCGCTATAGGTGCCATAGGGATAAACCCCGGAAAGCACCTTCATCAGGGTGGATTTCCCCGCACCGTTTTCCCCCACCAGACAGTGGATTTCTCCCCGTTTTACCTTAAAATCCACGTCATTCAGAGCCTTTACACCGGGGAACTCTTTTACTATGTTTTGCATTTCAAGAATGTAATCGCCCATTACTTATCCTTCCTTCAATAGGGGAACCGGTCTAAAAATATCATTTGGTATTCTTAAACCGGTCCCATGCTATGACTCAAACTATTAATTTAGTCTTTGTTATTTTAAACCAGTGAACTCAGAAGCATCATAGTAACCGGAATCAATCAGGGCTGCTTTTACATTGTCCGCTGTTACTACAACAGTAGCTGTCTGCTTTGAAGGAACATCCTTTACCAGGTTGTTATAGGTTGCATCGGTAGCGGGGGTCTTGCCTTCGATTACTTCAATTGCCATGTTCATGGCATCAGCTGCCAGAGTACGTGTATCCTTGAATACCGTCATTGACTGCTTTCCATCAATGATGTACTGGACGGAAGCAACCTCTGCATCCTGGCCTGTGACGAAATATTCTGTAACATCAGCATCAGATGCGAATACGTCGGCGATAGAACGTGCTGTACCATCGTTAGGAGCTAACACATAGCATTTGCCCTTATCAGCTGCCTTTGCGGAGGTCAAATGAGCCTCTGCCTTTGATTTTGCTTCATTGAAATCCCAGTTCGTTGTAACCTGGCCGATAATAGCTGACTGCTCATCACGGGTCAGGGTAGCCTTATCCTTGGCCGCAATTGCTTCTGAAGAATTCTTGATTACGAAGGTTCCGTCAACAATCTTTGGCTGAAGGATATTCCAAGCACCTTCAAAGAATAAGAAGGCATTGTTATCCGTTGCTGCACCGGCATATAAATATAAAGGATTACCGGTACCTGTAGCATTATCAACTAAATATTTACCCATTGCTTCGCCAACTGCCACGCTGTCAAAGGTTACATAATAGTCAATGGCATCCGTATCCGTAATCAGACGGTCGTAGGAAATAACAACTACGCCGGCATCCTTAGCTTCCTCTACTGCCGCTGCAGCTGCTGCCGCATCCTGTGCACAGATGATGAGGACTTTGATGCCCTTTGCGATTAAGGTTTCCACATTCGTTTTCTCATTTGCGGAAGAGCCCTGGCTGAATAATACTTCTACCGTATAGTCCGTAGAGGATATAACATCTTCAAATCTTGCCTGGTCCTGTAACCATCTTGGCTCATCCTTTGTAGGAAGGACGATACCTACATCCACGGAACCCTTGTCCTTGGTTGGCGCCTTTGTAGCCTCTGCCCCTGTAGTAGCTCCATTGTTTGTGTTGCCGTCATTTGAACCTGTGTTGTTCTTACTTCCGCATGCCGCTAATGAAAACACGAGGCATAAGCAAAGTAACATTGCAATAATTTTTTTCATACCCTCATTCCATCCTTTTTATAAGATTTTTTTTGTTCCAATGAGCTATTTATCCTAGCTCTTTGTTACATTTTTATACTACATCATACAAATATTTTTATCAATGGAGCCCATTGTTATGCATTATGACTATTTTGCCCTTTATTTTTCTGCAAAAGAAAGAACTGTAAAATATTGCACACCGCATTTACGAAAGCGCAAAATTTCACAGTTCTTAAAAAAATATTCTTGCATAGGGGAATTCCCTGAAACTCTTTGTATGCCGTATTGATGTGGGGGTTATTTCTTTACAGCTGTCTGATAAACATCATCATATAGATGGAAGCCGTCCTTAATAACCGTTTCCTTTATGTTATCCTCGGTCACTGCCTTAACCTCGATGAAAATATAGGGTACTTTATAGGTTCCGTCATCAATGGTGCCCTGGCTGTCAATTTTTTTACCATTTACCAGCTTCTGGCATTCTTCAACGGTCATCTGTACCAGCTTCTTAATGGGCTTATATACGGTCAGTGCCTGCTTCCCATTTACAATACGCTGGCAGGCCACCAGATCCGCATCCTGGCCTACGACCTTTACCTGTTCCGCAATCTGTGCTTCCGACAGGGCATCAATAACTCCCCAGGCCATGGAATCATTGCCGCACAGGATGGCCTTTACCTCCTGGCTGTGTTCCTTCAGCTCCTCAGCGACGAAATTATAGGCATTCTCCCTCTTCCAGCCATCCACATAGGTCTGTGCCAAGATCTGTATCTTGCCGCTGTCAATGTAGGGCTTAAGTACACTCATGGCTCCGTCGTAAATCATGTTGGAATTGGTATCGGTGCCACTCCCGTTGACGATCATATAGCCGCCCTCCGGAACCTGTTCCACCAGATAGGAGGCCATCAGCACCCCGACCTGTGTATGGTCGAAGGAAATATAGGCATCCACATCCGCATTGCTTACCAGGCGGTCATAGGATATCACAGGAACATTTTTATCCTTTGCCGCTTTAACACACCTGGCTTCACTGTAGCAGTCATTTGGTGCTATGATCAGCACGTCAATATCCTGCTTTAGCATCTCCTTTACCTGCTCATATTGGAGATCCGAGCTATTGTTTGCATTATTGACAATTACTTTAATGCCCTTTTGCCCTGCCTCCGCTATCAGGATCTCCCTGTCCCTGATCCACCTGTCCTCCAGCAGGGTTCCCATGGAAAAGCCTATGACGATTTCCTCATCCTGCTGCATCTTATCCGGCTCCTTTGTCTCCGCCCTGCAGCCTGATAAAGCCAGGCTGGTAAAAACCAGAACCACCGTCATCCTCATTAGTTTAAGTAAAGATCTTCTCCCCATAATCCTCCTCCATTCTGCCATGAAATATAGCATCATAAATTACAATCTTTTGTACTCACTTGCATTAAATCCTGTTATCTTCTTAAATATTTTAGAAAAATAATTAGGATCCGAATACCCGACCATATAGGATACATCCTTCACCGACAGCTCCTCCTGCCGTAAAAGCTCCTTTGCCTTTTCCATCCGCAGCATCACCATCTTATCGGTGAAGTTGATGCCGGTTGCATTTTTATAGAACCGGCTGAAATAATAGGAGCTCAGATTGACATGCTGGGCAATTTCATCCAGGGAAATATCCTCATTGTAATGCTCCGATATATATTTATTCGCCTTTTCAATAATAGAGTTCGCCTTATTCTGCCTGCCTTCCACGATTTGATGTACCGTTTCATTGATATAGCGTTTTCCGATGTCAAACAGGGCTCCCTCGTCTTTCGCCCCCATAATTTCATTAAGAATCTTGTAATAATTATTATTGAGTGCTTTTTCCCACCGTTTTTCAAAGCCGACCACCATACTGATCATCCACTTTTTAATTGCATCAAAATCAACTCCCGGATCCGCACTCATCCTCTCATATAATTGTACAAAGGACAGCTGGACAGGAACCGGATCGGAATCAGATATCTTTGTAAATATCTCGGATTCCAGAAGCTCCCCGTAATCACTCTCCTGCTCCCCGCTTTTCTCCAGGATATCATCCTCGTGCAGGATATGGCTCTGGGGGTTGTCATTAATGGTATCACTGGTGGCAAGCGTCCGGAGCGCATGCAGCGCCTCCTGGTAGGATTTCCTTGCGCAGCTGATGTCCTTATGGTAGTTGCCAATTCCCATAAAAATGTCAGAGTAAATCCGGGCGGCACGCTCCATGACACGCTGCGCCCCTTTCACGGCCCTGGCCTTCTGCTCATATTCCCCCTCCTCCCCTGTGTCAAATACATAGACGATAATTCTGTTCAGCATCATCTGGCTTACAATACAGTCAAAGGAGGACTTAATGATATTCCTATATTCCTCATACATCCTCTCGCCATGGATGCCTGCCCCGATCTTATTTTCAATCTGGTTCTTGGATTTTTGTCCAAATTCAATTACCATAACATATCCGCTAGAATTGGAATAGCCAAAGAGCTCACAATAATTTGTCAGCTGTGTGGTATCCTGTCCGTACATACAAAGGGAATTCATAAATCCCGTCTCCAGGATCGGAATAATCATCTCCAGCCGCTCCTGCTGCTCTAAGACCTGCCGGCGCCTGGCATAATTTTGCTCCACGTGCCCTAACACCTTTTGGAAGGTCTCTATGAATTTCGCTTCCTTCACCGGCTTAAGCAGATATTCCTCCACCCCAAGGGCAACGGCCTCCACCGCATAATCAAAATAATCGAAGGCCGATATCACTATGAAGCTGACCGTTTCGTTGCTCATCCTGATCTGCTTCATGGCCTCCAGACCATTGATCCCCGGCATATTAATGTCCATGATAACAATATCCGGATGGAACCCATAGGCTTTCTCTATAGCATCCTTGCCGGATCTGGCTTTTTCAATCTGCTTTACGGCGTCAAAATTCTTTGTGATCATAAATCCGATTGACTCTACGGCAATCGGCTCATCATCCACTATCAGTACCTTATACATGCTCTTTTTCCTTCCCGGCTTTATTTTTCAACGGAAGCTTAAGTATGACATTGGTCCGCCCTTCACTGTAGGTAATATCCATTACATCCTCCCTCTTATAAAAAAGCCTCAGGCGGTTCAATACATTATCCAGGCCTATTCCGGTGGTATGCCCTTGCTTCTCCTTTGCCCTATCCTTTTTATATTTTCTGCTTAGGATTAACTGCACCTTTTCCGGCGGAATCTCATCACCGGTATTGGAGACCGTGATAAACAAGGTATTCGTTTCCTTCCTGACCTTCACCTCAATGATTCCACCCTGCTCGAATTTACTGATCCCATGGATATAGGCATTTTCAAGAAGTGGCTGCAGTGTCATTCTTGGCAGTATGAAATCATTGACACCCTCATCCTCCGGAACCTCCAGCCGGAAATCAATTACGTCCCCGAACCTGGTAATCAGCAGGTTCATATATGCTTCCACATTGGACACTTCTTCCCTTAAGGCGGCATCATAGCCCAGACCCTTCAGATTATAACGGAACACCTCGGCAAAATTTTCCAGATACTCACAGGTGACATTATCCCCCTGCAGCATTGCAACCTTTGCACCTATATTAATGGAATTGAAAATAAAATGCGGATTCACTTGGGATTGCAGCGCCATTAATTCCGCTTCATGTAAAGCACTTTTCATTTTCAGGTTATTTAGCTTTTCCTCACTCAGCTTACGCTCCAGCCTCTGCTTTTCCTCCAGTTCATTCACATACTTACGGATGCTTGCCGTCATGCTGCCAAAGGCCCGGTATAAAATGCCTATTTCCCTGCTCGTCTTCTGTTCCTTGATTTCAACGTCAAAGTTACCCATGGACACCTCTTTTGCATAGGAGGCCAGCTTGGAAATGGGCTTTGTAAGCTCAAGGCTGAATATAATAATAATGGCTGAGATTAAGATTACCGATATGGCAAACATGGAATAGCTTAAAGCCGTGCTCTGGTCCACTTCCCTCTGGATTTCTATATACTGCTTGGCGCTGTTGCTCAGGTCATTGCTCATCATTTCTTCAATATAGTTACCAATATAGGCGTGCTCCTTCATTGCCTCCTGGTAGCCCACCCTATATTCATCCACCTTACTTTTCCGTTTTGCAATGATCGCCTGGTCTACAACCTCTAAATAGTGGTTTATCATTCCCGTTATGTTTTTTATACGGATGCCCCGCTCCGTATAATCCGCCTCCTGCTGCAACCGCCGGTTGAGGCTCATGATGGAGTTGCTGTGGTTATAATAAGCCTGCAGGCTATCCGTGCTCCGGGTTGACAGATAATCCTCAAAGGTCAGCTGGATCTGGTCCAATTCATTATAGATTGTCGTAATCTCCTGGGTCCGGTTCAGCAGACGGGTCATGTCCCTCATCAGAACCTGGGAGGACTTGTAATTATATAGCCCGACAAGGGCGGTAAAAAATACCGCCAGGAAGAAAAATCCCAAAAGCTTGGTGCGAAACGTCATTGTATTCTTCATTCTAATCATCCGCATACCCTCTAACGATTATTTGGCCGTCAGGCCACTCAATATCGGATGTGAAATGATCTACATTTCACACTAACGATCATTTGGCCGCTAGGCCATTCAATATCGGATGTGAAATGATCTTCATTTCACATTAACGATCATTTGGCCGCTAGGCCACTCAATTATCGGATGTGAAATGATCTTCATTTCACGCTAGTCCATATCCCACTTTTCCATAAACTCCCTGACATTGTCCCTGTCAATGGTATATAAGCCCGTACTGACCGTATCACTGATCGGTTCACCGTCTAAGGACTGTACCAGCTGCATTACGGTATCATATCCGATCTCATTTGCATCCGGGCAGACGATACCATAGATTACACCATGGTCAATATAGTCAAGGGTCTGTTTTGTCACCCCGTACCCTACCATCTTAATATCGCCTACCAGATTGTTATCTACAAGGATCTGGGTAATACCCGGAGTACATTTTTCATCCATACAGATAATCACATCCGGCTTGTTTGGATTATTAATGATATGGGAGGCGATTTCCTCCGCCTCAAACATATCCGTATCCACCGTATAAATGCTGTCCTCCAATATATTCATTATGCCGTAGGAATCAAAGGAGTCCAGGATACCCTGTATAATATTGTTCTTGTACTCTTCCTCCCCGTCATTGCCCTCATTGTTGATCACAACAGCAACATTTGCCTTTCCCCCGGTCGCTTCTACGGCCATTTCCGCCGCATAATAACCTAAATTATAGCTATTGGTGCCCACCATAGGCGTCTCCAGCACAGGATAATTACTATTCTCATAGGTGATGACAGCAATGCCCTGCTTTTTTGCATCCTCAATAATCTGGCGGGTCTGGCTGGCATCCGCCGCCTGGAGGGCAATTCCGTCAACACCGGCATTTACTCCCATCTCCACGGTTTCCTTTAAATTATCCACATTTAATTGCTTCAGGGTCACGATCTCGACATAGGCTCCATATTCTTCCCCCGCCTTTTTTGCACCTTCCTGGAAGGTGGATAAAAAATTCTCATTTGTGCCCTGAACGACCAATTGCAGGTGATACCTGGGATTTTCCACCTTGGCCTGCTGCTCCCCGCCAGGATCCTTTTTAAAAAAAAGACCGGCATACATAACCACCATAATCAGCAGCATCCCAATTAACACACCATAGATTCCCTTTAGCATGACTCTCCGTCCTTTGTTATTATAAGCTTTATTTCCGGGTTACATATCCGGATATTTTGTATCAATCTTAGCTATATGTTAAATTTTAACACACTTTGCCGTAAAATTGTATCCGTTTTTCTCCCCGCCGCAAAATTTTTTATTATCTCTTTTTATTCTTTCCATCTACGGCCTGTTTTTTGCAGGCTAACCCTGATAAAATACGGTCCTGCCTGTAACAGCTTTTTGGGGCAGGAATATTATAGTAATAGTAAAATAAAAAAGGAAGTGTTTCTTTGGCTATTAAAATTTTTATAGATCAAGGCCACAACCCCGTCGGCTCCCCCAATGCAGGCGCGGTTGGAAACGGACTTTATGAGAGTGATATCACTTACCAGGTTGGAGTATACCTGGCAGACCTATTAAACGCCGATCCAAGGTTCGAGGCCCGTCTGTCGCGTCCGACACCAACAACGGTGCTTGGGACTACAAATGCCACCAGCCTTGCAGAACGGGTACGTCTGGCAAATGAGTGGCCTGCCGATTATTTCATCAGCATCCACTGCAATGCCAATAACAATCCGGCCATTAATGGCACGGAAATTTATATCTTCCGGTACAATACACAGGCACAGTGGTTAGCGCAGCCGATCATGGAGGGAATTACGGAAAATGTCGGTACGAGGAATAACGGAATCCGTGAAAGACCTTCTTTATATGTACTGCGAAGAACCAACATGACCTCCTTACTGGTTGAGTTAGGTTATCTGACAAACTCCTCTGATGCACAGAAGCTCCGGGATAACCAATACGGCTTTGCCTATGGAATCTATCTCGGGATCATGAGATATTTCGGCTTCGCGTAGACCCTTAAGCATGTCCAAGCACATAATCCATTTTGTAAGCCTGGCACATAATTGGCAGATCCGCCCCAGGCTTACAAAATTTGCTTACAAAATTTCTTAAAAATAACAAAAAGAGGTGTTTACAAATTGAATTCGGTATGTTAGAATGGCTTTAGTATTTTAATTGTCATGTATGAACTCACATATTTTTGTAAGTCATTAATGCATTTAATGGTTTACGAAAATATGTGATTTTTTTATAAGTAATAAAATACACAATATTAATTTTTTTTTTAGGAGGTAGCTCATGAACAACGGTACAGTTAAGTGGTTTAACGCACAAAAGGGATTCGGTTTCATTACTAACGATAATGGTGGTGAGGATGTATTCGTACATTTCTCCGGTATCGCATCCAATGGCTTCAAGACTTTAGAAGAAGGCCAGAAGGTTTGCTTCGATTTAGAAAAAGGCCAAAGAGGTATGCAGGCTGTTAACGTAACAGTTGCTTAATTGCAAGCATTGCTTGGTAATTGAAATTTAGAATGTGTGCCCCACAGGGTACACATGAGATCAACAGGGCGTGTGTAACACGTCCTGTTTTTTCATTGTAATTGAGAAATTTAATTGAGAACTATCTATGAATCCTTTCATAAATTGATTGAAAAGATCATGGATTATAGCTATAATATCAATAGTATCTGTAGTCTTGGCTGGCAAAAGAAAGATTGCAAAGCTAATGATGTGAAGTCAGTATAACGTTCCTTAATAACTGCGCACAGTTCATTCAGGGAACGCTATATTCGAAAATAACAAGGGCTGGAAGGATTTTTATTTATGCGCATAGGATTACTACGACATTTTAAAGTAAATTGTCCTCATAAAAAGATGATGACCTCAAAGGAATTCCGTGAATGGTCGGAAAAATATGAGGTGTCGAAAGTAATAAAAAATAAGGTTGAAATGTATGGGATCGAATGGGACATCTGCTACGCCAGTGATTTACCGAGAGCCATAACCACTGCAAAAGAGGTGTACTGCGGGAACCTTATCATTGATAAATTACTCCGGGAAGTGGATAATGCCCCATTTATCCATACGGAAAGAATCAAGCTTCCCTTCGAGGTATGGCATGTCTGCGGAAGGCTTGCCTGGTACTTTAAATCAAGAAGCCAGCCTGAGAATATCCGGCAGACAAGGCAGCGGATCAATGAGTTTCTGGATCGGATTGACTGGTCCCAGGAGAATGTATTGATTGTATTCCACGGTTTTATGCTGTATAACCTCCAGAAGGAGCTGCGCAAGCGCGGGTTTGAAGGTGAGAAGGTAAAGATCGTGAAGAACGGTGTATTGTATGAATATATCAGAGAAGAGCAAAAGGACGTATTAGCTAATGAGAATAACGCTGATTTGTGTGGGTAAGCTAAAGGAAAGATATCTTTCCCAGGGTGTGGAGGAATATGCAAAGCGCCTGGGAAGGTACTGCACCCTGGAGATCATTGAATTGGCGGATGAGAAAACTCCTGACAACGCCTCTGCCGCAGTCCAGGACATGATTAAGAGGAAAGAAGGAGAACGGATCCTGAAGGCCTTAAAGGAGGATTCCTATTGTATTGCCCTGGCCATTGACGGAAAACAGCTGTCCTCAGAGGAATTGGCCAGTCAGCTGGATTCTCTCGGAGTCTCAGGAAGCAGCCATGTCAGCTTCATCATAGGAGGCTCCCTTGGGTTATCAACAGAGGTTCTAAAGCGGTCCGATTATCAGCTCAGCTTTTCTAAAATGACCTTTCCCCATCAATTAATGAGAATGATATTATTAGAGCAGATTTACCGGGCATACCGGATTAACCATAACCAGCCCTACCACAAGTAGGGACGGTGTACCTCTTTTGGCAGTGATGTTCACAAAAAATATTCATTTTATCCATAATTTACTCATATCTGTCCTTTATACTATACGAAGGATGAAGCAGTAAGCTGCTTTATCTTTCATGCATAACCGATTTCCTTATATCGGACGGATCCATGCTGATCCTCTTGTCATGAATAGGAATCGGACCGTCATGAAACCAAAAAAGTGAGATGAATATATTCACTCTCCTCCTCCCTACCATATAGAACCGGAGAAATTCCTGTTGTGAGTTTCTCCGGTTCGCGTTTTGTCGTCCCTTATATTTTTTTCAAAATAATTTATAACTTATTTTATGCTTTTCATTTTCTTTTTATAATATCTTCACAATATATACACATTTCCCATGTATGCTCTATACATAGACAGTGATAAAACACTTTCTACTCCCACCCTATTATACGCTATGGTTATGCAGCTCCCCTGCTGTATAACAAAAAAAGCGCATAGCAGCCTCTTTAAACAGACAAGCTGCTATGCATTTTTTTTATGCTCCGGGTAAATAATAGGCCGCAGACCAGCGCCGTAAACGGTGCAACCGTAACCAGCCCGATGCTGCCTATCAGCGTCTCCAGGATCTCGGAGGCTATGTATTTGTAATTAAGGATATTGTAAACCGGTGTCCCCTGCGCCATAAATACCATCAGCAGGGAAATATATCCCCCTGAATATGCCAATAATAAGGTCGTTGTCTGTGTCCCTATTGCAGCACGCCCCACATTGATGCCGGAGCGGGCTGCTTCCTGCCAGGTTATTTCCGGCTTATGCTCCACCACCTCCCAGACAGCCGAGGTGATATCCACAGCCAAATCCATAACCGCACCGGAGGATCCAATAAAAATACTTGCCATAAAGATGCTGGTCAGGTTCAGATGTGAGAACCCGCTATAGAGCAGGCTTTCCGAATAAGGCATTACCGCACCGTGGATATTGTACATTCCTGTAAATAAAACTCCCAGCAGCGCCGTCATGCCTATCCCCAATAAGGAGCCAAGGCTGGCTGCCAGGGCTTTCTTATGCACCCCGTATACAAGGACTGCTATCACAACAGTCAATACAAGGCATATCATCAGGCCCAGGAGCACCGGATTGAAGCCCTTCAGATAGCAGGGCACCAATACCTTCCATATCATCAGTATAGTAATTGCAAAGGAAAGCACCGCCCTGATACCGCTGATCCCGGCAAACAAAACTAAAAGCACAACGAAAATGCCTGCCAGGATAAGCTCCTTATCCAACCGGTAATGGTC
>JARKQP010000459.1 GCA_029974875.1 Mobilitalea sp.
AAGGATCTGCAATAACTGGAAGGAAAAAAGCCCCGATATTTATGCTTATTTAATGTCCTCACTATTGGAAAACCGTCATCAGGAATAGACCAGGAAACACCTCATAACCGGCCCTCCAGGGTACAGTCATGGGGTGTTTTAATATTATCAGAACATAACCATGTTCCAAATACCTATGCAAATTTCAGGATATTGTACTAGGTTGGGTATTGCTCGTTCATCTTTAGGCAGCGCTGTCAGCCTAATTAGGAGCGTGCCAGTCCTCTAAGCTTCCGGCGTTACCTCCGGGACAAATCCACAGATCTCTTCAATACAATCCCAGATTTCCTCCCGCCCCTGCTTGGTTTCTGCAGAAAATGGAATGATTCTGGTTCCCGCTGCCACCTGCAGGCCCTCCCGAACCATTTTCAGATGCTTGTCCCTTTGGCTGCGGTTTATCTTGTCCAGCGTGGTTGCAATGATAATTGGCTGGAAGCCCTGGTATACAATCCAATCATACATGGTCTTGTCATTTGCAGAGGGCTCGTGCCGGATGTCGATCAACAGAAATACGCTTCTAAGCTGCCTTGACGTCTTAAGATATTTTTCAATCATTTTTCCCCATTTTTCCTTGATGCTCAGGGAAACCTTCGCATAGCCATAGCCCGGCAGGTCCACATAATACAGCTCGTTATTTATATTATAGAAATTAATGGTCTGGGTTTTTCCCGGCTGTGAGGAGGTTCTGGCTAAGGATTTCCGGTTCATCAGGGCATTGATCAGGGAGGATTTACCTACATTGGACTTACCTGCAAAGGCCACCTCCGGCTTATCATTTTGCGGAAGGACGCTGGTAATGCCGCATACGGTTTCTAATTCTACACTTTTTATTATCATCTCTAACCTTCACTTTCTTAATACTAACGATCATTTGACCACAGGCCACGGGGTGCCGGATGTGAAATGCTCTTCATTTCACACTAACAATCATTTGGCCGTAAGGCCACGGGGTATCGGATGTGAAATGCTCTGCATTTCACACTAGTCTCCATTTCTCTCCTTATGGCATTATCTCCATAAAGAAGGGGACGTTGCATATCGCTCCATCCCCTTCTTCTATCGCTTAAGCTATCTCGCCCTTACTCTTCTTACTGGAACGCCGTACCATTGGTTTTCTTGCTACGATATCCTCAGACCACATTACCTTGGGCTCTTCTGTCCCAAGTACAGCTTCCTTTGTAATAATACATTTCACTGCTTTTGCATCGGAAGGAATACGGTACATGGAGTCCATCATGACTTTTTCCATGATAGCCCGGAGGCCTCTTGCTCCTATTTTTCTCTCGAAGGATTGCTTTGCAATCTCATCCAGCGCCTCAGCTTCGAATTCAAGCTCTACACCATCCAGCTCAAACAGCTTTTTATACTGCTTGGTAATCGCATTCTTTGGCTCGGTGAGAATTTTTATTAAGGCGGCCTCATCCAGCATATCCAGTGCAACCGTCACCGGAACACGGCCTACAAACTCAGGAATCATACCGAATTTGATCAGATCCTGGGGCATTACCTGACGGAACAGCTCCCCTACACTGGTCTTATTCTTCTCTAATATCTCAGCATTAAAGCCGATGGATTTCTGGCCGATCCTTCCTTCAATAAGCTTCTCAAGACCATCAAAGGCTCCACCGCAGATGAACAATATATTTGTTGTATCGATCTGGATAAATTCCTGGTGGGGATGCTTTCTTCCTCCCTGGGGAGGAACAGATGCAACCGTGCCTTCCAGGATTTTAAGCAATGCCTGCTGGACACCTTCACCGGAAACATCCCTGGTGATGGAGGTATTCTCAGACTTTCTGGTAATCTTATCAATCTCATCAATATAGATGATACCATATTGTGCGCGCTCAATGTCAAAGTCGGCAGCCTGGATGATCTTGAGAAGGATATTCTCAACATCTTCTCCAACGTAGCCTGCTTCGGTCAGTGCAGTAGCATCTGCTATGGCAAATGGAACATTCAATAATTTAGCCAGTGTCTGAGCCAGAAAGGTCTTACCGGAACCGGTAGGTCCTATCATCAGAATATTGCTCTTCTGAAGCTCGACATCCAAATCCTTTTCTGCGAGAACCCTTTTATAATGGTTATATACCGAGACAGCGAGCACCTTCTTGGCATCCTCCTGACCAATTACATGCTGGTCTAAAAATGCCTTGATTTCTGCGGGTTTCAATAAATTAATATCTGAATTAACAACAGGTTCCCCTTCGAATTCTTCTTCAATGATCTCGCTGCATATCTCAATACATTCATCACAGATATAAACCCCCGGTCCGGCAATTAATTTCCTGACCTGATCCTGGGTTTTATTACAAAAGGAACATCTCAACTGTTTTCTGTCTTCTATCTTTCCTGCCACTGCCTACTCACCTCTTTTCCTAAGTCGTGGAAAGAACCAGGAATTATCTGCTTGCAAGGATGCCATCAATAATTCCATAGTCGCGGGCTTCTTCTGCAGTCATGTAGTAATCTCTCTCTGTGTCTACTTCTATGACCTCTAAAGGTTTTCCCGTGTTCTTTGCCAGGATCTCATTTAACTTTTTCTTTGTCTTTAAAATATTGTCTGCAACAATCTTAATATCCGTCGCCTGGCCCCTTGCACCGCCGGAGGGCTGATGGATCATCACCTCTGCGTTTGGAAGGGCAAACCTCTTGCCCTTGGTACCGCCGGAAAGCAGGAATGCTCCCATGCTGGCAGCCATACCGATACAGATTGTGGATATATCACATTTGATATAATTCATTGTATCATAGATTGCCATGCCTGCCGTTACGGAGCCACCGGGGCTGTTAATGTAGAAATTAATGTCCTTTCCCGGATCCTCTGATTCTAAAAATAACATCTGTGCTACAATCAGGCTTGCTGTAACATCATTTACTTCTTCTCCGAGGAAAATGATCCTTTCCTTTAATAACCTGGAATAGATGTCATAGCTTCTCTCGCCACGACTTGTTTGCTCAATGACATAAGGTACTAAACTCATACATTTATCCTCCAATCTCTGTTGTCTGTTTTCAACCTTATTTCTCTACTGACTGGGCAACTACGAAGTCAACTGCCTTTTGGACAGCCACATCCTTCTTAATCTGCTCCTTCTCTTTCTCACCGATTAATTCCTTTAACTTATCTGCCTCCATCTGGTACATGGCTGCCATATCAGTAAGCTCTTTTTCTAATTCTTCTTCTGTCACTTCAATCTGCTCAGCATCAACGATAGCTTCAAGCACTAATCTGCTCTGGATTCTCTTAACTGCCTGAGGGCGCAGGCTTTCCATGAATTTATTCGCATCCATGCCTGTAAACTGGAAGTATTGTTCAACGGAGAGACCCTGATGCTGGATTCTCTGTGCAAAATCATCCGCCATCTGATTTACCTGGGAAGCGACCATCGGCTCAGGAATATCCATTGCTGCGCCTTCGATGATCTTATCAATGATCTCGTTTTCCTTTGCTGTCTTTAATTCCTTTTCCTTGCCTTCCTTAATTGTTGTCTGAATACTTGCTTTGTATTCATCTAAGGTATCAAATTCAGATACATCCTGTGCAAAATCATCATCTAATTCAGGAAGCTCTTTTACTTTGATTTCATTTATTTTCACCCTGAACAGTGCCGGCTTGCCTGCCAGCTCCTCTGCCTGGTAGCCTTCCGGGAAGGTAACATTTACATCTACAAATTCGCCGATATTCTTGCCAACCAGCTGCTCCTCGAAGGTATCAATGAAGCTATGGGAGCCAATAACAAGTGAATAATTCTCACCCTTACCGCCTTCAAATGCCTTGCCGTCCACAAAGCCTTCGAAATCAATAATAGCCGTGTCGCCATCCTGGACCGGTCTGTCTTCTACCGTAATTGTCCTGGAGTTCTGCTCACGCTCTTTATCAATCTTTGCTAATACCTCTTCCTCAGTTACCTCTGCTTCCTTCTTCTCTACCTCAATACCCTTGTACTGGCCTAAGGTTACTTCCGGCTTTACGGCAACCTCTGCCGTGAAGATGAATGCCTTGCCCTTTTCTACCTGAACGATATCGATCTCCGGTCTGGATACAATTTCAAGTCCGCTCTCAAGAGCTGCCTTCTCATATGCCCCGGGAATTATTTCATTTGCTGCATCCTCATAAAAGATGCCTACACCGTACATTTTCTCAATTAAGGCACGGGGAGCCTTGCCCTTACGGAAGCCCTGCACGTTAAGCTTACCCTTGTTCTTTTGGTATGCCTTCTGGATCGCACCCTCAAATTCTTCAGCGGAAGCCTCTATCGTAAGCTTTGCCATGTTTTTCTCTAACTTTTCAACCTGTAAACTCATTTTGTAATTCCTCCTAAGATTCTTTGGGAGGGAGATTTCTCCCCCACCCTTATATAATCGGGAGTGATACTCCCTTTATTATGTACCCGTATATTCCGTCTATTTTGGCAGACATTTTCACAATAGTTTATTATAACATAAGGTTTCTGTAAATGCCAGAACTAATTTTCCTACCGGAAGCTATAGGACATGACCCCTGTCCTTTAATACTTTTATTACCCGGTCAACCATGATTTTACATTGCTCCTGGGTTTCTGCTTCTACCATAACCCTGACTACCGGCTCCGTACCGCTCTCACGTACTAAAATACGTCCGTCGCTGCCCAGCTCTTCCTCTACCTTTGCGACCTCTTCCATAACCGCCCGGTCTTCTCTTGCTTCCTTTTTGTCCTTAACCTTTACATTTACCAGAAGCTGGGGGAAGATAGTAATCTCTTTTAGCAGCTCGGATAAGGATGCCTTGCTTTCCAGCATGACCTCCATTAATTTTAAGGAGGTAAGTACCCCGTCTCCGGTCATGGCATGCTTGCTGAATATGATATGGCCGGACTGTTCGCCGCCCAAGGCGTGACCGTTTGTCATCATGTTCTCAAATACATATTTATCGCCCACCGCCGTTTTTTCATAATTGATCCCCTGGCGTTCCAGGGCTTTATATAGTCCCAGGTTAGACATTACCGTCGTAACAATTGTATTGTTTGCAAGCTCATTGCGGCGTTTCATATAGACCCCGCAAAGGTACATGATGAGGTCACCGTCTATAATATTGCCCTTTTCATCAACTGCTAAACATCGGTCTGCATCTCCGTCATAGGCAAATCCCACATTCAGGTTATTTTCAACAACACATTTCTGTAAATGCTCAATATGGGTAGACCCGCAGTCCCTATTGATATTCGTTCCATCCGGCTCACTGTTTATTACAAAGGTCTTCGCCCCTAAAGCATCAAATACTCCCTTTGCAACGGTTGTAGCCGAACCATTTGACAGATCCAGCCCGACCCTCATGTCTTTGAAGGATCTGGTTGCCAGGGAAATCAGATATCCAACGTAACGGTTTCTTCCAATATAGTAATCCACGGTTCTCCCGATATTTTCTTTCGTTGCTAAAGGCAGGGTATCCTTTTCACTGTCTATGTATTCCTCAATCAAAGCCTCAATATCTGCTTCCAGCTTATAGCCGCCGCCGTTGATCACCTTAATCCCGTTATCATAATAGGGATTATGGCTTGCTGAAATCATGATGCCGCAGTCAAAGCCTTCGCTGCGCACCACATAGGATACGCTTGGGGTAGTCGTAACATGGAGCAGGTACGCATCCGCCCCGCTGGCTGTCAGCCCCGCAACCAGGGCATACTCAAACATGTAGCTGGATCTTCTGGTATCTTTGCCAATTACGATATTTGCCTTATGCTTTTTCCCAAAGTGATATCCTAAAAATCTCCCTACCTTAAAGGCATGCTCTACTGTAAGGTTCACATTTGCTTCTCCCCGGAAGCCGTCCGTCCCAAAATATTTGCCCATACTCTACTTCTATGTCCTTTCCTTAAATTAAATTATGCTGACTCTATAAAAGTATATGCCTGATAATAAGCTACTAATGTTCCCCGCAGATATATTTAAAAAAATTCTATCCCCGGTGACCATGACTATTTTAACATAGAAACACAACTTAGGGAATAAAATTTTAAAAAATAACAGGAGGCCGGTTTGGCCTCCTGCTATTTCTTTTGCACAACATATATGGAGCATTGCTCCCAATGGGTGCAAATTCTACTCAATAATTATTACTTACCAGACATCTGTTGTTCCTGCTGTCTAATCATACGTTTAACCATTTCACCACCAACAGAACCGTTCTGCTTGCTTGTTAAGTCACCGTTGTAGCCTTGCTTTAAAGGAACACCTATTTCGTTAGCAATTTCCATCTTGTAACGGTTAAGTGCCTCTCTTGCCTCAGGTACTTCAGCTCTGTTAGATCCACTATTGTTACTTGCCATACTATTTTCACCTCCATTTTATTGGCATCAAAGCAATCAAGATACAAAATCAGCTATTTGTAGGTTCAGCGGTTACTTATCTAAGTATTAGTCACCGCGCATGACTTTGTTTTGTATTGCCTGTAATCATATTGTGTACAGTTCTGCAAATATTATGATTGGTAATTAATAGCACTCGCTGATTATTTTTCAGCATTATTTCAATAGAATATTTTTGAGTTTGTATGCTAAAATATGAGGTACAGTCGCGTGATTATATTCAGGTGGCTGATAATGATGGTGCTCATTTGCTTTAAATTTATCAGCAATATTTGATGAAGCACATGCACCTTAAAAACTTTACTTGTTACAGTGTTTGCGTTATACTGGGAACGTATGCACGGCGCAAAGACAGCGCCTTTTATCAGAAGTTAAAAGGCAACTTCTGATAACTTATATTATCGAATCAAAACACATGATTCGATAATCAGGATGCACGGCGCAAAAAAGCTGCGCCTTTTATCAGCAGTTAAAAAGCAACTTCTGATAACTTATATTGCAGTAGTGGAAAGTGAGGAATTATAAATATGAAGGTAGTAGTATTGGCAGGAGGAACCAGCACAGAGAGAGATGTATCATTATCCACCGGAACAATGATTTACAAGGCTTTAAAAAATAGGGGTTACCAGGTGGTTCTTTTGGATGCTTACTTAGGATATGATGGTGATACTACCAATGTATTTGACATAGAGAAAGACTGGACCGAAAACCTGGGTTCCATCACAGAAAACAATCCTGACCTTGGTCAGATTAAAGCTTTAAGGAAGGATGGCTCCAAAAGCTTCTTCGGCAAAGGCGTCCTGGAGATCTGCGGTGCGTCCGATATCGTATTTATAGCCCTGCACGGTGAAAACGGGGAGGACGGCAAGGTTCAGGCCGCCTTTGACTTAATGGGGATCAAATATACCGGGACAGACTATACCAGCAGCGCCCTTGCGATGGACAAAGCCATTACCAAGGAGATCTTTGCCTATTATGATATACCTACCCCAAAGGGCATCCGGGTAAAAAAAGGGGAAGCCTTCGAATGGGATCAATACCCCTGCGTGGTTAAGGTCAGCTGCGGCGGCTCCAGCGTCGGTGTAACAATTGCAAACACCTCCCAGGAGATGGATGCCTGCTTAAAGGACGCATTTACCTATGGGAACGAAGCCATAATTGAACAATACATCCTCGGCAGGGAATTCTCTGTCGGAGTCCTTGACGGCAGGGCATTGCCTGTGATTGAGATTGCCCCCCTTGTCAGCTTCTATGATTATAAGAATAAATACCAGCCGGGCAGTACCGTTGAAACCTGCCCCGCCATATTGGAGAATGCCGTTGCAGGGCAGATGCAAAAAATTGCAGAAGTCGTATTCGCAGCACTCCGGATCAAGACCTATGCCCGTATGGATTTCTTACTCAATGATAAAAACGAGCTTTTCTGCCTGGAGGCAAACACTCTTCCCGGAATGACCCCAACTTCACTGCTTCCACAGGAAGCGCAGGCCGCCGGTATTGACTTTGGAAGCTTATGTGAAAAAATTATAGAGATCTCATTAAAAAAGTATGATCCGTGCGATGAAGGAACGGCTGGGATTTAGGCCGGGAGATGAATAACTAAGATTTAGGCTGTAAGGAGGCTTGAAATGAAAAACATGACTTTAACCCAGATAGCAGAAGCCTGTGGCGGCACCTTGTATTTCGGGGAGCAGCTTTCAGGGAAAGAAGCTGCCGGCGTGGTGGTGGATTCCAGACTGGTGAAGGAGGATTATTTATTTATTGCGACGGCCGGTGAACATGTGGATGGCCACGATTTTATCCCCAGTGCCTTTGAGAAGGGCGCTTTGGCTGTTGTCTGCGAGAAGGCTCCCACTACTTCCGCCCGTCCATACATACTTGTAGATAATAGCTTCACTGCGCTAAAGGAAATTGCAAAATGGTACCGTATGCAGCTGGATATCAAGGTTGTGGGTATTACCGGAAGTGTGGGTAAGACCAGCACCAAGGAATTTATCAGCAGTGTTCTTGAGCAGAAATATCAGGTTTTAAAAACCCTGGGTAATTTTAATAACGAAATTGGGCTGCCCTTAACCATACTGGGAATTCAGGACCGGCACCAAATCGCTGTCCTGGAGATGGGGATCAGTGATTTTGGCGAGATGCACCGCCTCAGTGAAATTGCAAAGCCTGACATCTGCGTGATTACGAATATAGGACAATGCCATCTGGAAAACTTAGGCTCCCGGGATGGCATCCTGAAAGCCAAAACGGAAATCTTTGATTTTATGGGGGAGGACGGCAGCGTCTGTGTGAATGGTGATGATGACAAGCTAATTACCATAACAGAGGTAAAGGGACGCAGGCCATTGCGCTTTGGCCTGGGTTTAGAAAATGATATTTTTGCTACCGGTATCGTTACTCATGGCTTATTGGGCAGCACCTGTAAAATTCATGTAAATCATGCTGAATTTGAGGTAAGGATCCCCCAGCCAGGCGGGCATATGGTGCTCAATGCCCTTGCTGCTACTGCGGTAGGTACCTTATTTGATTTGAGCTTTGCAGAAATCACTGCCGGTATTTCCTCCGTTAAAGCCCTGGGCGGAAGAAATAATATCCTTCAAAATAAAAAGTACACCATTATTGATGATTGCTACAATGCAAACCCAGTATCCATGAAGGCTGCCATAGACCTGCTGCATATGGCTGATACCAGGAAGGTAGCCATCCTGGGCGATATGTTTGAACTAGGCAATACCGAAAAGGAGCTTCACAGGGGCATTGGTATTTATGCTGCCTCCGGCAAGGTTGACGTGCTGCTCTGTGTTGGCGCCCTGTCCTTAAGCATGTATGAGGGAGCCGGCTCCGTAAAGCAGGCTAACCCGGCAGCTCCCCAGCTAAAATATTTTGAAACCCGTGAGGCCTTAATCGAAGCCTTGCCGGAGATTCTTAAGCAGGACGACACTATATTAGTGAAAGCCTCCCACGGAATGGGCTTTGAGAAGGTTGTCCAGGCCCTGCTTGCATAGCAAACAGCAAGAGGGTGTTGCAAAACAGAAAAAACATACCATATATTGCAGATATCAGAGGATAATCCTGTAATATATGGTATAGATTTTCTTTTTGCAACACCCTCTTATTATTTTCAGGCTTCCCATCCCGATAGGGGATGATATCTACATTCCTGCATACATTTGAAAGCTCGTCATATACTTGTAGAAACTGCTGTTTGGAGCGAATATAGCTATGATCGAGATTATTAAGGTGTTCAATAATTTTCTCTGGGGCATTCCACTTCCTGTCCTTCTGTTCGGAACCCATATTTACTTTACCATACATCTAAAAGGTGTCCAAAAGCATATCCCAAAGGCAATTAAATTATCCGTAATACCGGATAAGGGTGCGGAGGGCGACTTAAGCGGCTTTGCTTCTATGTCCGCCCTGCTTGCCGCAACAATAGGGACGGGTAATATTGTCGGGATCTCCACGGCTATCGCCTTAGGCGGCCCGGGTGCTATTTTCTGGTGCTGGCTGACGGGAATCTTAGGGATGGCAACCACTTATGCTGAATGCTACCTCGGCGTCCTCTACCGCAGAAAGACCTCCGATGGCACCTTTATCGGAGGCCCTATGTATGCCCTGGAATATGGCTTGAATAAGAAATGGCTTGCCGTAATATTCTGTATCCTTACCCTGATTGCCTCTTATGGCGTAGGCTGCTCCACCCAGGCACGTGCTGTTACGGAAACGGCGAAAACCTTATGGAACCTGCCGGAATTTGCCGTCGGCATGATCATTGCCGTCCTGGTCGGCCTGGTCATTATTGGTGGGGTTAAGTCCATCGGTAAAATCTGCAGCAGGCTGGTACCTGCCATGGGTATCTTCTATATTGTTGCCTGCCTGGTTCTGCTGGCAATCAACCTAAAATACATACTGCCGGCCATCAGTCTGATACTCCAGTCTGCCTTCGTTCCTGGCCAGCTTCCCGCTGCCGTTGCCGGGGGCTTTATCGGAAGCACGATCCGTTCAGCCGCCAGGTATGGTATTGCCCGGGGTCTCTTTACCAACGAAGCAGGCTTAGGCACTGCTGCCATAGCCTCTGCCGGTGCCCAAACCTCCCACCCCTCCAGGCAGGCACTGATCTCCATGAGCGCCACCTTCTGGGATACTGTTGTAATCTGTGCCGTTACAGGCCTTGTTATTGTTACAAACCTCCTTAAAAACCCGTCCTCCGTAAAGGGCTATTCCTTTGCCGAGTTCACTACCGCCGCATTTTCAACGATCCCGATGGGAAATGTCCTGCTGGGATTATCCCTGATTGCCTTTGCCACCGCCACCCTCATCGGTTGGTCCTATTTCGGAGAAAAAGCGGTAGAATACCTATTCGGGAAAAGTGGAATAAGTACCTACCGCATCTGCTATATTGTTATGATATTTGTCGGCTCCATCATGTCCCTGGAGCTGGTATGGGAAATGACTGACCTGGTTAACGCTTTTATGGCACTTCCGAATCTTTTATGCTTATTCCTCTTAAGAAAACAGATCCAGCCCTACAAAAGATAAGCTTCATCCACGGCCCGGCCTGATTTCCCAAAAGAAATCCACATCCTGGCCATGTCCTGTTGATTATTTATAATGCCCGAATTGGATGGCCTTCGCAAGCTCTGTTGCCTTTGCTTTCCCTGCCAGATCTTCAATAACCGCTAAGGAAAAGTCAATTGCTGTCCCCATTCCCTTGGAGGTTATGATATCCCCGTCGGCCACTACTGCTTCATCCTTTACCTTGGCTCCTAATAATTCCTTCTCATAGCCGGGATAGCAGGTTGCACATTTATCCTGTAATAAGCCCTTGGAGCCAAGTACGCTTGGGGCGGCACAGATGGCGGCCAGCTTTTTGCCCCTGGCCCGGTAATCCTTCAGCAATGCATCCAGTCCCGCATGCTCCTTAAGGTTTTTTGTACCTGGCATACCGCCCGGCAGAACCAGCATATCGCCATCCGTAAAATCTGCCTCTTCGAATAATACATCCGTCTTTGATGTGATCTGATGTGAGCCTGTTACGAATAAATCTCCCGTAACCGATACCATTTGTATGTCTATATTTGCTCTCCTTAGGAGATCTACTACGGTTAAGCCCTCAATTTCTTCATATCCATTTGCCAGAAAAATATATACCTTCGCCATACTGATCCTTCCTTTCGTATCTTTTTCCTTTATTATATAGTTCTTTTATATTTAAATCAATCCAGGAATACTATCCCCATCAATCAATTACCAGGTTAGCTACACCTACGTTCTTTAAGGTTACCTGCGGCTTGCAGGCTACACGTCCCCTGCCGCGCCTGATCGGGCAGATTTCTAAAATATAAAAATCATCGTAGGGAACATGGAATTCGAAGCAGCCACAGCATGAAACCGTTGTCCTGCGGACCATATCCCTATAAGCACCGCATCTACGGTATAGCTTCACTTCCCAATTATGGTTTGAGCGGCAGCTGCAGCCCCAGATGCACCCAAAGATTACTCCCGGAGTAACTAAACACTCTTCGCACTCCTCTTCCGGGCAAGGAACCGTGATGGAAATCGGATTAATCTCTATCCTGGTCGGTGTCTCCTGGCATGGAGGGCAGGGTGGACAAGGCTTTTGTTCAGGGCAAGGCGGGCAAGGTCTTGGCTCCGGACAAGGTCTTGGTTCCGGACAAGGCTGTACTTCAGGGCAAGGTGGACAAGGCTGTGGGATTGGCCTTGGTGGCGGGGTTGGCCTCGGCGGCGGGGTTGGCCTTGGCGGTGGTGTCGGCGTTGGCGGCGGGGTTGGCCTTGGTGGCGGCGTCGGCCTCGGCGGTGGTGTCGGCGTTGGCGGTGGCGTCGGCCTTGGCGGCGGCATCGGTGCTGGTGGCGGTGTCGGTGCCGGTGGTGGCGTCGGTGCCGGTGGTGGCGTCGGTGCTACCTCTTCACGGCACTGCACACCTCCTACAAACGGATTTAGATGGAACTCAAATCCACTCGTCGCCGCAACTGCAAAGGCTCCTAATGCTGCATTTCCGCTGACGGTTCCTCCTGTCGGATGTGCATGGTACATGGATCTTGGAGCGAGAATACTGCCCCAGATTGCTGCAGGTACCTCCATATAAATATTATCGGCGTCCTCAAAGACATATAATGTATTCCCGGCCTGGTTTTCCCTTCCCCATAAACCGTATTGGATATGGGCGTTGTTCCCCGTTCGGAATATAACAATTCCCAAGCTTCCTGCCGGAGTCTCAAAACGAATCTCTTTATTCAGGATTCCATTAGGCCGGACATCAACGACAAAGACGTTCTGTCTTGGATCCGTCCCCCGAAGAATCCATTCATGGTAATGCTCCGTTACCGTACCATTGGGACTAAGTGCAAGAATACACCTAAAAAACTCCATTATGCTGTTCTGCGCTTCGGAAAAGAAGCCGCCTACATCTGCATTTACTCTGCTTGCCGGAATATAACGGGGCACATCATAGCTGGATATTGCAAAGTGGTCGCCCCTGTCACTGGGTCTCCAATACCTGCTCCCTCCATTTGCCTGATAAAGCTCCATCAATTCCTGTTCCTGGTTAGCCTCTCCGTTTTTCCCCACCATATAGGTGCTTCCTTTTGCTGCATTGAAGTTTCCTCCTGCAACGACATGGCCGATTACAACAAGGGGCCCCTGCATCGCTACATTTCTTCCTACTAAAAATCTTACCAGGTCAGGGCTATATCCCGTACCTGCCAATTGTCTATTGCTTCCGTATGCAAGGCTAAGGCCCCGTGAGCTTACAAAATCTCCGCCCACTGCCATTGCTCCCTGTGTATCTACAATATTATTTGCATTACCAAATATGATTGCGTTGAAGTTAGAAGCCGTGCCAAAAGGTTGGCCTACAACATCATACCATTGTATATCATCATAGGGAATTCCTGCGTAATTATTTTGGCTATTCCGTAACATACTACCTCCTTGAAAGTAAAAGGCTTCATGAATGCTATCTCTCAATTCAGTTTATTCAACTAACTGTTATCAGGTAACAAACATTCGTATGACGAAATATTACATATTTATACACGCCCACTCCTGATTTGACAAAAGGCCACTGTTTCGGTTCCATACAGTGGCCTTTGGGCTTATATTTTTAATCTAATTCCTATTTTACCAGGAAATTTTCGAATTTTTTTATATGGTCTTTCTTTCCGATGACAACCACAATATCGTTCTCATTCAGTACCATTTCCGGAGTAATCTCCGTTGTGGTGGTATCCTTGCGCTGTAAAGCAATGATATTTAAGTTAAACTTTTTTCTCAGGCTTGCCTGGAGTACAGTCTGGCCTGCAAGCCTTGAGGTCAGCTTAAGCTCCGTAATCGTAATATCGTTATTTAATGATATATAATCCATAACCCGGGAGGCCAGCAGACGGTTCGCCAGCCGGAGGGCCATATCCCTCTCCGGATAAATAACCTCGGCTCCAATCTTATCCAGGATCTTCCCATGCTCAGGGCTAATCGCTTTTGCTATGACCCGGTCCACTCCCATGCTGATCACATTCAAGGTAATTAAAATACTGGCATCCACCTTTTCACCGATGCAGACGATAACATTCCTGCAGTGCTGGATACCGGCTTCCATTAGCGCCTCCTTGGTCAGTTCGTTAACAACAAAGGCATTATCTGTCCAGTGCCTGATCTGCCTGATTTTATTTTCACTGCTGTCAAGCACCAGTACCTCCTTTTTTGCCTCTGCCAGGCTGGTTGCAAGTGAATAACCAAAACGCCCAAGGCCTATGACACCAAATTCATATCTCACTTTATGGTTCATCCAATCCTCCCGTCTTTGGAGGATTTGTCCTCCTATCTTTGGAGGATTTACCTCCTATCTTTGGAGGATTTTCCTCCTGTCTCTGGAGGATTTACCCTCCTGCCTTTAGAGGCTTTGTCCTACTGTTCTTGGAGTATCTGTCCTACTCCTCCTCTTCCTTTTTGCCAATATATAGCTTTACTTTCTCTATCCTCTTATGCTTTACACTCTCAATTTTAAACACTAAATGTTCTATTTCAATTGTCCTGTCCTCATTCTCCAATGGAATCGCCCCTAAATGATCGATTAAAAAGCCTGATACGGTATCATAATTATCAGAGAATAAATTCAGGTCCAATTTATTATTCAATTCATCAATACTTGTTAAGCCGTCAATAATATAAGTAGCATCATCTATTTTCTTGATCTTTGCATAGACCGGATCATACTCATCCTCAATATCGCCCATAACCTCCTCAACCAAGTCTTCCATGGTCACGATACCTGCAAACCCACCATACTCATCAATCAATATTGCAATCTGCTTCTTCGACTGCTGGAGTTCCCTGAAAAGATCCTTAATAATCTTACTTTCCGGCACCAGATAGGGCTTTTTCATAATATTTTGAATATCCACATTCAGATAGCCGTCCTTAACTGCTGCTTTTAGGAAATCCTTGATGTAGAGCATACCTACAATATTATCGATATCCTCCTCATAGACCGGAATCCTTGTAAACTTTGTCTTCATCAGGTCTTCCATATATTCTTCCTTCGGTGCCGTCAGGTCTATGGCAAATACATTAATTCGGGGCGTCATGATCTCCTTTGCCATCTTTTCATCAAATTCCATGATGGAATTGATCATTTCCTTTTCCTTGCGGTTTAATACACCCTGGGCCTGCCCCTCATTCACCAGTGAAATCAGTTCTTCCCTGGACAGGATCTCTTCCGTATTGCCCTCCTTTATGCCAAAGGGCAGGGTTACCACATTCGTTGAAAAGGTCAACAGCTTGATAAAGGGAGATGCCACCTTGGACACTGCCTTAATCGGTCCGACACAGAACATACTGATGGACTCAGGCTTTTGCATCGCGATTTTCTTGGGAACCAGCTCACCAAGTACCAGGGTAACATAGGACAACAGTAAGGTAATTGATATTAATGCTACCTGCCCGCTGTAGGGAATATTATGGTTTGCCAGCCACACCCCTAAAGGATCGGATAACCCGGAGGCAGCGGATGCACTCGAGAAAAATCCGGCCAGGGTAATGGCAACCTGTATCGTGGAAAGGAACTTTGTCGGTTCCTCTAAAAACTTTTGTACCAATCTTGCATTTTTATTGCCTTCCTCAGCATATCTTCTGATCTTCGTCTTATTTGACGAGACCATTGCCATTTCAGCACAGGAAAAAAATGCGTTGGTTAACGTTAGTATCAGCAGTATAATTATTTGACCAAGTATATTATTCGTATCAGGGTCTGTATCATCCATGTTTCTTTCCTTCCTCCATTAATTCGGATGCAGATGGAATATCTTTTTCTTATTTTGTCAGATACTCCTCTAATTTCTTTATATTATTCTTTTGACCGATTACTACTATATTATCGCCTTCCTGGAATCTATAGTCCGGTGAAATCCCGGTCATCGTTTCACCATTGTGCTCCAGTGCTATGATATTAATGCTGAACCTCTGGCGCAGGTCCGCTTCTGCTATCGACATGCCCGCAAGCTTCGGTGTCAGCTTTAGCTCCGTAATCTCAACATTACCCCGTAGCTCAATTGTCTCCATAATACTGGTATTTGCTAATTTTTTTGCCAGGCGCACAGCCATATCATTCTCCGGATAGATCACTTCCGCGCCTATTTTCTCAAGGATCAGGCCTTGTTCAGCACTCATTGCCCTTGCGATGACCCGGGGAATCTCCATCCCTACTACATTCAGGGCGGTTAAAACACCAACATCAATGCTGTCACCAATACATACGACTACAGTCTCACAGTTTTGTATCCCCACATCCTCCAGGGATTCCCTTTCATAATCCCCAACCAGGAAAACATTCTCCGTATCGTATTTTGCCAGCTTAACCCTGCTCTCCAGTGTATCGACGGCAATTAAATCCTTTCCTAACGCCGATAGGGTCTTTGTCAAGGCACGGCCAAAACGCCCTAAGCCGATAACACCAAATTCAATCACCGATTTTTGTTTAAACAATAGTTATTCCATGCCTGTCATTATGGGCATGGCCCCTGTACCGTACAAATCGCCATGAAAATACCGGCATGGATCCGCCCCCCTTCGTTTATTAATTTTTATTTCTTTCACACTTCCCGACATATCAAAAATCATCCTATCATTAATCCCTCCTCGGAATATCTCAGGCCGGATGACGGTTTTACCGACCATAGGGATGCAATCGTCAGCGGACCCACACGCCCAATATACATGGTAAGGATAATGATAAATTCACTGACGGGCTTCAGCTCCGACGTAATGCCGATGGAAAACCCAACCGTACCAAAGGCCGAAACCACCTCAAAAAGTATCTTTACAAAACTATGTCCCGGCTCCAGGATACTGAGCAATAAAGTATTAAAGCAGATTACTACCATTGCTAAAAAGGCCAGCATAAACGCCTTTGACTGGATCTCGGCAGGAATTTTTCTTTTAAATGCGCTGCAATGCTTATTCGTAGAAGCTGCATAGG
This sequence comes from Mobilitalea sp., assembly GCA_029974875.1. The sequence continues at coordinate 16,883 of JARKQP010000459.1, forward strand.
CGCTTTTAAATAATACAAAGGCGGTTGTCGTCTTAATTCCGCCGCCTGTAGAGCCTGGCGAAGAGCCAATATACATTAACATAATTATAATAAAAAGACCCGCATTAGTAAAGCCGCCAACCGGATAAGTAGTAAAACCGGCAGTTCCTGAGGAGGTACTGAAGAAAAATGCTCCCAGCCAGTCAAGATCCTCTGTCAGCTTTAACAGGATTGTCCCTGCCACAATTAGTCCGCAGGTCATTACAACGACTACTTTGGCATGCAGGCTTAATTTTTTAAAGGATCTCTTATAGAAGAGCTCTTTGATGACCACAAATCCCAGACCTCCAAAGAGCATCAGCCCGCTGGTGGTTAAATTCAGCAGTATATTATCATGGTAGTCCAAAAGGTTCTTGAACCCTCCCAGATTATCAAAGCCTGCGTTATTAAAGGCCGCAATGGAATGGAACAGGCTGATCCCTATAGCCCGCAGCGGCGGGTAATCCCGGGAAAATGCAAAGAAGCTTAAAACCGCTCCCACAATCTCAAAGCCCAGGGTCATAAACAGGACGGAACGGATCAGCTTTACAACTCCCCGCATGGACCCCATATTCAAGGTCTCCTTCAGAAGGATCCTGTCCTTAAAATCCACCTTCCTTCTTGCCAGCAGCATAAAGCCTACACCGATGGAGGTAACACCCAGTCCTCCGACCTGGATTAATAATGCTATCACCGTCTGCCCAAATGCATTATATGTATCATAGGTATCGACTACCATCAAACCCGTTACACACACTGCGCTGGTGGATGTGAACACGGCATCAATAAATGCCACATCTACTCCTTCATTTTGCGAAATAGGGAGATACAGAATAAAAGCACCTAATAATATTACTGCTGCAAAACCCAATGCAATGAACCTCCCGGGGCTCATTTTTTTTAACGCATTCATAGCTATCCTCGATTCTCTTACCAGTGTGCTGGCACATTCATCTTTCGGCAGTGCTGTTAGCCTAAAGATGAGCGTGCCAGTACACTGGCTCTGTCCTGATTAATCCATAATGCCGTTGGTAATAACACGGCCACGCTGTCTATCTATTTATTATTAACCCATCCATTTGCTATTATAGTATAAAAATACCGGTTGTACCTTAAGATTTCATTAAAAATCACATTTTCGCCCCTATGCTGTCCATAATACCGGTTCTGCACCAAGCAGGGAACGGACAGACCGGTTCCGTATAATCAGCAGAAGCATGCTCTGATGACTTGTATTATCTCATATTTCCAATTACGAATCAATATATCTTCTTAACAATTCCGGAATGCAATAAGATTTTTTTGTTATAGAAAAAGCCGAAGACTGTAAGCTTCTATAAACCTACAGTCTTCGGCTTTACTGCGGATGAAGGGACTTGAACCCCCACTCTCTCGAACCAGAACCTAAATCTGGCGCGTCTGCCAATTCCGCCACATCCGCATAATACTAATATTTGAAACCCAGTGAGACATCCGGGATTCGAACCCGGGACACCATGATTAAAAGTCATGTGCTCTACCAACTGAGCTAATATCCCGCAACTGGGCTAGGTGGATTCGAACCACCGGAATGCAGGAGTCAAAGTCCTGTGCCTTACCGCTTGGCGATAGCCCAATAAATATTGCTAAACTATTTTCAACTTGCTTCTATTTAAAATGAAAAGTCTTTTCAGACTTTTCTATTGAAGACAGTATAGGGTGGATAAAGGGATTCGAACCCTTGGCCTCCAGAGCCACAATCTGGCGCGCTAACCAACTGCGCTATACCCACCATAATCATTTTTCATAACTTCATTAGATGAAAAATGTGCCAGAAGGGATTCGAACCCCCGACACATGGCTTAGAAGGCCATTGCTCTATCCAACTGAGCTACTAGCACATTATGACGTGATATCCTCGAAAAAGAACTGCTTCTCTCTCTTTTCAAATATCAAGCGGGTGATGGGAATCGAACCCACGTATCTAGCTTGGAAGGCTAGTGTTCTACCATTGAACTACACCCGCATATAATTACTATTCTGTTATATTGCGTAACTGCCTGCTTTTTTATTCGGGCCGGGCAGCTTCCCTTAAAAGTAGTTACCTAATCGGGGTGACAGGATTTGAACCTGCGACCTCTTGATCCCAAATCAAGCACTCTAGCCAAGCTGAGCCACACCCCGTTATTGCTTTTGATTTTATCCAAATCAATTTACGAGCTTCCGTCTCCACTTGACCCTTTGGCTGGTAATTTTTTAATAACCTTGCCTTAGGCTTCTAAAAGTGTTTTCAGGGCTTGTTCTCGTTTCCGCCGTGACGCAAGAATTATTATATAATAGCATAGGGCATATGTCAACAACTTTTTTAAACTTTTTGTGCATTTTCAATAATTCGCAACATTGTGCGTTTTTCTTATAATTTTTATACAATTAGATCAATTCAATCCTATCCTTAGTCCGTTTCCTGGCAATAGTTTAAGGTGAAATGCGCATTTCCCTCGGAATCGATATCCATGATAATGAAGGTGGGAATATGGTTATTTTGCCGGGGCAAGCCCAGGCTCCCCGGATTAATAGCCCAGACCTCCTCGCTAAGGTCTATCATAGGCACATGGGTATGCCCGAACATCACAATATTGGCCTTATGCTTTGCCGCCTCCCGCTTAATCTCCTGGGTGGTGTAATAAACGCCATAGCGATGTCCGTGAGTTAACAGGACCGTGTATTTTCCAATATGAATAATCTTTTCTTTTGGCAATCCGTTAAAGAAATCATTGTTGCCGGAGACCATCTCTGTCCGGCAGGCCGCTACCGACATAACATATTCTTCCCCGCCGTCATAGTCTCCGAGATGGATCAGCAGATCAATGGGGCTGACCCGTTCTACGGTCCGCAGCAAATTATAGTTTCTTCCATGGGTATCACTAACTATTAAAACTTTCATCCAGCTCCTTATTTCCTGGAGGTTTTACCCCCAACAGCGCTCCTGCGAAATTAACCCTATAAATATTCCTTATAATATCCCTTATAAATATTCCCTGATTACTTCCTTCATTGCATTTAATGCTTTTCCCCGATGACTGATGGCATTTTTCTGCTCTGGGGCTAACTGCGCTGTTGTACAATTATACTCGGTCACAAAGAAAATAGGATCATAGCCAAAACCATTTTCACCTGCTATTTCTTTTGCAATAACACCTTCAATATCAGCTCTGCGTGTTATAATCCCCACCTCCGGGAATGCGGCTGCAATAACACACACAAATCTTGCAGTCCTTTCTTCATCCTTTGCTGCTGCCAGC
>JARKQP010000499.1 GCA_029974875.1 Mobilitalea sp.
TGCTCAAAATCAAACCGGTAGCCGCAGGTGACCACCGGCTTTGATGTGGCAACCGTGCCGTGGCGCAGCTGGGTCTTGACCCTTGCACGCAGGATCGCAAGGCTGAAGGGCTTTGTGATATAATCGTCCGCACCGTATTCCAGCCCTGTGACCACATCCATTTCAGTATCGTTGGCGGTTAACAGGATTACCGGCAGGTCACTCTTAGCTTTAATTTCGCGGAGCAGTGCCAGGCCGCTGCCGTCGGGAAGATTGATGTCCAGCAAAACCAGATCCATCCTGCCGGAGGCAAGCTGCTCACGGGCTGATCTTAAATCAAAGCAGGGGATAATCTGAAGCCCCTGATCCTTTAGGGCGAGGCATAAGCCCCGGCTAAGGTCCCGGTCATCCTCGACAATTAATAATTGCTTCATGGCTTAACCTCCTCCTAAATTGTTCTAAATCATTCTAAATTATCTAAATAGGTACAATGTAATTCTGTCGGCTCCGCAGATAGTTCTTCACGGGAGCATAAGATTACTCCTGTGCTACGCCGAACAGAGGATATATCCAATACTTTGGAAACACCCGTCAACTCATTGCCTGGACGGGTAGCTTTCCTTACTTCAAAGGATGTAATTTACCAGCTTTCGGAAATAATAAGATGTAATCTTACATTAGCCGAAAGGGTATGGTTTGTCAAGCGGCCTGCACGGTCTCTACAAAAAATGTTATTTCATTAACATTTACTGATAATCTTTTGCTGCATTTAATATAGCAAGGCAATAGTGCAGCTCTTATCCGAAAACATCCAAACCGGGGAAAGAGCGAAAAGGATTATCGTACGGCCAGACGCAGATAATCATGCATCGGATCATGTACGGAAGGCAAATGGATATCTAGGCTGAACAACAGAAATACTATTATAAGCTCTTCTTGCTAATATGATCCCAAGATAGTTTTCATAATCAAATTTTAATTAAATTCCTCTTGCCTTCTTTTATTACTCGTGTTATAGTTGATATAGAACAAACAAAAAAACAATTGATAGAAGCTAAAATGGCACTCATGAAGGAGGAGTAGAGCATGAATATTAATAAATTTACGCAGAATTCAATACAGGCAGTCCAAAACTGCGAGAACCTGGCTTATGAATACGGCCATCAGGAAATTGACGTAGAGCATCTGCTCCATAGCCTGCTTACTCTGGAGGACAGCCTGATAAAGAAGCTGTTGGAAAAGCTGGAGATTAATACGGAGGTATTCCTTGCCCAGGTGGAAGGGCTGTTGAATAAGCGTCCCAAGGTATCCGGAGGGAAGGTCTATATCAGCAACGACCTGAATAAAATCCTGATCTATGCGGAAGACGAAGCGAAACGGATGGGAGATTCCTATGTATCGGTGGAGCATTTATTCTTAAGCATCCTAAAGCAGCCAGGCCGGGCAGTAAAGCAGCTGTTCCAGGATTTTGGGATTAACCGGGATAATTTCTTAAAAGTACTTCAGACGGTCAGGGGTAACCAGAAGGTAGTAAATGATAATCCTGAGGCCACCTATGACACCCTTGAGAAATATGGTTATGACCTGGTAGCACGTGCGAAGGACCAGAAGCTGGATCCGGTGATTGGCCGTGACAGCGAGATCCGGAATGTAATCCGCATCCTGTCCAGAAAGACCAAGAATAACCCGGTGTTGATCGGTGAGCCCGGTGTTGGTAAGACTGCCGTTGTGGAAGGCCTGGCACAGAGGATTGTCCGCGGCGACGTTCCCCAGTCCCTGCAGGATAAAAGGCTCTTTGCGCTTGACATGGGCTCCCTGGTAGCCGGTGCGAAATACCGGGGTGAGTTTGAAGAGCGTCTTAAGGCCGTGCTGGAGGAAGTAAAGAAAAGTGAGGGCCAGATCATTCTTTTTATTGATGAGCTCCATACCATCGTAGGCGCAGGAAAGGCAGAAGGCTCCATGGATGCAGGCAATATGTTAAAGCCGTTGCTGGCAAGGGGAGAGCTGCACTGTATCGGTGCAACAACCTTGAACGAATACCGCCAGTATGTGGAGAAGGATGCTGCCCTTGAGAGGCGTTTCCAGCCGGTTATGGTAGAGGAACCAACGGTGGAGGATACCATTTCCATCCTAAGGGGCTTAAAAGAGCGTTATGAGGTATTCCATGGCGTTAAGATTACGGATGGTGCGCTAGTCAGTGCGGCAACGCTTTCCAACCGGTATATCTCCGACCGTTTCCTCCCCGATAAAGCTATTGACCTGGTGGATGAGGCTTGTGCCCTGATTAAGACGGAGCTGGATTCCATGCCGACGGAATTAGACGACATGCAGCGCAGGATCATGCAGATGGAGATTGAAGAGGCAGCCCTTAAGAGGGAAAATGACCGGTTAAGCCAGGACCGTCTTACCGGTCTCCAATTGGAGCTATCGGAGCTGCGGGACGATTTCGCTTTGGGAAAGGCAAGATGGGATAATGAGAAGGCCTCTGTTGATAAGGTCCACAAGCTCCGTGAGGCTTTGGAGGAATTGAATAATGAGATTGAGGTTGCAGAACGCAACTATGATTTGAACAAGGCAGCAGAATTAAAATACGGC
>JARKQP010000559.1 GCA_029974875.1 Mobilitalea sp.
TTCCGGATTTATAGCACATTATACCATCCATATAAATGATTGATTCGCCAGAAATGGCATCAATCCCTTTAAGTAGTGAATCAAGTGGGACACTAATAACATCCGCATTATAGTAGGAATAAGGACAGAAAAAAGGCGTCCCATATAATCCTTAAGTTCACTCAGGGCAATCCGGATGATGCCATCCGATTTTCCCGCCGATATCACGTTTACAAGCGCCCACCTGCTCCTTCTTCCGTTTTATAGAACCATTCAACCGGCAAGATAAGGGTTTCAACACTGTATTCCGGACATAAATATCTTCCGTCTTCCTTGATTTCGGAGGAAAAAGTGGAGGAATGGTAGCTGCTTTCCCTTCTATCAGTGGTTTTAATTTCATATTGATTATGGACATAGGACAAAAAGACCTCATTTCCAACAATATTGATGTTGCTGTAATGCCACAATTCAAAATCCTCAGGTAGTTCTCCTACCTCATCATCTCCGGCGATAGGAGTCATATTCGGTTCCTCGGGTATGTAGCATCTGTCGGATAAAATCCCTATGCTGTATATATTTTTAAATGCGGTCCAGGTGTCCCCTCCATCCTTGGAAATGGCACTGGATAAACGGCAGCGCCGCAAACCTCTTCTATTTTCTTCCCTGGAAATCTGGTTCCATATGAAAAGCAGGTCGCCATTGGGCAGGGCGGCAAGGGCCCCGGGGGAGTCGGAAGTGACTAGACTTGTAGGCTCCGCATATCCAAAGGATTCTCCCCTGTCAAGGCTGAAGCTTTTATATACCCTGCCAACCAGCGAGCGTCCCAAAAGCATGATCCGCCCATCCTCCAGTTCAGTCCCATAGGCTTCGACAAAGCTGTCTACCCATTTTTCACATCCTTCGCGATATCCCATAATCCAGCCGTCACACGCTTTCCAGCTTCTTCCGAAATCATCCGAATAATATACCCTTACAACTTCCATCTGTCCGAAGTGGCCCTCGGTTTCTGTCTTCATACGGAAGCCCTTGTAATACCCCCATGAAGCCCCCCAGCCTTTTAAGGGAGAAAGAAACTGGCTGTACGTCACAATCAACACCCTCCCGTCCTTTAACGAGAACATGCTATTGTTCATCCCCATTGTCAGTCCGTCGATAGATATCTTTACAGGCTGGGACCAAGTCTCTCCTTCATCCTCCGACCAACGGAAAAACCAGTTATTGCCGGCGTTGCCACAGGCAGTATCCATATCCGCCCTGTCGGCATAGCAACATCCCAGCTCTCCGTTTTTCATACGGATAAGGCTGGATACATCCTTTACCCCAAAGATCAGATTTTTACGGGTGCTCCATGTCCTGCCTCCATCTGCAGACAGCTGGCCTGTAGCTGTAAGCAGCCTTCCATCCCTTAAACTTGCAATGGACCTCGGGTAAAAGCCCTTAATGACGATACCTTCTCCATCTCTCCATTTGTCCCCCGTTAAGGTTAAAGGATTAAATATTATATCCT
>JARKQP010000610.1 GCA_029974875.1 Mobilitalea sp.
TTTGTACTGCCAATCTCCTGCACCCCATGTCATATTTACCGACAATCTGTCCAGCGACGTTCAGCCTCCAAAGCTTTTTAAAGACTATAGTTTTGAGCACTACAAAAGCATTGCCCACCGCCTGCATAAAGCCGGAAAGACAGTGTCCTCCCACCTTGACGGAATGCTTGACAATATTATAGGTATTGTGGCACAAGCGGGCATAGATGTGGCAGATGCGTGCACACCTGCACCAACCGGAGATCTTAACCCGGCAGAAATCAGGAAGCAGGCAGGCAAGGATATGGTGCTGATGGGAGGAATCTCGCCATCCATGTGGCTGCCTTCCACCAGTGAAAAGGATTTTATTGCTCATGTAAAAGAATGGCTTGATTTGAAAAAGGTCAGCAGCAGGCTGGTCCAGTCGGCCGGGGATCAGGTGCCGCCTGGTGCGAAGCTGCAGAGAATAAAGCTTGTCCGGGATATAGTTGAAGAATATGGCAGGTACTAAAAAGATATTGCAATAAAGAATTTACAGGGATGATATAATTGTTTAAGCAGCCTTGTAAATTCTTTATTGCTTTTAGAAAATATAAGGGAATGTAATTATTTATGGGTAAATTTCACCTGACCGTCCAATAGGACGCCATGAATATTAAAATCCTCGTCAACTATTACAATATTAGCCTTTTTACCTGCTTCCACCGTCCCGATTTCATCAAGCTCCTTGATTGCCTTTGCGGGATTTTTCGACGCCATGCGGAAGATCTCTGCCATCCCGCAGCCCACATGCTTTTTCATATTCCTGCAGGCTTCATCCATAGTCAATTTGCTGCCGTACAGCTCACCGTTTATGATATTTAAATCCCGGGCACTTCTCATATCCTCCGGAGGATAGTCGTCAGGGTTGATGTCGGCGCCACTGCAGGCATCGGTGACAATTATTACATGATCATAGCCCATTGTTTTTACAATCAGCTTCAGCATGGTGGGGCGGACATGAACACCTTTGGAATCAGGTATGACTTCCGTAAGAAGGTCATGAACCATTACACATTCATCAAAGGAAGGCTCACGTGTTCCCGCGAATCGGGTTGGAGTTACCGAACAACCGGTTGCATCCGTTAAGTGGGTAACGATGGAAGCACCCTTTTTGACATACTTGTCAACCTGCTCCGGTCCTGCTTCGGAATGCCCCATCGCAAGTGGTATTCCGTGTTTTAGTGCAGTGTCCACAAAATCATCCAGCCCATCCATTTCCGGAGAGAAGGTCCATTGCTTCAGCAAGCCTTCCCCATTTTCAATAAAGGCGTTATACTCCTCCGGAACAGGCTTGATTTCCTCCATGGCTGCTGCTCCGTACTTTGGACTTAAGTATGGACCTTCCAGGTGGATTCCGGCAATGTTCCCGGGTCTTTTTTCGGAATAAGCCTTTTTAATGAGGCGGATACCTTGAATTGTACCTTCAAAGCCCACAGTTTTATATATTGTACATACAAGAGAGGTAGTGCCGTGCTTGAGATGGTGCTCTGCCATTTCTTCGGGGTGGGTATGGCACCAGTATTGGCCTCCTCCATGGCAGTGAATATCTATCAGTCCAGGGCCGGCATAAAGCCCTCCGGCATCTATAATTTCAGCATCATGCGGAATATTTTCATTTCTGAGAGAGCCTACTTTTTTAATCCTATCTCCTGCAAGGAGAATATATCCATCGTCAATAATCTCATCTGGT
>JARKQP010000616.1 GCA_029974875.1 Mobilitalea sp.
CAGCTTATTTTTGATGAATCCCAGAAGGAATGCAACAGCGAGATCTGGATTGATTGCTACGATATCGTACAATTCCTCTCCCGCAACCGCTCCGAAACTGTAAAGGATCCCGAAACGAAGGAATACAGCCGTGTATACCAGTTTGTTGACCCCGTGGCGGAGCACTATATTAACCACAGCACCTACCAATACAAGGATGATGAGTTCGAAATACATATCTATGAGTAGACCCAGCATGGCACGGAATTGATTCTACCTCTGTAGACATCACATCCTGCGCCATTGCGCCTTGGTTAATACAGTTTTTCATACTGCTTTTTATACTGTTTTTCATATTGCATTTTTACACTGTTTTTCATATTGCATTTTCGTACTGCTTTCATACTGCTTTTCATACTGCTTTTCATATTGCATTTTCATATACTGCATTTTCATACTGCTTTTTATACTGCTTTTCATACTGCTTTTAATACTGCTTTTTAATCTGCTTCCGTTTCAAGAAACATAATACAGCCAATAATGCCGGTATTACATATTGGAAGACCAGATTCAGGTTTACTATGATATATTGATACAGATAATTGAACTCAAACTGCGTACTACTTAAGTAGTACGTCAAGTAGAATACGATCACGGCCAGTGGTGTGTATAAAAAATTACATTCCGTAAGGCCGAACACCCAGGTAAAGCACCTCATCAGCAGGATTGCAAAGATAGCGATTGCCGCAAAATCCGACAGGATGCAGATCAGGGTAACAAATACCTCAAACCGCTCAAAGATGTTGAAAAAGGAAATGCTTTTTACCGTGATATAAAAAGGAAAGGGCAGATTCGCCGTTAAGCTTGTCCCTGAAATCCCGAAGGTAAATAAGGTTATGATAAATGCCAGGACGGTAAAGGTAAGCAGGCCAAACCAGAGCTTGCGCAGATGCTGCTTGGTTACCGTCACCCCGAACTTATCCGCAAAAAACAGGGCAAGGATGATATTGCCCCCAACTGCGATCACATATTTGGACGCTAAAATCGTACTTTTTAAATGGATCGTTGAAACCGGCAGCAGATAATCCTTCCGGATCCTGGTCATGGCACATAGGAACAAAACTGCAAAAAAGATCAAAACCGTCCCCAGGGTCAGCTCCGAAAAACGGAAAATGGTCTTGATTCCCCGAACCAGTGCATAAAACACCAGAACGATCATGATTGCCATAAAAAAATCTGATTTCGTCCTGGGCATCAGGGTGAATTGCAGGGTCAGGCTATAGGCCGTAACCTTAGCCGTAATGGCTATTAGAATCCATATCAGATATAATAGGATGAAGAGCTTAGCCAAAAACCTGCCGACTAATTGCACCATAATTTCATAAAAATTAAGTCCCGGATAGGATTTAATCAGAAAAATCACGATGGCCGTCAGGGGAACCGTAGCCACAACGGACCATATAGGGCTCAGATATCCGCTCCTGCCCGCTTCCGAAGCCAGCATCTGGGGCACCTGCCGCAGGATAGAGGATATTGATATAAACAAGTACATAAATGTAATTTGGCGAAGTGTTACTTCTCGATTCACCGTTCCACACCTCATTTCATATATTTTTCCATTACAGTAGTTATGCTGGGTAAATAGGGGTTTAACAGATATATGATCCCCAGCGCCAAGCCACTGATGGAAAGCAATAAATACAGGGCAAGGTTTCTTTTCTTGCTTAAGATTTTTTCCCGCTGCCTGATAAAGGTATAGACAATGGTAAATGAAAATATATAAATCATGGGGTCTCCTTCTTTCTTAGGTTAAACGTAAGGTTAATCCTCTCCCAAAAGGAAGGATTTTGAGATTCTGGATTGGACCTTATACTGATACTCGATATCGGATATTTCATCCGCCCAGGTATCCTTTATGCTCTTCCACTGGACAAAATTCTGGTTTTCAACCAGACGCGCCAAATTCAAGATATCCAGCCCATTATCCACGGAGTATTTCACCGGCTTCTCAATAATTGACCTGATGTAATTGTTCTGCTCCTGTGTCAGCTTAGTAAGCTCCTCGGCCGTAAACACATTGTCCGGGGTTAATACCTCCTTCAGCATGGATTCAAAGCTCACCGTGATCTTAACAGTAACCTGCTGGTTTTCAAGCTCCGTCTTCAGCTTCGTATTCGTATAGGAAATGTATAGGCTCACCTCATCGCCCAGATAGATCGGATAGCTTCTCATAATATTACGGATAAAATTCACCCCGTCCGAGGTCTCATGGTCTAAATAATCCCGGAGCACCAGCTGGTCAAAAACCGCATAGCCATCAATCAGATACCCCGACTTATCGGCGATCAGGTAAGGCACCAGCACACAGGAATCCGTCTGCTTCATGTCATTTAAAATATTAACCATGGTGTTGTCATTACGGGTCAGAATCTCCTGCTGCTTTTGCTTCATGGCCTCCAGATCCTCATGGATCGTCTGCTTATTTTCAATTCCCTCCCCGAGGAAATCAGCCGCCTTCTTACCCTTGGTTATATAGATCAGGGCCTCCATCTTAATAGTTTCATCCCTTGAGAGGAAATCAAGGCTTCGGCCTAAGCCCTGCTTAGCCGCCCCTTCGCCGATCAGGAAGGAGCCTGCCTGTGCAAGGGAGATGGATTTTTTATTCTTAAGCTTAAGATCCTCCAGGGCTTCATAAGCGGACTTACCGGTTCCCTTTGCCACCTCTTCCGTCCCGGTACCGGTTCCCTTCTCCGGGTCGGCACCTCCTCCGGTGCTGTATAGACCGCTAACGGTGTACTCCCCATTGTCATAATCAATGGCAAGCACCAGTACCAGGTCAATTTCATCAATTTCCTTCCTGCTCATATCATGGGTACAGCCACCCAGGAAAGGCAATATGGCTAGGCAGAGCATAAAAAATATCCTGTTTGTTTTCATATATCCCACAGCTCCTATGGTCTTTGTTTGATATGGTTTTCCGGCGCAATATCCTTAGGTCTTTTACGGAAATATTTCACCGGGAACCGGAACAAGGTATCCTTGTGGTTGCTTTCATCAATATCAACAAAGGGTGAAAGATAAGCCACCCCATAATTATCCATACTGCAAAGATGGGTTATTACCAGGATCAGCCCTACAGCCAGTCCAAGGAAGCCTCCCACCGCCGCCAACAGCGCAAATGCGAACCGTATGACCCGTATTCCGCTGCTTAAATCCTGGTTTGGCATCATAAATCCGGAGATTCCCGCCAGGGATACTACAACTACTACCAGGGGAGAGATAATATTTGCCGAAACAGCTGACTGGCCAACCACAATACCGCCAAGAATGGACATGGCAGTACCTACGGCCTTAGGCAGGCGCAGTCCTGCCTCGATGAGGATTTCAAAGGCAATTAATAGCCCCAGCACCTCCGTCGAGGAGGAAAAGGGTACATTCTGCTTTGCCTGCTGGGTGGACAGGGCCAGCTGTACCGGAAGCATCTGGTTTTGATAGGTGGTCGCCGCAATATAAAAGGCTGGCAAAAACAAGGTAATAACCATTGAAAGATAACGGATCACCCGGAGCGCCGAGCCTACGATAAAATGATTTGCATAATCCTCCGGGGATTGCATCAGCATGGGCAGCTGGCAGGGTAAAACATAGACAAAGGGGATCCCGTCAACCACTAAGGCGATACGCCCATCTGAAAGATTTGCCGAGATGCGGTCCGGGCGCTGTGAATACATGATTTGCGGGAATAGGCTCTTATTATGTTCAATCAAATATTCCTCGATAAAGGCCGGGGTGGAGATATTATCTATATTGATCGCCTGAATCTTTTCCTTGATCTTATTCACCGTTTCCATATTTGCAATATTGCTGACATAGCAAAGGGCTATATCTGTCTTTGATACCTTTCCCACCGTAAGTGCTTCGATGACCAGATACTCCGACCGGATCCGCCTGCGGATTAATGCGGTGTTGGTCCGCATTACTTCGATAAAGGAATCCTTGGCTCCCTTTACAACCCCTTCTTCCATGGGCTCTGACACGGAGCGCTTTTCGAAGCTTTTAATATCGTATACGATGGCCTTTTTTTCTCCATCAAAAATAAAAGCCAGATTTCCGCTTAGAACCGCTTTTAACAGCTTTTGGTAATCTCCCTCCTCCTCCGTAAATACATGGTAGGCGCCGCCATTTAGCAGATAGTCCATAACGGAACGCTCCGTAATATAATTCTGGATATAGGGGTCATCTATCATGGTTCTTAGAATTGCCTCATCTACTAATGTAGAATCAATCAGTCCGTCTACGCAAAAGATATGGAAGGTAATGTTGTTTTGGTTTATTTTAATGGGCCTGACTAAAACGTCACTGCTTTTCGAAAATAATTCTTTGATTGCCTGTGAATTGATAACTTGCTCCATGGAAACCCCCTAGTATTCTGAATTCAAAGCTTAATTAGGATCTACCTTAATATTTTCTCAGAATTGAGATTCTTTATTCATTAAAGAGATTTTTTAGTGGTTTTTGATGGTCTGGGGGCATATAAAAAAGGCCCTTCCCGTACTAAAGTCCCGTATTTCTACGCGACTTTATCCTCCCGTTTGGCCATTAACGGTTGGAATAGTATAGGAACAGCCTTTTCTAAGTCATTCTTATTCATTTTTTTTGTAGTCAGTTCTTAAGTTCATGACATCATTCATGATCGATCGTATCTGTATGATATTTCGCATCAGTGCCGGAGGCAATAAGTGCGCATCCGGGCACAAAGTTCCCTATCATGGTGCTTTTTCCGTAGTATATTATTAACCTCTTGGGTATCCCGTTGGAACGGAGAACCGTTTTCCAAAATAATCTTCTGCAATATCTTTTATATGTATTGGTAAAGCTTTACCTTTTGCCAGCAGATGCAGAAAAAATTCTGCATCTCCTTCATCTTCTGTAATATTCTCAAGATAGCAATAATTCTTGTGCTTCATCTGCTCGTAATAGCATTCAAGACTGTACAATGCATTCTTAAATACCAGCTTGTAAACAACTTGCGTATCTTCATCCTTAATTGTTTTTTCGTAGGCATTAAGCATTTGTTCTGCCATATCACGCCACCCTTCGTTTATGGTATCTTTTACGACTACATAAATGATATCAATTGACACCACTATTATAGCATAATTGGGAATAATATCGATAGGGGATTGGAGGAAATTTGCGTTGTGGTTTGTAATAGGATAAAGTTAGTGAGCGGACTTTCTGGGGAAGGTTTGGAAGGCCGGGGAGAGGTATATGGGGGCATGTGTTTCGTTCTCAAGACAACGTACCTCTAGGACCGCCCTGGTAAGACATGCAAAGTACGCATATCTTTCCAGGACGGTCGGCGAGGCACGTTGTCTTCCGAAATGAAACACATTTCCCCCATATACCTCTCCCCGGCCAGGGTAGGCTTTGGAGGACAGTCCGCGCGTTAGAGTGGGGGTATAGATATTTGTAATATATTAACTGTCTTTTTCTGCGTCAACGGGCACCTCTTCTTTTAATTCTAAGCGTTTGCTGAAATATTGGTATACAAAGGAAATCATGATAAGCGCTATGCCCAGCACAAAATACGATATGATCCGGTATCCTTGTGTTAGGCCATACAGGTCAATTAAGAATAATTTGACTACTGCTAAAATAGCCAACCCTAATCCGAACCGGCGCATAAAGGAGTAGCGGCGTATGAACCCGAAAATAATCCATGCAAGTGCGGTTAAGACGTATATGATGCTGATTGCGGCATTGGAAAAGGATAGGTTAAATTGGGTGATCAAGTTTTGTGTAAGGATGATTACAAAGTATCCGGAAATGATTATGGGGTGCCACTCAACGCCTAATTTCTGTTCCTTAACATTTATTCTTATTAAATCATGTATTGCGAGAACGGACAGGAGCCCTAGAATAACTAAGATTACTGTCCCTATTAATGTCATGCCGTTTCCGGGTGCAGCTGCTTGTAAATATGGATAGGAAATTGGTTTACTAAAGGTATTAAGAAAGAAAAGCACTAAAATTCCAATACTATACATTACCATTGATAATATCTTTGTTCCGAGGTCGGATAAAAGTTTTATCCGCAAAATAATATAGGCAAGGAAAAAGGTTGCGGTTACTGAAGACGCAACAACCAGGTAACCAATGTGATAGGTTGTTTGGGTGCCATAAATTTTATATAGGTTATTCCCAAGTTTTCCAATTATGTATAGGCTATATATCCATATGTTGGAAAGGACAAAATATTTGTAAGTTCTTACGAACCGCATTGCCATTATTTTTTTGTACATATATGCACCCAAAATAATTATGCTTCCAAGCGTGATTGCAAGATATTTGTAAGCAAATAAGTAGTGCTCCGCCCAGGTGCAGTCAAACAGGACAAATGCACACAGGCATAACAGACTTATAACGAAACCTGCCCGTTTAAACGCTTTCCCGTTGTTCAAAATTCCATATGAGGCAAGCAATACACCCTCTATAAGCCATCCGAGCGATAGCCATACCCTCCCAAACTGCAGCGGTATAACCAGCACAACAAAGGCAAGGCTCGTCAAATAAAACAGTGCCTTTGTATATGGCTGCTCTCCGATACATTTCTTTTCAACAAATCTGCCTAGGAGCAAATAAACTACAGCAAAGGCTATCGCAAGCAGTCCGTTGTAATCCTGCAAATGGAAGCTGTAAAATACCCCATACATGATTAAACTGCTAAAAAACGTATTGATTGCCAGTAACACAACATCAGAACCTGTGAGTTTCACCTTGGTGCGGTATGTGCTGACAATCGGTATATAGGTATAAACTAAAAATGCAAACATGACATAAGAAATTGCAAGTACCTTTTCAAGTGTCCCATCCGCACCATAGAAATTCCAGCAAATGAACACTGTACCGATAATGTTGAGAAACAGACCGATAAAGGATGAAATCCGCCACTTCTTACTAAAGGAAATCAATAGGGCAAGAAAATTAAGTGCTACAAAATATACCATTGCACCATACATTATCGCAGCGCTTGAGCCAATTGAAAACATTGGCAAGTATCCCCCAATCAGTGCAAATGCAACAATAGCCTGTGAATTATGCCGGGTAGACAATACCAATGCGCCTGCTGTTATAAGAAGACACACGATAATAGCCGGGTATATGCCCAGAATATGCAGTCCAAAATAGCTCATGGACAGCGCTACATACAGTATTGCGACCCCTCCTGCCAAGATGCTTTTGGAGAAAACATTTGATTGCTTCCTGTTTAAAATCTCCCCAACAGTCAGCATTACGCCGCCTAAAGTGAACATCATAATTCCCTTTAGCAGATCAGTCAGCCGAACATAGGTATATCGTGCAACAGTAATAACACCGATGATGAGCAGAAATATTCCAATAGCGTTAAGTACATTCAGCCCTACAAATCTTTCCATGCTATTTTTCTTTGCAGCCGCACGGATCTGTTCATCGGTGAGCCGCTCA
>JARKQP010000625.1 GCA_029974875.1 Mobilitalea sp.
CAGGATATTCCCGGGAGTGCCGGCATCAATAGACTCAAAATCCGCAAGAGGCAGCTACAACTACCTTACAGGTTCAGGCTCATGGCTCATATTCAGCATAATTACCGAGATATTCGGCATAAAGGCCTGCCTGGGCGACCTCAATATTTCTCCCAAGCTTGTAAAAGAGCAATTCAAAGGCGAAAAGGAGATAAAGGTGCATTATATCTACCTTCAAAAGAAAATGACAATGGTGGTAAAAAACGAGCAGGATCTTGATTGGGGAGAATATAAGCTGGGCGAGGCAAGGTTCAACGGCAAGATTCTGGACGATGGCTTATATGATAAGGATCACCTGAGCATAAAGCTTGCCAAAGAATATTTTGAGCACCATTCCGTTTCGGAAAACATCATAGAAATAGATCTGGTAAAGGCATAATTGATATGAGTATAGATAGAGTTATTTTAATCATTTTAGACAGCGTGGGAATAGGCGAGCTGCCGGATGCCGCAGCATATGGAGATGTGGGGAGCAATACCCTGGGGAATATTGTTCAAAGGTGTGGAAAAATAGATATCCCCCATATGTGTACCCTTGGCCTGGGTAAGATTGACGGAGTGGATTACCTGCCTGTCCCCGGAAAAATAACAGGATGCTATGGCCGTATGTCGGAGGTATCCCAGGGAAAGGATACCATCACAGGTCACTGGGAGATTGCCGGCATACATATCCCCAGGGCTTTCCCCGTATATCCCCATGGGTTCCCGGATGAAATCATCTCGGAATTTAAAGCTAGAGTAGGAACAGGGGTATTAGGAAACTATGCTGCATCAGGAACGGAGATAATAAAGGACCTGGGTGAAGAGCATATGAAGACAGCCTTCCCCATCGTCTACACCTCAGCAGACAGTGTATTCCAGATAGCTGCCCATGAGAGCATTCTCCCTCTGGAAAAGCTTTACGAGATGTGTGAAGCTGCCAGGAAGCTGCTCACAGGAGACCATGCGGTGGGAAGGGTAGTAGCAAGGCCATTCACCGGAGCACCCGGCAGCTTCACGCGCACCTCAAACAGGCGGGACTTTTCTCTTTCTCCCCTAGGACCTACAATACTGGATGCGATGAAGGAGCAGGGCTTTGATGTAATGGCAGTGGGCAAGATAGAGGACATCTTCTCGGGAAAGGGCGTCACCCGCTCCATACATACAAAAAACAACATGGAGGGTCTGGACAGGACCCTTGAATATATGAAAACTGAGAATAAGGGCCTCATATTCACCAACCTTGTGGATTTTGACATGCTGTACGGGCATAGGAACAACGCAGCAGGGTATAAAAATGCACTGGAGGAACTTGACAGGCGCATCCCGGAGGTTCTTGAAAATATGACGGAAAACGATCTGCTTATCATAACAGCAGACCACGGGTGCGATCCTGTCACTCCAAGTACGGATCATTCCAGGGAATATGTGCCTCTTCTGGCATATG
>JARKQP010000628.1 GCA_029974875.1 Mobilitalea sp.
GTGATCCGCTGGCTGAACGTAGAGCTGGCACCCCGGATCACAATCCACGGAGGACTTGTGGACGTATATGGTGAAGGTATCTTAATCATGGGAGAAAGCGGTATCGGCAAAAGTGAAGCTGCCCTTGAGCTGATTAAGCGCGGACATCGTCTGGTTGCCGATGATGCGGTAGAGATTAAGAAGGTAAGTGATGAGACCCTGATTGGTTCCGCCCCGGATATCACCAGACATTTCATCGAATTAAGGGGAATTGGAATCATCGATGTTAAGACCCTGTTCGGTGTAGAGAGCGTAAAGAATACACAGGCCATTGACCTGGTAATCAAGCTGGAGGAATGGGATAAGGACAGAGCCTATGACCGCCTGGGCTTAGAGGATGATTTCATTGAATTTTTAGGTAATAAAGTGCCCTGCCATGCCATACCGATCCGCCCCGGCAGAAACCTTGCAATTATCTGTGAATCCGCGGCAGTTAATTACCGCCAGAAGAAGATGGGCTACAACGCAGCCCAGGAACTCTATAACCGGGTTACAAATAGCTTGAAAAAAAATGATAATTAGGTTATAACGGTAGATGGTACTAATTTTTAAATCTATAGATAAACGGGGATAGAAAGGTAACAGTATGGAAAAAGTATGTTTTGGAATTGATATTGGCGGAACAGCTGTCAAGGTTGGTTTGTTTGATACGGAAGGGAACCTGCTCAGCAAATGGGATTTTGAAACCGTACGTACAGGAGATGGAAAGGATATCTTAAAGGATGCTGCGAATTTTGTCTTATCCAAGATGGATGAAATGCAGCTGGACAAAGACCATGTCCTGGGTGTCGGAGTTGGTATACCAGGTCCTGTTAAGGACAATGGGGAAGTACTCCAGCTTGCTAATCTTGGTTTGGCAAATTTTAATATAGAGGAAGAGATGATTAATCTCACAGGGCTCAGGGTAAGAGCCGGAAATGATGCAAATGTTGCGGCACTCGGTGAATGCTGGGTTGGCGGTGGAAAGGGCTACCAGAACATGGTGCTTGTAACCCTTGGAACCGGTGTGGGCGGAGGAATCGTGCTCCACGGCTCCCTGCTGGCAGGCAGCAACGGTGCGGCAGGTGAAATCGGACATATCTTTGTCAATGATAAAGAGACGGTAAAATGCGGCTGCGGCAAGCAGGGCTGTCTTGAGCAGTATGCCTCCGCAACCGGAATTGTAAGGCTTGCAAAGCAGCTGTTGGAAGAGCGTACCGATTCCTCTACACTTCGTACTTATCCGGAGCTCAGCGCGAAAACCGTATTTGACTGCGCGAAAGAAGGAGACAAGCTGGCAATCGAAACAGTAGAAAAGGCCTGCTATTATCTTGGTGTTACCCTGTCACATATCGCGCAGGTAGTTGATCCGGAAGCTTTTGTCATCGGCGGCGGAGTTTCAAAAGCCGGTGAGATTATTACAGAGACCATAAAGAAGTATTATAATCAATATGCTATGGATGCATTGAAGAATAAAGAATTTAAACTGGCTACCCTTGGAAATGATGCGGGAATCTATGGAGCAGCGAAGCTGATCATTGCATAGAATAAGGGTGAAAGAAATAAAATTAATT
>JARKQP010000642.1 GCA_029974875.1 Mobilitalea sp.
TTTTGCTGAAGAAATTAAAAAAACGGAAGATGCAGAACAGGGATTAAATGCAGAGACTTATTATTTCATTGACATAATTCCCACAGGCAGCATTACCGTTGACAGATATTTTACTGATCGGAGTGTGTTCATTGACATTGCCTATCATGATAAAAGTGAATTGAATTCTGTTTATTTAGAAAAGTCTTACCAGCTGGATCAACGGATAAGACCTGTTTTCTCATTTGGAAACAGGAATATTACAGTAAAGGATGCAAGCTCTAAGACAGTGGATCATGTTCTGCACTACTCTTTTTCTATCAGCTTTAGGGATAGCCGGGAAGAGACGCAAGAATATGAGCTGATGGGAGAACTTGAAACAATTATGAAAAAAGGAGAGTGAGAGAAATGAGCTTAGGCTTACCGGAGATTAATATAGTCTTTAAGACAAAAGGCAGCACTGCCATAGAACGAAGTGCAAGGGGCATTGTGGTTTGCGTATTGAAAGATGATACGGCTGGCGGTCAGATGGTTACAGTTTATAAAAGCGTAGCTGACATTGATTTTACGCATTTTACAGAAGACAACTATAATTTCCTGAAACTGATTTATGAGGGAAGTCCTACTAAGGTGGTGGTAGTGAAACTTGCCACTTCCTCTGAAAACTACAATGCAGCACTTAAGAAGATTAAGGATTTAAAATGGAATTATCTTACCATACCGGGGATTGTTCCTGCAGATGTGACTATCGTTTCTGCGTGGATTAAAGAACAGAGGGAGCAGAGTAAGAAAACCTTTAAAGCGGTGCTTCCCAATTGCGCAGCTGATCATGAGGGGATTATCAATCTAACTACCAGCTCCGTAGCTTCCACCATTACAGGAAAGACACACACTGCATCTGAATACTGTGCAAGAATCGCTGGTGTGTTGGCAGGATTGTCCTTGGATCGGAGCAGCACTTATTATGTGCTAACAGATATCACGTCTGCAGATGTGCCTGACGATCCGGATGAGCGTATCAATGCCGGGGAGCTGATTATTGTATTTGACAGTGAAAAATACAAAATCGGCAGAGGGGTCAACAGCCTTACTACTTTTACCACAGAAAAGAACGAGGATGTCCGAAAGATTAAGATTGTCGAGGGTATGGACTTGTATCAGGATGATATCAGAGGAACCTATGAGGATTATTATGTCGGTAAAGTAATTAATGATTATGATAACAAGCAGTCTTTTGTGGCTGCAATCGGCTCATATCACAAGGAGCTTCTTGGAAATGTTCTGGATAGGAGCTATGACAATACGGTTGCTGTAAATGTGGAAGCACAGAGAACGTACCTTGAGTCAAGAGGAACAGACACCTCTGAAATGGACGATGCAGCCATTGCAAAAGCCAATACAGGCTCAAAGGTATTTATCAGCAGCAATGTAAAATTCGTGGATGCCATGGAAGATTTGAACATGGAAGTCAATATGTAGGAGGGATGAAGAATGGCAGATACAATCAGAGGCGATAAAACGCTTTCAGGAACGTGGGGCGAAGTTTGGATTGACGGAGTAAAGGTCTTTGAGATTTCAAAGATTGAGCTTAAGGTTACTGCAAACAGGGAAGATGTTCAGCTTGGGCTGGATGTGGACAGTAAGCTGACTGGCCTGAAGGGCGAAGGCTCATATACGGTCAAGAAGGTTTACACAAGAGCCAAAGAAATTCTTGATAGCTGGAAAAAAGGAAAAGATAAGCGTTGCCAGATTATTGCTAAATTAGGCGATCCGGATGCTGTAGGAGAACAGATAGAACGCTGGGCGGTTGATAATGTATGGCACAATGAACTGCCTGTTGTGAATTGGGAAAAGGGTGGAATCATTGAAGAAGAAACGGGCATTGGATTCACACCGAGTGATATGCAGTGCCTTGATAAAATAGCGTAGCATGGAGGTAAAGTAAATGTCAGTAGATAAGACAGCGGTTTTTCAGAAGTTTACACAAAAGGCAATTAAAAGGCTTCAGGAAAAAAAAGTTAGGAAGTACCGGACATTACATGTTCCAAGTATTGATGAAGATATCAAAATCAGGAATCTTGATTATCCAGAGGTTGTAGAGTGTACGGAAATCGAAGATGAAAACGATCCGAATGCCGGAGATAAATATTCGGTATATCTTGCGGTAGTTGAGCCGGATTTAAAGGAAGTAGCAAAGCAGCTGAAGGAAGCCGGGGAGATCGTACAGTATACCGAAGTAACGGATATCTTTGAAATGAGTGAAATAACGGATATTGCTACAGAAATCATGAAATTATCTGGTGTGATTGGAGCTAAGAAAGTAACGGTTGTTGATGAACTAAAAAACTCATAACCCAAGATGGGGAGGTATATTTCCTGCACCACTATACTCAAAGGGGTTTCACTCTGGATTATCTTTTGGGGCTGGGGGTGGAGGAAAGAATGTTTTACATAGCATCAATGGAGAAGGCTCTGGAGGAGCAACGGCGGTTCTTTTCATACAAAGGAGTGATTGAATGAGTGTAATAGGCTCAATTAGTATTAAAGATAATGCTTCCTCTGTTTTGAAAAGTGTCAGGCAAGAGCAGACTGCTTTCCGAGAAGATGTTAAGAAAACCAAGAAAGAGCTTACCTCAACTTGGGATAAACAGTATGAGGCAAAGATAAATACTGCATCGGCTGTAAAAAAGGTCGATGAACTAAAGCAAAAGGTAAATCCTTTGAAAAAAGGTATTACCGCAATTGTCAATGCAAAAGATGCAGCTACTGCCAAGGTAACAAAAATAAAGAGTGCGATTAAGGGAGTGGCGAAGAAAGTTACCACTCCCATTATTAAGCTCAAAGATTCAGCCAGTGCCAGCATTACCAAAGTCACTGGAAAGCTAAAAGCCATCGGAGGAAAGATTTTCTCCCCAATCGTAAAACTGAAGGATGCCACATCAAAAGGGCTGTCAGCCATTGGAGGAAAGCTTAAGAGCTTGACAAAGAGTGTGGTAGTCCCGGTAACAGCCGTAGCCACAGCTGCCACAGTTGCAGTGGTTGGAGGTGCTGTTAGTGAAGGGGCAAGCCTAGAGCAGAGTATAGGCGGTGTGGAAACACTGTTTAAGGGAGATGCTGGTGTTGTAAAGGCAAATGCAGATGCAGCATTTAAAACCGCTGGATTGTCCGCAAATGAGTATATGGAGCAGGTAACAAGCTTTTCTGCATCTCTGTTAAGCAGTTTAGGAGGAGATACTGCTAAAGCTGCTGGTGTGGCGGATATGGCTATGGTTGATATGGCTGATAACGCTAATAAGTTTGGATCAGATATCGGCTCTATTCAAAACGCATATCAAGGGTTTGCAAAACAAAACTATACTATGTTGGATAACCTGAAGCTTGGTTATGGCGGTACTAAGGAGGAGATGCAGAGGCTCCTTAAGGATGCTGGTAAGCTCACAGGAGTTAAGTACAACATGGATAACCTCTCAGATGTATATAACGCTATCCATGCAGTACAAGAGCAGTTAGGAGTAGCAGGAACTACTTCAAAAGAGGCAAGTGAAACCTTCAGCGGTTCCTTTGCAGCCATGAAAGCCTCGGCTAAAAACCTTTTAGGCAACATGGCTATAGGCGGAGATGTAACAGGCTCCATGGAGTCATTGGTAGAGACAGCATCTACATTCCTGTTTAAGAATGCCGTTCCGATGATAGGACGTGTAATTTCCTCGTTGCCAAAGGTAGTAAAAACCGGAATTACAAACGCTGCTCCTAAAATTAAGGAGGCAGGCGGAGGGATTATAAAAAGCCTTAAGGCTGGCATGATCAGTATCTTACCGTCCTCTATGAGTGGTATGGTTGATACGCTTTTTGACAGCATGGGAAGTCTGGGGAATGCATTCGTAGCGGTACTTCCACAGCTGACGGCTTTTGGCGGTGGAATGATATCAACTATTCAGTCGGTGGTTACTGCGTGTATGCCAGCTCTGATCAGTATTATTTCCACAGTGCAGACGATGCTCCCGGTTATCCTTCCGGTTATTCAAACGGTAGTATCTACCATCGGTAATATTATCGCTCAGGCAGCTCCGGTCATAGCCGGACTGGTTCAGGGAATTGGAACGGTAATCACTACGCTGGCACCGATATTTCAGACAATATTTTCTTCCATCGGAGAAAAGGTTGGAAGTGTTATTGGGTTTGTCGGAGAGCGAATGGGATTTATTCAAGAGGTAATCGGAGTGGCAGCCCCATTGATCGGAGACATATTAAGTACGGCATGGGGAGTAATCTCTCCAGTAATGGATATCGCAATTAATGCGTTTAAATTGGTTTTTGCGGTGGTTCAAAAAGTATTCCCTGGCATTCAATCTGTTATCGAGACGGTATGGGGAATTATTAAACCGATTGTAGAAGGCATCGGAGGGGCATTATCTACAATTTCCGATGGCTGGAGCTGGCTTGTTGGAAAAGTTACCGGAGAAAGTCCCAAGGGCGATTCAGTCGGGAAGAATGCAAGTGGTGATAACAACTGGAAGGGCGGTCTGACTTGGGTTGGAGAAAACGGAGCGGAGCTGGTTGATCTGCCAAAAGGCTCAAGAATTCTTCCACATAAAGAAAGCGTTTCGTATGCAAAGAATGCCACAAATACCAGTGCAGCCAATGTTGTTACCAAAGAAGTGACTCGCTCATCTGCAGGAGGTTCTCCTGTGAAGGCGGTTGCTATGAATCAGAATTCCGGAAAGGACAATGAAGACAATAAAATCTTATTCCGGATAGAAAAGTACGTCAGTGTAATCGCAGGAATATTTACTCAAAAGGAAGAAGGGTATCAGGCATCTGCTTCACAAGCTGCAGTACAACAAATTCCCAAGAGGGAGGAAGCAATAGGTATTCCTGCAGGAACTGTTCAGAAGAACAGCCTGACAAAAGAAAGGATAGCCAGTGCCATTACGCTTACGATTGCAAAAATAGCGGATACGATTATTATTCGTGAAGAGGCTGATATTGATAAGTTAGCAAATGCGGTGGCAAAAAAGGTGGTAGAGGTTGCGGTAAATATGCCATAGGAGGGAAGCATGAAGAATAGAAAAATAGAGCTTAGTGCAGATAATCGGAAAGAAGTGATTGTGCTCCCGATTAACCCGACAACGGTTGAATTTACGGAAGCACAGCTAAACCAGAAGATAACCCTGTTAAACATAGGGGAGGCGAATTTAAAAGGTAATAGAGGTTTGACAGGCACGAGCCTGTCAAGCTTCTTCCCTTCCAAAAAATCTCCGTTTTATAAACATGCCAAAAAGAAACCTAAAGAATATGTGGAGCTGCTGAAGAAGTGGAAAACCAATAATACGGTAGTCAGGGTAATTGTAACTGACATGGGTGTAAATATGGCAATGCTGATAGATAATCTTACATTTAGCATGAACGAAGGAGATGAAGATATTTATTATAAGATTGACCTGTCAGAATACAGAACGCTCAATGTGCCTTCTGTAAAAATCGACACAAAGGTCAAAAGTAACGGTTTAACAGAAAGACCGAACACTGCAGGAGCAGGAAATACACATACAGTGGTTCGTGGTGATACCCTTTGGGCGATTGCTAAAAAGTATTATGGAAACGGTTCACAGTACACCAAAATATATAATGCCAATACGGATAAAATCAAGAATCCGAATCTGATATATCCCGGACAGGTATTGACCATTCCGGGATAGGAGGAGCGTTATGAAATTATTAACCGGAGGAAAGGATATCAGTGAGTTAGTCGAAAGCATAAGCTGGAGCGGAGATACAAAACAGGTGGCAAGAAAAATAAATTTTACGATTGCCAAAAACAGCAAGGATGCCAGCTTCCCTAAAGTTGTCATAAACGAAGGGGATGAGATCATCATGCGCAATGACTCAAACGAAAATATATTTGGTGGAATTATATTTGATATTGATAAGACTGCCAGTTCTAATGTTGTTACTTACTTAGCCTTTGACCTGATGTTCTATGTGAATAACTCGGATGTCAGCAAGGTTTATGAAGGTCTGCCGGAGAATATCACAAAGGAAATAGCTGCAGAGCTTGGGATTGAATGTGGAGAAATTGCAGCAACTGGAGTTAGTGTATATATGCCATGCTTGGGTAAAAAGGCATATGAAGGAATTATGATGGCATACACCGCAGCCAGCCGAAAAAATGGTAAAAAGTACATTCCTCTAATACAAAAAGTGAATAAACTGTGCGTGGTGGAAAAAGGTACACAGTGCGGTGTAGTCTTGAGTGGGGACTACAACTTGACGGATGCCAATTATAAAAGCTCTCTGCAAAGCCTAGTGAACAAAGTCATCATAACTGATAAAAATGGGAATGCAGTCAATACCGTTGAGGACAGGGATTCACAGAGCAAGTACGGTACAGTACAGAAGGTATATAAGCAAGAAGATGGGAAGGATGCAACAGCTGAAGCTAAGAACCTATTGAAAACTACCGAACAATCCGCATCAGTTAATGGCATTCCAAATGATTTCAGAGCGGTATCCGGATATTCTCTTGTAATTCAGGAGCCGGATACAGGCTTGTATGGAGCTTTTTATATTGAAAGTGATACCCATACCTTTACAAACGGAAAAGCAGAGATGCAGCTAACATTAGCTTTTGAAAATATGATGGATGAAATTGAGATTGAAAAAACAGACAAGGAGGGGAAGGATGAGTGAAAGAAGTATTGTTGAGATGGTGGAGCTGCTTAAGGGTGGAAATAAAAACCCTTCTGCAGATAGTGGAGTTATGCTGGCTGAGATTGCAAGCGTTTCTCCTTTAGTACTGAAAACCAGCAACAGCTCCATATCAAAAAACATTTATATCAATCCTGCCTATACGCTTGAGGCTTCAGGAGGAGAGGCAAAAATTGAAAGCCTGTTTGCCGATGCTCCAGCTCCGAAGATGCTATTTGATTTCTTAAAAGTATTTCATAAAAATTATTTACTGAAAAAAGGAGATACAGTGATTGTAATGCAAGCTGGGATCTCTTTTTATGTGGCAGAAAAGGTGGTGAAGGTGTCGTGAGTATTTTCCCATTTATTGATCCGGAGGTGGTCGCAGATAGCTCATCTTCAAATGAGCTTCCATTATTTAAGGAGTATGCCTATGACTTTGCGGAAAACAAGCTGCTTCTTGATGAAACAGGCAAGACGTTCTTTGTTGAAGGAAATAAGGCACTGATGATATGGATCATGAAAGCTCTCACAACACCAAGGTTTCGGTTTACCGCATATAGCACTGATTTTGGAAATGAGATCGAAGATAATCTTGTGGGGAAGTCAGTTTCCGAGGATATAGCAACCTTGGAACTAGAGCGGTATATTGTGGAGGCATTAATGGTAAATCCATATATTCAGGAGCTGAACGAATTTGAATTTGAACCCCAGCAAAGCGGTACGGGTGTCACGTTTGCCTGTACCAGTATTTATGGGAAAGAGAAAATCAGCTTTGTAGTGAAAGGAGTTGGTACATAATGGATTTTACAGCAAGTGGAATTTTAGAACGAATGAAACAGGAGCTAAAAAATGAAGACAGCCGGATTGAAGGAAGTTTTACAATGGATAATCTGCAGGCTGTATCCGAAGAACTGGCTCGCTTCAATGCAATGCTGATCGATCCTTTAAAACAGGAAATTGCTGATAGAAAAGATGAAACTGTCACAAGCGGAAATGAAAGGCATTATGTGCAATGGGCTAAGGAGGTTGTAGATGAGAACAATAAGAAAGTAGTTGGAAATGCAAGGGCTTACGGCTTAAGAGATGGCTCCGGTGTTGTTTATGTTG
>JARKQP010000647.1 GCA_029974875.1 Mobilitalea sp.
ATATTGTAAAGCAGGTAGTGAAAAAGCTGCAGGCAGAGACAGCAGGCGCCGTATCCGGCAGCAATGAGCCGGGTATCTTCGAGGATATGAATGAGGCGATTGAAGCCTCCATCAAAGCCCAGAAGGTGATGCAAAAGCTGACAATGGATGCCAGGGAAAGAATCATCAGCAATATCCGTAAGAAGACAATAGAGAATGCTGAAATACTTGCTAAGATGGCAGTGGAAGAAACCGGCATGGGCAATGTTGGTGATAAGATCCTAAAGCACCAGCTTGCTGCAAATAAAACTCCGGGAACCGAGGATATCACCACCACGGCCTGGTCCGGGGACAGGGGTCTGACCCTGGTTGAGATGGGAGCCTTTGGTGTAATCGGGGCAATTACCCCCTGCACTAACCCAAGTGAGACCATCATCTGTAATACTATTGGCATGATTGCCGGAGGTAATACGGTAGTATTTAACCCTCATCCGGCAGCCATCAGGACTTCCAAGTATGCGGTGAGCATGTTAAATGAAGCCTCCCTTGAGGTTGGCGGTCCGGCTAATATTGCGGTAACTGTCCAGAAGCCTACCATGGAGACCAGCAACAGCATGCTAAAGCATAAGGCGATCCAGCTGATTGCGGCAACAGGCGGCCCTGGCGTTGTAACGACGGTGCTCTCTTCCGGTAAGCGCGGAATCGGTGCCGGTGCCGGTAATCCTCCGGTACTTGTAGATGACACGGCAGATATCCAGAAGGCAGCAGCTGATATCGTAAACGGCTGTACCTTTGACAACAACCTTCCCTGTATTGCAGAAAAAGAGATTGTAGCGGTTGAAACCATTGTAGATGAATTAATCTATTTCTTAAAAGAGAATGGCTGCTACATGATTAATAAGGAAGAGCAAGAAAAGCTTACAGCTACAGTAATGATAAAAGGTGCCTTAAATAGAAAATGCGTCGGCAAGGATGCAATCACCCTGCTTTCCATGATTGGAATTGATGCACCAAAGGGAACACGCTGTATCATCTTTGAAGGAGAAAAGGAACATCCTTTGATCGCGGAAGAGCTGATGATGCCGATCCTTGGTATTGTAAGGGCGAAGGATATCGACGATGCGATTGAGAAAGCAGTATGGCTTGAGCATGGCAACCGCCATTCAGCCCATATGCATTCCAAGAATGTAGAGAACCTGACCAAGTTTGGCAAAGCAATCGATACGGCAATCTTTGTAAAGAATGCCCCATCCTATGCAGCCCTGGGCTTCGGAGGAGAAGGCTTCTGTACCTTCACAATTGCCAGCAGGACGGGCGAAGGCCTTACCTCTGCAAGAACCTTTACAAAGGCGAGAAGATGTGTAATGTCAGACAGCTTATGCATTCGTTAATAAATCCGCTCTAAAGCAGAAATATCCGCCGGGAGGCGGACAAAGGAGGTAATGATGGACATTAATTCGGAAAAAATAGAAGATATAGTAAAACAAGTGCTCAGGGAAATAGCCCAGACACCGGAGAAGAAGGAGGGCTGCAGCGGCAACTGCTCCCACAAAGCAAACGGGGGGATTCCAAAGACAAGCCGAGTTGCAATGCTGACCGGACTGGAGAAGATCGAGCTTCAGGAATATCCGATTCCGGAGCTTGGGGATGATGATATCCTGGTTAAGGTAGAAGGCTGCGGCGTATGCGGTACTGATGCACACGAGTATAAAAGAGATCCCTTCGGCTTGATCCCTGTCGTATTGGGACATGAAGGAACCGGCGAGATCGTTAAAATGGGTAAGAACGTAAAGAAGGACAGTGCAGGTAAGGACCTGAATATTGGCGATAAAGTAGTTTCCTGTATGATCTTTAAGGATAACCCGGATATCACAATGTTCGACTTAAATAAGCAGAACGTTGGCGGTGCAGATGTATACGGACTTTTACCGGATGACAGCACACATTTAAATGGCTGGTTTGCTGATTATATCGTAATCCGCGGCGGATCAACAATTTTTAATGTTAGCGATCTGGATCTTGAGTCCAGAATCCTCATCGAGCCCTGCGCGGTACTAATCCATGCAGTAGAAAGGGCAAAATCCACTAACATCTTACGCTTTAACAGCCGGGTAGTAGTCCAGGGCTGTGGACCAATCGGTCTGATCTGTATCGCAGTTCTGCGTACCATGGGTATCGAGAATATCGTAGCGGTAGACGGCGAACAGAAGAGACTTGATTTTGCAAAAGAAATGGGCGCAACAAAAACAGTTAACTTCAAGGAACACAAGGGAATTGAAGCGCTGACAGCGGCAGCCAGCACAGCCTTTGGCGGTAAGCTCGCTGACTTCGCGTTCCAGTGTACAGGATCTCCTGCGGCACATTCCAATATTTATAAATTCATCCGTAGCGGCGGTGGTTTATGTGAGCTTGGATTCTTCATCAATGGCGGGGATGCAACGATTAATCCTCACTTTGATATCTGTGCGAAAGAGATTACAACCGTTGGCTCATGGGTATATACCTTAAGAGATTATGCTACAACCTTTGATTTCCTAAAGAGGGCAAAGGGAATCGGATTGCCGATGAACAAATTAATTACCCATAAATATCCCTTAGATAAGATCAATGATGCATACGTAACAAACCTGAAGATGGAAGGCTTGAAAGTAACGGTCATAAATTAATTGATTAATTAAGGATAGCAAAACGAAAGTTACTGCTGGAATGGAGTAAAGGTTGGAAAAAATAAAATTAAT
Source organism: Mobilitalea sp. (assembly GCA_029974875.1). The sequence continues at coordinate 2,718 of JARKQP010000647.1, forward strand.
AAGCGAAGGGGGGACCGGATCCATGCAGCACATCCGTGGCAGCTTGTGCGGTAAAAGGCATGGACGTAATGATGGGAAATGCAGTTGGCATAATTGAAGTTTTCGGACTTGTTACAGCTTTTGTGGCCTGTGATGCCGGATGTAAAGCGGCTAACGTAACTGTTGAAGCTTTTGACCGCAATAAGCCTGCAAATGCTGACAGTCTTCCGGTTCCGCTCATTGTTAGCATAAAATTCCGCGGAAGCGTTGTTGATGTAAGAGCGGCGGTGGAAGCAGCCCAGGAGGCGGCAAACCAGTTAGCCGGAGTTATAACAACCCATGTTATCGCAGCACCGGATCCGGCAATTGAGAAAATGCTGGCATTAAGTGGACTGGATAAAAGCTAAGAAATATAATATAATGGATCCATATTAAAAAACAGGAGGAGGAATCCTTCTAACAGAAAATCGAAAACAGGAGGAGAAATCTTCCTGATAGAAAATCGAAATCAGGAGGTAAACTCTTCCTGATAGAAAATCATAATCAGGAGGAGAAATCCTCCAAAAGAAAACAGGAGGATTAGTAAAATGGCTCAGGAAGCATTAGGAATGGTTGAAACTAGAGGTCTTACAGCAGCAATTGAAGCAGCAGATGCAATGGTTAAAGCAGCAGAAGTAACACTGGTAGGAACAGAGAAGATCGGATCAG
>JARKQP010000661.1 GCA_029974875.1 Mobilitalea sp.
CTTAAGCGATGAGTTTCCGGCCATTGACTTCACCCTGGAAAGGGATGGCTTTAGTAAGCTGCGCAAAGGGCTGGACAGCTTCCGTTATGATGTGATTATTACCTTGTCCTTTGAACTGGGTGCGCTTCAGCATCATAATTATGAAACCTTAATCCGCCAGAAGGGGGCATTAGCGGTGAGCCGCAAAAATCCCAAGTCGGAGCTGCCGATTCCTACGCTGATGGATTTTAGGGGAGAAAAGTTTGTATCAATCTCACCGGAGGAGTCCCCAGGTGGTTACCGGGGATTGAAGGAACAATGCAGGGTCTATGGCTTTGAGCCGAAGATCGTCCGTTATACGGACAGCCTGGAGAATCTTTTGCTCTGTGTGGAGACGGGGGTGGGCGTCGCAGTCCTGGACCGCAACACACGCCTGGAGAAAAATCAAAATGTACGGATGATTTCCCTGCCGGACAGTGCGAATGCGGATACGATTGCCGTATGGAAAAAGAGTAACCACAATCCTGTGTTAGGGCAGATTATAGACTGCCTGAAGATAAGCTAAGGAACAATAAGCTCATCCAGCAGCTTCATATACTTATCCTGGTTTTCCAAGCCTAAATTTGCAGCCATTTCCCTGCGGAAGCTGTCATAGTAGCTTCCGGTGACCGGGAGCAGCCCTTCAATCCTTTCGAGATATTCTGCTGAGAAGAAGGCCTTGCTGCGGAGTACGGAGGTATAGACCAGCTGATAGCAGTTTAAGAGGACAAAATCCTTAAAACGGTTATTCTCGGCCTGATAGGAGCTCATAATATTATGTATGAAATGCAATGCCCGGTTCACCAGCTCCTCCTCATGGCGTGGTTCCAGATCCAAGGTAAATAAGGTCTGGTAACCACGTTCACTATCTTCCCGGATATCCTGTAAATCATCTGCTAGCTGCAGGAAGAAGCCCATTCCTGTATAGAAAAGGATATCCTCTTCTGTCAGCTCCTTACGGACAAAGTACCGGTCAATCAATACGGAGATGCCACCCTTATATAGGGAGATGTCTAAACGGCTCCCGGGAGATAACACCGCTGTACTGTTCTGCTGCAGAAGGCTCAATTCCTGGGCATCCAGCATCATAAGTAAAAGGCGGGAGGCCATGGGATGGGTCTCCCTGGGAAAATCAGCTTCGATAGCCTTTAATAAATCGCAGGTCTTTTTATGGTGGATTGTTTTCTGGGATACCGCCCGGCCTTCAAGCTTATTACGGATCATACGGTTATATTTCTCTTTTTCCTGGGTGGAGGCGGCCATATTGTCAATAAAATTATCCGTAAAGGGATAAAGCATACTATATCCAAAACCGGCCCTGCTAAACCCGGAGTTATCCTGGTGTATTTTCTTGAACATGACATAAACAATATAGTTACGGAGGGCCTGCCCGATTTCTTCA
>JARKQP010000674.1 GCA_029974875.1 Mobilitalea sp.
CAGGATATAATAATGCGTATTTCCATCGATGACACAGTCCACAATCTTTGATATATTACCGGTAATCTTCGGAAGCTTTGAGGTATCAGTAACGCTGATTCCACTGGATTTCATCAATTCCAGATAGGTTTTCTCGCAGGCATTTACCGTATCTCCAATTGCAACAATCTGATACCTGGATATATTCACCATAGCATACATCTTCACTAAGCCTGCCGCATCCTTTAAGGCTATGAAGTAAGTGGGTTCTCCCCCAATGTTCAGAAGCAACGGGAAGGTAGCTTTATAGCCAAGATGCTGTACCTGACCCTCAGCAGAAGCCATGGCCGAATACTCCTCCGCCCCGGAAATGGAATAGAATCTGGTTTCCGAGGTTCTCTGGTTCATCAGCACAAAGCCCACATTGGATTCATCCGCACCAACCGAGGTTACGCCCGTATATACCCATACATCATCTTCCAATGCAATGTAGTTATAACCATCCGTTGTCTGCAGCGCATCCTTTTGGCCGAAGACCGAATTCCAATAACCATGAATTAAGGTTCCGTGATAGTCATATAAGGAGATCAGCAGCTCCGCTGAGAACACCTTATCCACCCAGGTCGGAACATCCTCTATTGCATAATCAGTTAATTCTCCGGTGACAGCATTTACCATAACAGCCCTGCCTATTGTCTGTCCGCCAAATAAACCAATGTTATACTTTTTCACAGGACAGATCCAATAGGGTGTCCCGTCATCGTCAACTTCAAAATTAATGGTATCAAAAACATAGGTCGGATAATGGAAACGTAAATAGCGGTGTATATCCCTGCCAAAAAGCTCCGATTCAGAGTATTTCATACCTTTTTCCAGCTTCACCAGCTCCACATTCTGGGTTGCCATATCAATCCTGATATATGCCGGTATCCCTTTGGAGTGATTGGTAAACCATTTAAAAAAGCTGCCGTATTCCAACGGAGTTACTCTGACCGGGGTTTCCATATAATTAATCTGTGTATAGTTCGAAGCAACCTCAAACTGGGAAACATATTCCGCTATACTGCCCATTTTCCTTGAGCCCAGCAGAATTGCTGAATCTTTATCCAGAATCGGAATTTCTTTATAGGAGATTTCTTTAATATCATCCGTATAATTGCGCTCTGATATTGCCAAAAGCTTCTGGTATTTTTTTGCGTTCACCACCTGGGATGAAAGAATTCCTCCTATGACGAAAATGATTAGCATAATTACGGTTACACTGCAAACCAAAGTAAACAAAACATGACGTCCGCTCTTTTGCCCCTCACGCTTACCGTTTTTATCTAAAGCGGACATTATCCCGATTATGACCGTGGCAACAATAAGCGCAAAGAGTATAAACCACCAGAAGCCCGGGGAATGGAGATTTATTGCCGGCAGCGTAATGTAATAATAAATAAATCCAATGATACCGAGTATGACCAGGGTAATAAATATTTTTATAGCCTTCCTCACTATAATCCTCCTCTTAAAATATCGTTCAGCAAATTTAAATTTATCAGTTCCAGAAACTTTTACTATTATTATATCCGATGGATAGCTTAATCTTCATTATAATTTGATTATAATT
>JARKQP010000741.1 GCA_029974875.1 Mobilitalea sp.
GATGAAAAAAGAAAACGGGGAGCCGATATTCCACCGTTCCCTCAAAGACTATTCAACTCTACCGGAAGCACATATTCTGTATCGTAAACTATTGGCTAAACAACCCGATAATTCCGTTACAATTATTTCTGTAGGCTTCTCTACCAATCTAGCCCGTTTACTGGATACCCCCGGAGATGATTTTTCACCACTGACAGGAAAAGAGTTGGTTGCAAAGAAAGTGAAGCTATTATGCACCATGGCAGGATGCTTCAATAATCCGGATCTATATGAGTACAACATCGTGAAAGACATTCCAGCCGCAAAAAAGGTCTTTGCCGAATGGCCGACACGTGTGGTAACTTCCCCTTTTGAAGTGGGAATTGCAATCAACTATCCGGGTGCCAGCATTGAAAATGATTTTGGATGGGCTCCGACACACCCGATGGTAGAGGCTTATAAATGTTATCTGGAAATGCCTTATGACCGTCCTACCTGGGATTTGACTTCAGTATTATATTCAGTGGAAGGTCCCTCTTATTTTACTATTTCTCCTGCAGGTAAGATTGATGTAACGGATAAAGGAGCTACTACTTTTACAGCCGATGAAAAAGGTGATCGGTATTATTTAATGGTAGATTCCATTCAGGCTGAGAATATCAAGCAACATTTTATTGAATTGATCAGCCAGCAACCGGCCAATTTCAAATAAATATCCGGACACAAACACATCTCTAAAACAATAAGTAACATGACTAAATATTTCTTTCTACTCATCGGAATATGGTTTATATTTTCCTGTTCGGAAGGGGATCCCATTGAGCCACCTATTGACCCGCCAGGGCCGGGAAACCCGATTTCAACTATCACTACCCCGGAATTCGTATTCGGGTTTCAGGGGGAAAGCAGGTATTCTTATTGTCCAAGTGTATTGCAACAGGAAGACGGAAGTATTCATATGTTCTTCTGCGGAAATCCAAATCATCTGATCATGGTCGATAATATTTATCATATAAAGATCAATTCCGATGGTACGAAGACAAGTGCCAGAAGCGTACTGCAGCCCGGAGTATCGGGTTCATGGGACGACCACCATACGTGTGATCCTTCGGTTATTGCGGGTGATTTCACCTGGGATGGTGTAACCTATAAATATGCCATGTTTTTCCTAAGCAATATGTATGGAGTATATTACAACGAAATCGGCGTAGCATTCAGTAACGAGTTGGATACGGACAATTGGGTAAAATACCCGGAACAGATTGTAAAAAAGACATGGTCCACACCCGGGGATCAGAGTGTCGGCGGATCCGGTAAAGCATGGGGAGTAGGCCAACCATCTGTAATATCTTTGGACGGAAAAGGCAAAGTACTACTGACATATACCGTCGGAGATATCGGTGGTACACGGATTGTATGGTCGGAAGCTGATTTCAGCAATATGGATAACTATACGATAACTCCACCTCAAACTATCGTACAAAGCGGATTGAAAGCAATAAACAACCAAAGTGCGGATTATACATGCAACGCTGATTTTGCCATCAACAAAGAAGCCGACAAGATCATAATGATCCGTCCGGTACAACCTCACCCGACTGATTATCCGGCTTACCTGAACACCTCATTGGAAATCGATTATATGAATCTTTCCGATTTTATGAATCAAACAGGTAGCTGGAAACCTATATATCGCATTACACCGGAGGATACCGGATATCCGCGTAACCACAACGCAGCCCTATTGAGAGATAATTTGGGATACTTACAAGACTGGGAGAAACCAACATTTTACTTTACAGTCAGTAAAGCCGCTCCTGATGTACAACCTTCAGGCAATAATCATGCGGAATGGACATATCATATTTGGAAAAGTCAAATAGTTAAAGAATAATTTATATAATATGAGTAAGATAGTAGTGATTGGCAGTTCCAATACGGATTTAATCGCGAAAGTAAAAAAGTTTCCCAAGGCAGGTGAAACAATTAAGGGGGTCTCCTATCTCCAGGCGATGGGGGGCAAAGGAGCGAATCAGGCAGTGGCTGCACATCGGCTCGGGGGAACAGTGAAATTTGTAACCAGCCTGGGCAAAGATACCAATGGACTGAATTCTCTGGAATACTATAAGGAAGAGGGATTGGATGTCTCTCTATCTTTGATTGTCGAGGATACCCCTTCAGGAATAGCTATGATTTGGGTGGACGAGAAAGGAGAAAACAGCATTGTAATAATCTCAGGAGCGAATGAGATGCTTTCTCCCGGATATATCCGCGAAATCGAAAAAGAGATATTGGAGGCTGACTTGATTGTCCTGCAAATGGAGATTCCCTACGACACGGTCAAGGCCATTTGCGACCTTGCCTATGAAAATAAGAAACAGATACTGTTAAACGTGGCGCCCGCGAGAAAATTAGATGAGGATATCATTAAAAAGATAGATATTCTGATCGTAAACGAAACCGAAGCCGAAATCGTTTCAGGAGAAATAATAGAGCATATCGGTGAAGACGGAATTGTTGACAAATTATTGGCTTTGGGCGTAAAAACAGTGGTCTTGACATTGGGTAAACGAGGATGCATAGCAAAAAACGACCAAATATATTTACAGATACCTGCTTTCTCTGTGGAAACAGTAGATACGACAGCAGCAGGCGACACGTTCTGCGGTGCTTTAGCCGCAGAACTAAGCAAAGGTCGCAGTTGGCATGAGACGCTTGAATTTGCATCCGCAGCCGCCGCCATTTGTGTCACACGTATGGGAGCACAGCCTTCTATACCGACAGAAACCGAAGTGCGTAATTTCTTAAAAATGAAAACAACAAACCATTAATTTATATTGAATTTATGTTTATCGTACAAAATTATCCGTTCGCAGTATTACTCTGCCTTATTACCATGCTTTGCTGGGGATCGTGGGGCAATACGCAAAAATTGGCCGCAAAGACATGGCGGTATGAACTGTTCTATTGGGATTACGTAATCGGTATTGTACTCCTTTCCCTTATTCTGGGATTCACGCTGGGAAGTATTGGCGGGCAGGGGCGCAGTTTTACAGACGATATCGTACAGGTAGATGCAAATAATTTCTGGAGTGCGTTTGTAGGAGGTATTATTTTTAATGCATCCAATATATTATTGTCGGCTTCCATCTCATTGGCAGGAATGTCGGTCGCATTTCCCGTGGGAGTGGGATTAGCACTTGTATTAGGTGTATTTATCAATTATTTCGGTGCACCCAAAGGTGATCCTGTCATCCTGTTTGCAGGTGTAGTCCTGATCGTTATTGCTATTATTCTGAACGGCTTTGCGTCGGGAAAAGTGAGTTCGGGAACGGAAGCAGGCAGGAACAAAAGGAAAGGGATTATTATTGCTGTATGTGCCGGGATCCTGATGTCTTTCTTCTATCGGTTTGTCGCTTCTGCAATGGACCTGAATAATCTGGAGAACCCTACACCCGGGATGCTGACTCCCTACGGTGCATTCTTTATTTTCTCGTTAGGGATATTGGCAAGTAATTTCATATTCAACACCGTTGTCATGAAGAGACCCTTTATGGGAGAACCGGTGAGTTATTCCCAATATTTCAAAGGCAGCCTGGGTACACATTCAGTGGGAATTTTAGGTGGTATTATCTGGGGTGTGGGTACGGCTTTGAGCTATATTGCCGCAGGAAAAGCCGGTCCGGCCATTTCTTATGCTCTGGGGCAGGGTGCACCCATGATCGCCGCGTTATGGGGTGTATTCATATGGAAAGAGTTCAAAGGCGCTTCTAAGCCGGTAAACCTGTTACTGACGCTTATGTTTATCCTGTTTATCGGGGGATTAGCCATGATCGTCATCTCCGGAGGCAGCTAAGAATAAACAATGTAATTGAATAATATTTCCAAGGATGATGGTTCTCAATGGAGTGAAACCATCATCCTTTTATTTTCCGCATTAACTTTTCTTTCTCCCCATCTCCCAGTCATCCCGTCTCCCCAGTCATCCTTATCCACATCAACTCATCAACTCATCATCACATCATCACTATCTTCCTCCTCCCATACCACTTCAGGTTTTTGTGGACCCTGTTTGCGGAAAACAATGGCAAAAATGAGACCGCTAACGGCACCCGACAGATGTCCTTCCCATGAAATTGAAGCATCCACCATCTCCGTGATGGGAAAAATACTCCAGATAGTGCTTCCATAAATAAATGCAACAATCAGGGAAACTGCAACCAAAGGGATATACTTCCTGAAAATTCCGCTAAAGAAGAGAAAGAAAAGGAGTCCAAACACAAGCCCGCTTGCTCCCACATGATAGGACCCGCGTCCGATGATCCATGTCAGAAATCCACTTGAAAGCCAGAGACAGATGAAAGCACCAAACGCGATCTTACTGTAAAAATAGAACAAAAACCAGATCAATATCAGCAGAGGGAGCGTATTCGACAGCAAATGGGAAAAAGAGCTATGTATAAAAGGTGAAAAGATGATC
>JARKQP010000757.1 GCA_029974875.1 Mobilitalea sp.
AAGATAGCAAAGCTGAAATACAAAATTAAGATAGCAAAGCTGAAATGCAAGATTGAAATAGCAAAACCGGAGATAAAAGATATCACTTCTTTTACCTCCGGTTTTTTATTCACTCCCTATAAGCCGTCTTATTAAGCCAAAACTGCTTTATGGTATATCTTCTTACCCTTACGTATTTTTATGCCAGCTTGTAATTGCTCTGCCGTAACCTTCTGGTCAAAGGACTCTACCGTAACCTCATCCACAGCTACTCCGCCCTGCTGGATCAGACGCCTTGCTTCGCTTTTGGAAGGAACCAGCTTACATTTTAACATTAAATCCATGATACCGATAGCACCCTCAGTCAGTTCAGCCGCCCCAATTTCCGTAGTAGGCATGTTGGAATCATCCCCGCCGCCGGCGAATAAGGCGTGGGAAGCGGTTTTTGCCTTCTGGGCTTCCTCTTCTCCGTGTACCAGGGCGGTCAGCTCATATGCCAGAAGCTCCTTCGCCTCATTTAACTGGCTGCCTTCCCATTGATCCATGGAATTAATCTGCTCCAGGGGAAGGAAGGTAAGCATACGGATACACTTAAGTACATCCGCATCCCCGATGTTTCTCCAGTACTGGAAGAATTCAAAGGGTGAGGTTTTGTCCGGATCCAGCCATACTGCGCCCTTCGCTGTTTTCCCCATCTTCTTGCCCTCAGAATTCATCAAAAGGGTAATGGTCATTGCGTAAGCATCCTTGCCCAGCTTCTTACGGATCAATTCAGTGCCGCCCAGCATATTGGACCACTGGTCGTCGCCGCCGAACTGCATATTGCAGCCGTAATTCTGGAACAGGTGGTAGAAGTCAAAGGACTGCATGATCATATAGTTGAATTCCAGGAAGGTAAGCCCCTTCTCCATTCTCTGCTTATAGCATTCTGCACGCAGCATGTTATTTACGGAGAAGCAGGCTCCGACCTCGCGGAGCAGCTCAATATAGTTAAGCTTTGTCAGCCAATCCGCATTATTTACCATAATGGCCTTGTCTTCCCCGAATTCAATAAAACGTTCCATCTGCTTCTTAAAGCAATCACAGTTGTGTTGGATCGTCTCGTCCGTCATCATGGAACGCATATCCGTTCTGCCGGAAGGGTCGCCGACCGTAGCTGTTCCTCCGCCAATAAGCACTACCGGCTTATTTCCGGCCATCTGTAACCGTTTCATTAAGCACAATGCCATGAAATGCCCTACATGGAGGGAGTCTGCCGTAGGATCAAAGCCGATATAGAAGGTTGCTTTCCCTTCATTAATCAGGGTCTTAATTTCTTCTTCGTCCGTAACCTGGGCAATCAGACCACGGGCAACTAGTTCTTCATAAATGTTCATCTTTCATCTGCTCCTTTATCTTTTTATTAACCAAAACAAAGTGATTGTCAGTATTATCTCCCAGACCAGGTGATTTACTAAATGATTATTTCTTCCAGTGTGAAGCATAGAAGTTGTTAGGCACCGTCTTTTGGTGCCTTAGAACTTCCAAAGTCTTACTCTAGTAAGACTTTTCACACTTTGCAGCCACAAAAAAGCCCCCTGCACCAATTGGTGCAGAGGGCATATATGCGGTACCACCTCTGGAATAGGAATTCCTCACGGAATCCCCCTTTTTAAGTGCGTAGGCTCCCATAGCTTTTACGGGACATTATACACTCATGCGCTTTACCGGGCGCACCCGTCATACCCTACTGTCAGTTCAGGCAGCAGCTCCAGGATGTATTTCGATCAGCGCGCTGCACCCTCCCACCAGCCGGATGCTCTCTGAAAACGTGAAACTGATTTACTTCTTCCCTTCCTCGCTTTGTTTATTGGAAGTTATTTAATTAAAAATTATTAAAACAGAGCCGTTTCAATAATTTAATTAGTATTATAAACGATAAAGCCTGAAAAAGGAAGCCCCAATTTATGATTGATTTTCTTTTTTAAGTGAATCCACCAAATGGAGAGCCTGAGCATCTGTCTCATATATTTTCTGACAGGCTTCCTCCGCCTGAAATATATTTCCTTCCTTGATCGCCTGGAACATATCCCTATGATAGGGTATGGTGCTGCACCAGATTCCCTCAGCTCCATACAGGTCCTTTCCATAGTTGTCCAGGGCAATGACCAGGTTGTCAATCATCTGCTCCATTGTGGAGTTTTTGCTGATCTGACGGATCCTGCTGTGAAACATATAATCGAATTTCTGGAGGAAAATTCCTCTGGAGGCAGCTTCCTCCAGCTGCAGGAGGGGTTCCTCGATATAAGCCAGCTCCTTTTCTCCTATGGAGTTGCCTATCTTGGCATTGCATAATTTCTGGACAATGCTTTTTTCCAGCAAGCATTTAATCTCTAACAGTTCCCTGTAATTCACCTTCCAAAGCTTTACGTACAAGGAGTCTGCCACACCTCCGGAGCTGATAAATGCGCCTTTTCCGGTTTTTACTTTGATAACATTCTCATTTTCCAAAACCCTTAACGCTTCCCTTACGGAATTACGGCTGGTAAAAAACTGCTCTGCAAGTGTTCTCTCCGATGGCAGCTTATCCCCGTCCTTTAACTTATTTTCCTTGATATATTCCAATATCGCATCTGCTATCTTAGTATACAGCAAATCCTTGGAAACTGGTTTTATCGGAATAAAATGCTCTTTCATTAACACCTCCGGTTATGTATACTCCTTTGTTAGTCTAACCCTTTACAGCTCCCGATGTCAAGCCCTCCACGACATATTTCTGCACAAAAATGAACATCACTGCCGTCGGCAAAAGAGCCAGGACACCTCCCGCCATAAGGGCTCCCCACTGGACACTATACTTTCCGATCAGTGATTTCAAGCCTACGGGGATGGTCCACTGGTCCGGTGTGTTTAAGAATATCGTACCGGCAATCAGCTCGTTCCAGGAACCGATAAATGCAAATACAAACACCGCCACAATTCCCGGAAACATTACCGGCAGTATGATTTTGACCAGGGATTCCAGGCGGCTGCAGCCGTCCACATAGGCAGCCTCTTCCAATACGTAGGGTATCCGTTCAAAAAAGCTCCTCATGGTGATAACACAAAAAGGCAGGTTTGTGATCAGATAAAATACAAACAGGCTGAAATGGGTGTTGACCAGACCCGCTTTACTAAAAACCACATAAAGGGGAATGATAACCAGGATACCCGGAATCATCTGAGTAATCAGGAAAAATAAAAGCACTGCGGATTTCCCCTTAAATTTAAACCGCGCCAGACCGTAACCTCCAAGAATGGACAGGATCACAACACATATGGCCGTAGCCATGGTAATGGTGATACTGTTTTTCAAAAAGCCGCCGTAATCCAGCATTCGGAACAAGGACTGGTAGTTTTCCAGGGTAAACACCTGCGGAAAATAGGTGAGATGCTGGGCATTAACTATTTCCTGGTTAATTTTAAAAGAGGTAATTACCATCCAGTAAATCGGAAGCACCACTAACAGCAGGAAAAATGTAAGTACAAAAAAGCGGACAACATTTACCAGCCTTCTTTTCGTTGAGCGTTTCATTAAAAATCACCTGCCTTATCATAATTGCTGATTTTTAGGAATACTACCGCATAAATACCGAGTATAACCATTAACAGCAGTCCGAATGCCCCGGCCAATCCGAAATCATATCCGGAGAAGGCCTTGGTATACATATAGGATGGCAGGGTCTGGGAATAGTTCGCCGGACCTCCGCCCGTCACAATTACCACCAGGTCGAAGGAATTAAAAATCCAGATCGTCCGCAGTAAAACCGTAATAATTATAGTGGGCTTGATGTAG
>JARKQP010000761.1 GCA_029974875.1 Mobilitalea sp.
ATACATATTTATACCGATGGGGTTCTGCAAAGGATGCTGATGCGTGATCTTGAAAACTCCCAGCAGCTCACCGGAAAATTTCCCGGAGGATATAAAGTGACTGCCGAGCTGGCATACGGATATGATGAGAAAACCGGAAAAAGTACCATAAAATCCTTTAGAAAATCCATTGAAGAGGAGCTGTCAAAGGAGATAAGACTTCCGGTTTTGACCAGAACCGTGCATTTATTTACTTCGACCTCCAAAATAGTCCCTGACATCGAAAAGGGAGAAGAGCTGGTCCTTGGCAATACCAAGCTTGAAGCTCTTTTGGATTTGAAGGATCATATTAGGATAACCTCGGGCAGGTTGTTTTCCGGCAAGGTTCAGGACGGGGTATATGAAGTTATTGTCAATGATCAGACATTGAGATCCTCCGATTTAATGCTGGATAAAACATATATACTTCCTTTTGACAATTCAAAATCGGGCTGCAAGGTAAGGATTGTGGGCAGCTATACTATGAAAGATGCAAGAGATCCTTTCTGGTATTCCGGACTGGACGCCCTTAACGGGAAGATGCTTATCGATTATGAATTGTTTGTAAAGAATTTTCTGGAAAAGGAAAATGCTCCATTAGTTCCATCAGCGCAATGGTATTATGCCTTTGATTATCATAAGATCAGCCTGGGCAATTTAGCGGCTGTTTTGCATACCTATGACTCCCAGAAGAAATGGTTTTCCAAGTACAGAGGGGCTTTAAGGATGGAGTTTCCGGCCATTGAGACACTGGAAAAATATTCTGAGAGGGAAATGCAGCTGAAGAGAACCTTATGGGTCATCCAGATACCCATCATTTTAATGCTGATTTTTTATATTTTCATGGTTTCAAGTCTGAAAATCGATTATGAAGGGAATGAAATTTCAGTTATTAAGAGCAGGGGAGGAAGCGGAATTCAAATATTTAAAGGCTATTTTTACGAAAGCCTGGTTTTAGCCTTTATAGCACTCTTCATAGGTCCTCCCATAGGGCTGGCCATATGCAGGATGCTTGGGGCATCCAATGGTTTTCTTGAGTTTGTAAACAGGGCTGCTCTTCCGCTTGCTCTGGGTAAGAGTGCTTATTTATATTCGGTGGGAGCCATGGTGATTTTTATAATGACCATGCTTGTACCTGCCATACTATCCTCGCGCAGAAGCATTGTACAGTTCAAACAGAGCAGGTCACGGGAGCAAAAATGGTCCTTCTGGAAGAGATACTTTCTTGATGTGATTTTGCTGGGTATTGCCTGCTATGGTTTATACAGCTATCATCATGACCAGAAATTATTATTCATAAGCGGCGTTAAAGGAACGGATATGACTATAGATCCTCTGCTTTTTGTCATTTCCACCCTGTTTATACTTGGCGCCGGCTTAGTATTTCTGCGAGTTTATCCATACATCATAAGATTCATTTTTTGGGTTGGAAAGAAAATCTGGCCGCCTGAGTTTTATATTTCTTTTCTGCAGGTAGGGAGGTCAAGCGGACAGGAGCAATTTCTGATGATATTTATTATCCTCACCCTTTCAATCGGAATTTTTAATGCCAATTCTGCAAGGACCTTGAATAAGAATGTTGAGGATAAAGCAAGGTATCAGATCGGAGCAGATATCACTCTCCAGCCTGTCTGGGACAGCAACGAAAAGACAAAAAACGGGTCCATGCCCTTGGGCCAGAGTGCCGGAAGTGCTGCCGGGAGCAGTGAGCCCATAATATACTATGAGCCCTCATTTGAGCCCTTTAGAAACCTTCCGGGTGTTGAAACCGCTACTAAGGTCATGCGGAATAAGGACGCTACAGTGCAAATCGGAGATAAATGGATTGATAAAACCAACCTCATAGGAGTTATACCAAGCGAATTCGGAAAAGTATCATGGCTCAGGGATGACCTGCTGGCTACCCACTGGTATCATTACCTGAACCTCATGACGGATTCTCCGACGGCGGTCCTGCTGTCGAGGTCCTTTAAAACCAAGTACAATGTAAAAGAAGGCGATACAATAATATTAAACTGGAATAAGGACAATTTTTTGGATTGTGTCGTATACGCCTTTATAGATTACTGGCCTACAATAAATCCCAATGCGGTGGAAGAAATTGCAGAGCCCCCTTGTTTTGTGGTTGCCAACCTTGATTATATCCATGCCAAGCTGGCTGTGGAGCCTTATGAGATCTGGCTGAAGAAAAAGGCCGGTGCATCGAGCAATACGGTATATGAGGCCCTTACGGAAGGAAAGCTCCAAATAGAAGGAAGACAGGACACTGAGGAGCAGATCATAAAGATGAAAAACGATCCCATGCTTCAGGGGACTAACGGTGCTCTTACCCTGGGCTTTATAGTTACACTGCTGGTCAGCATGCTGGGATTTTTTATTTACTGGATAATGTCCATTAAAAAAAGGGTTCTTCAGTTTGGAATACTCAGGGCTATGGGATTATCAATGAAAAAAGTGGTGAGCATGCTTGCCCTGGAACAGCTTTTGATCTCCGGCACCGCCATTTTTTCCGGCATTGCCATAGGCGATTTTTCCAGCAGGATATTTGTACCCTTATTGCAGGTGGCTTACAGCTCTGCGGATCAGGTTCCGCCCTTCAAGGTTGTAGCTTATGCGGAAGACTATTTAAGACTGTATGCAATAGTGGGTTTAATGCTTATTATAGGCTTTGCCGTACTTGGAGCATTAATATCCAAAATACAGATAGGTCAGGCCATAAAGTTGGGAGAAGATTGATGATGAGTACAATTTTAAGGACGGAGAACATAAAACGCAGCTTTAACGTTGGAGCATATACGGTTGATGCATTAAAGGATATAAATATTTCCATAAAAGAAGGAACGTTAACCATACTCAGGGGACGGTCAGGCTCGGGTAAAACTACACTTATAAATTTGCTGGGGGCATTGGATTACCCTACTGCAGGCAGCATATACATGAGGGATACGGATATCTCAAAAATGAATAACCTTGAGAGGGATGAATTGAGAAGGCTCAGAATGGGATGTATCTTTCAGTCGGTAGCGTTGATATCGTTCATGTCTGCATATGAGAACGTAGAGTTTGGCCTCAGGATTTCGTCATATCCTGCAAGGGATAGGAAAGCCAGAGCTGAAGAATGCTTAAACACAGTAGGCCTCGGAAAGCGTATGGACCACAGGCCTCATGAGCTGTCCGGGGGAGAGCAGCAACGGGTTGCCAT